>JAFRJS010000005.1 GCA_017432165.1 Clostridia bacterium | reverse complement strand
TTTTTTTTAAGTTTATATGCGTAAACGTGATGCTTTGCATCGTGGTATTTAGCTTTAATTTCTTTTAAATGCTCTTGAACTTGTTCCTCATTTTCCACAAAAAAAGCAAACGAAATAAACTTGGATCTTTTTTCTGTTTCCGTAAAAAAGCCGGACTGAGCAATCGTTTTGTACCACTGCAATATTTTCACCACACTGACACAATAGGCAACGCTAAACCGCGCCGCCTATTTTTTAAAATTAATGTACAATTAGCCTTTTGAAACTGCCAAACGTTTTTGGAATTTTTCAACACGTCCGCCGCTGTCAACAAATCTTTGTTGTCCTGTAAAGAACGGATGGCATTTTGAACATACTTCAACAGTTAAATTTTGCTTTGTAGATTTAGTTTTTATAACGTTTCCACAAGAACATTTAATTTCTGTTTCGGAGTAATTAGGATGAATACTCTTTTGCATTTTGTCCACCTCTCTAGTATATATATACATAATGTTTTAAATACACACTAAGTTATTATATCATACAAAAAATAAATTTACAATAGTTTTTTTAAAAACAATAAGCCGATTTTAAAATTTATTTGCACCCAAAAAAACTTGATTAATAAATTTTTTAAATATATAATATTACATAGGTATTTAATTTAAAATACTTTAAAATATTTATTCGGAGGAAAAAACATGCAAAACTTATTCGGAAATGCTCAAAGCCAATCAATTTTTAGCTCAATATTAATTTACGCCGTGGTAATTATAGGACTTTACCTTGTAATGTTTAGACCAAATCAAAAAAGAAAAAAACAAGAAGAAGAACTTAGAAAATCAATCCAAATCGGCGATGAAATTGTTACAATCGGCGGAATAATCGGAAAAGTTGTAAGCATAAAAGAAGATTCCGATTCTTTAGTGATTGAAACAGCATCTGAAAAAATGAGAATTAAAAAATGGGCAATCGCAAACAAAGAAAACAGCGAAACAAAATAAAAAAACAAAGCCTTCGGTTTTTATGCCGAAGGCTTTATTTTTTAGCCTGACTCCCCAACAATAAACCTAAACAAGAAATTCTTTGTTCTTTCATTTTTCGGATTAACGAGTATCTCCTCTGGTTTTCCTTGCTCGCAAATTATACCGTCATCCATAAATACTATTCTGTTTGAAACCTCTTTTGCAAAAGCCATTTCGTGGGTTACTATTATCATCGTCAAGCCGCTTTGGGCTAAATCTTTCATAACTTTCAGCACTTCTCCAACTGTTTCGGGGTCCAGCGCAGATGTTGGCTCATCAAAAAGAAGTATTTCAGAATCCATAGAAAGTGCTCTAGCAATTGCCACACGCTGCTTTTGCCCGCCTGAAAGCTGGCTTGGTTTTGCTTCTATAAATTTAGACATTTGCACTTTTTCCAAGAATTTAAGTGCATTTTCTTTGGCACTATTATAGTCCTTTTTCAAAACTTTAACCTGCCCTATAGTGCAGTTGTCCAACACATTCATATTATTAAACAAATTAAACTGCTGAAAAACCATTCCGACTTTTGAACGATAAAAATCCACATTATAATTATTTTTTAAAACGTTTTCGCCTTTGTATATTATCTCACCTGAAGTCGGATAATCAAGCAAATTAATGCATCTTAAAAAAGTGGATTTCCCAGAACCCGAAGGCCCTATAATGCAAGAAACATCGCCTTTTTTTATACTAAAGTCTATTCCCCTTAAAACATTTATTTTTCCAAAGGATTTTTTTAAATTTTTTATTTCAATCAAATTATTTTCCATTTTTTTCACCCGGCTTTTTCAAAAAAAGTATAGGCATTGTTGAAGATGCATGAACAAATTCTTTGCTGCCGTCCATGCGCTTTTCAAGCATTTTAAGAAGCCTTGTTACCGTAAGAGTTAACACAAAGTATATCAGCGCGGCAACTATAAAGGTTTCGTATGTACGGAAAATTGCGCCTTTAATCGACTTTGTAACAAAGAAAAGCTCCGTAACCGAAATAACATTTAAAACCGACGTATCTTTTATATTAATTATAAATTCGTTGCCCGTTGCCGGCAAAATGTTTTTTATTGTTTGCGGCAAAATTACGTATATCATTGCTTGACCATGGCTCATACCAATAGACTTAGCCGCTTCCATTTGCCCGGGATCCACACTTTCTATTCCTCCGCGTACAACTTCAACCATGTATGCTCCTGTGTTGATGGAAACTATAATTATACCAGCAATTGTTGGACTAAAATTAATTCCCATAAATTCCTGCATACCAAAATATATAACTATTGCCTGGACCATCATCGGTGTGCCTCGAAAAACTTCTACATAGCACGTTATCAGTCCATTCAAAATCATCAAAAAGAAATTTTTTATTTTACTTGATGATCGGGGCAATTTTTTTGCCGACCCAAGCCCCAATCCAATTAAAAATCCTATTATCGTTCCCAATAACGAAATCAATAAAGTTATTGCCGTACCTTTTAAAAACCGGCTGCCGTAATGGTTTAAAATATAGCCTATCCATTCAAAAAACGTTCGTTCCATATACTAAAAAGTTGCACCTCCTATTGCTTTATTCATAAGATATGTTCTTGTTTCCTCACTTATTTCGCCAAGTGCGGAATTTATTTTTTCTCTTAAATTGCTTCCTTTTTTTACTCCTATTGCAATTGCCGTTTCATCTTGGGAAAAATTAAACCCTTTTCCATTTTCAAATTCAACACACTCAAGAGAAGTATTAGTATGCACAGCCACTAGCGCTGCGGGTTTTTCGCTTATGTAACCGTCAATTTTTCCTGCATTTACCGCCGCAACCATAGACGAAAAATCTTCTAGCGCCGTTTCTTTAATAACACTGGGGATTTGGTCAATAAATTCATAGTGAACTGTGCTGAGCTGACCCGTTATTTTGGCACCTTTAAAATCCTCCAAAGATTTAGCACCGGAATATTTTCCGTTTTTCTTTACAACTATAACAACGTCTGAACTGTAGTAATTATCTGTAAAATCTATTGCTTTTTTCCTTTCTTCTGTTGCCGACATACCTGCAATTATAGCGTCTATTTTCCCTGAAGTCAGTGCCGGAAGAAGTCCGTCCCAATCTATCTTAACAACTTCTAATTTTTTGCCTAATTTTTTTGCTATTTCCCGAGCCATATAAACGTCATATCCGCACGCATACCAGCCACCGGCTATTTTTTCGGCATCATTTTTTGAAGTCGGCTGAATCCAGTTAAACGGCGCATACGAACACTCCATGCCGACTTTCAAAGTATTTGTATCATCTGAAATATCAGAAGAGCATGACGTTAATATCAAAACCAAAAATACCAGAAACACACCTATGTTTAGTTTTCTTTCAAATATTTTCAATTTAAACACCCTTCCCCACATACACTCCGGCTAAACAAACAATTTGCGCAACCAAAAAACTTAGCTGCGCATATCACATTCTTACTTAGCATTAAAGTTAATGTGGAAATTAATTTTGTTAATCTTCGTCGTGGCATTCGCACTCGCAGGTATCGTCGTAATCACAATCACATTCGCTGCCGCAATCACATTCATCAAAATCAAATTCTAAAAGCTCGCCGCATTTTGGGCAGTTCATTTCATCGTCAAGCAAAGTTTCTTCCGAAAAGCAAATATGTTCGCCGCATGTTGGGCATGTAACTTCGTAAAAATCGTCTTCGCAAGAACATTTTTCTCCGTCGTGGCAACCGCACGTACAGTCATCATCACAACAGCATTCGTCATCGTCATAAATAACATCTTCCAAATCTGCTAAATCTTCGTCCAATGCTTCCATTTCATCAAAAATTTCACTCACGTCTTCATCAATATCATTAATCGTGCCGGAAGCTTCTTCCATCCAATCGATTATTGCTTTTAATACTTTTGTTTCTTTTTTGCTTTCATCGAGTTCAAGCCCCGAAAGTAATCCTTTTACATATGCTGCTTTTTCTTTAATAGTCATTTTGTTTTCCTCCTAAAATAAAAATTATGTACTATTTATTATTTCTTAAGCTCTTTCAAGATATTCGCCTGTTCTGGTATCTATTTTTATTTTTTCGCCTTCTTCAATAAATAAAGGAACTTTAATTTCCGCACCGGTTTCAAGAGTTGCCGGCTTTGTGGCATTGGTTGCGGTGTCGCCTTTAAATCCTGCGTCTGTTTGTGTAATAACAAGTTCCACAAAAAGCGGCGGTTCCACTCCGAACACGTTTCCTTTGTAAGAAAGAACTTTACACACCATATTTTCTTTTACAAATTTAAAATTATCACTGAGAACCGAGGAGTTAATTGGGATTTGCTCAAAAGTTTCATTATCCATAAAATAATATAAATCCCCGTCGTTATAAAGATACTGCATATCTTTTCTTTCTATAAAAGCTTCTTGATATTTATCGCTGGGATTAAAAGTACGCTCCGTAACTGCGCCCGTCATAACGTTTTTTATTTTAGCTCTTACAAATGCTGCACCTTTTCCGGGTTTAACATGCTGAAATTCCACAATTGATACTACATTTCCGTCTAGTTCAAAAGTAGAGCCGTTTCTAAAATCTCCTGCTGATAACATATAACTAATTCCTCCTATTATTAAGTAAGGTCTGGTAATATATAAAAATAAAATCCTCTAAATAATACAAACCATTAAAATTATATAACATATTAAAAAAATATGCAACAAAAAAATATGCGTTAGCACACAAAACCCAAAAACCAACCGCAGTTTTTGCAAAACAAAGCAGCCGGCTTTTTACCGGCTGCTTTGGCTTTTTATTTTTTATCAGATTTTCCATCAAAAAATTCTCCAAGGTTTGCATACTCTAAAATTTTATCTCTTAAGTCTAATTTATCGCTTGATTTAAGATAATTCCAAATGGCATCTTTGGCTAATTTGAGCTTTGGATCTACTTTTTTGGCAATAAGTTCTAATAAATCCAAAGCGCCTTTTTTTCCAAGCCATGAAATTAACTTTTTTAAATTATTCCGATCACAGAAAATACCTTCACGCTCCGGTGTTTTATCCAAAATATATTTTATTATACCTAAATCGTTATTTTTAATGGCAGCGCTGATTGCAAAATAATAATCCTCAAGTAAAGCGTCGCCTCCATTGTAATTGAGAAAAAGTTTTGCCACATCATTACGGTTATGCTCAACAGCATGTTCTGCCAAATAACCAAAACTCATCCCTACTCCGTTGAAAAATCTAGGGCTTCTGTAATAATTTGCCAATAACGTTATAATTTTTATACTACATTTATTACCAATAGCATATTCAATAGCACTGTGAATATCCGACATTTCTACAGAAGTTTGCTCTAAATATTCTTTAAGTTCTTTAACGTCTCCGGATTTGACAACATCTTTCAGACTTTTCTCATCTGCACCTTTAAGATCACCATAATTAAGAATAATAAAAAGGTCCCTTAGATCTTTTTTATTAGTACTTTCAGCAGTAATCCAATCTTTAACTTTACCGGCTTGTTTTATAAAACTTTTTATAACTTTATCTCGTTTAGCTTTATTTTCGTGTTTATCTGTTTTCGGAAGTACAGGTTCAAGAACTTTTTCAAGCGCAAGTTCATTTTTCTTTAAATACCTCTCAATAACAAATCCAACTCTATCCGCTACACCTTTTATCAAATCATATTCATTTAATATTTTGATTTTGTTAATCCTGCAATAGTTTACAAACGCTAATATTATTAGCGCCATATTGTAGCTACGTGTGCCTGACCATTTATAATCGGCAAACAATTTTGGAAACTCATCCGAGCCGTTTACTCCTGCCAATATCAATTTTTTGGTTGATGGCATCGCCAGTTTTAATAACGGCTTTACATCTGATTCTTTTAATGATTTTCTTCCCATAAATATACACTCCTTTTAAAAACTAATTCCATAACCACTTTTGTGATTATATGCACATTATATATATATATATAAATGTCAAGTATTTTTTGAAAGTTTTATAAATTTTTTATATCTTTTAAACCAAAAAATATGCAAGCTGCAAATTTACGGCTTGCATACACTATAAAATTATTTTATTAACTCTTTTAGTTTTTCTTCTATTTCCCCGGCGTTGCCTCTGCCACGTGTCTGCCTCATAACACTACCCAAAAGCGCTTTTAAAGCCTTTTCTTTTCCGGAAAGATAATCTTTTACGGCATTGGGGTTACTTTCAATTGCTTCTTTGCACATTTTTTCGATTTCTTCTGGCGGAATTCCTTGCATATCGCTTTCCGATACAAATTCAGTAACGGGTTTTCCGCTTTCCAGCATTTTTGAAAATGCTTTTTTGGCAAGATTCATCGTAAGTTTGCCCGATTCAATCAACCCCACCATTTCGTTTAACTGCTCAGGCGTTGTTAATATCTCGAATTTTTCTTTTTCAGCTTCTGTTTCAATGGTTCTAAAAATTTGCCCAACAATAAAATTCGCCACTGTTTTTGGAATTTTAAGATTTACAGAAGCATTTTCAAAATAATCTGAAACATTTTTGTATTTCACCAAAAGAGCTGCATCTTTTTCGGATATTTCCAGGTCGTTTACGTATCTTTTAAACCTGGAATCCGGAAGTTCCGGAAGCGTTTTTTTGATTTTTTCAATTTCCTCATTTGTTAAAATAATATCCACCAAATCAGGGTCTCTAAAATACCTGTAATCTTGAGCGTCTTCTTTGCTGCGCATGCTTTCGGTGGAATTTGTAGCCTCAATGTACCGCATGGTCTGCTGAACGACTTTTTCGCCACTTTCAATAAGATCAATATGACGATCACGCTCGTAATCTATCGCTTTTGTCATAAAAGTAACGGAGTTCATATTTTTAATTTCGGTACGGGTACCAAGTTTATCTGAGCCTTCTGGCTTAACGGAAACATTCACGTCACACTTAATTGAACCTTCTTGCATTCTGCAGTCCGAAACTCCTATATAGCGCATAATCATTTGCAATTTTTCAATATATTCCCTAGCCTCATCCGAAGAACTTATATCCGGCTCGGTTACTACCTCCAAAAGCGGAACCCCTCCGCGGTTATAGTCCACGTAAGTATCACCATTTTTATAGACTAATTTTGCCGCATCTTCTTCCATATGAATATGATTAATGCGGATTTTTTTACCGCTATCTAGCATAATATAACCATTTTTGCAAATCGGTTCATAAAATTGTGATATCTGGTAAGCTTTAGATAAATCGGGGTATACGTAATTTTTTCTGTCCATTTTAGAAAGTAAATTCACTTCGCAATTAAGCGCAATAGCCGCTTTAATAGCAAAATTAACAACTTCTCTGTTAAGTTTTGGAAGCGTGCCGGGAAATCCCAAGCAAACGGGGCAACAATTTGTATTTGGCTCAGAGCCGAATTTATTTGCGCACGAGCAAAATATTTTTGTTTTGGTAAGAAGTTCAACGTGTGTTTCAAGACCTACAACCAAATCATATTTCATAGTCTTACCCCCGTTTCCAAGCATTTGTTATTTTCGTAATTTGTTGCAATTTCATATTGATGTGCAACATTTAAAAGTTTTGCTTCGCTAAATTTAGCTCCTAAAATTTGCATGCCTATGGGTAAATTTTTGCTGTCGAACCCACACGGTACGGAAATTCCGGGTATTCCCACCGTATTAACCGGAGCCGTGCAAATATCCGCCAAATATATTTCTGTTGGGCTTCCGTATTCTTTGCCGGCTTCAAAAGCCGTGAACGGTGAAGTTGGGGTGAGAAACACATCAAATTTTTCAAATGCACCGTTAAAAGCATTTGCAATAACTTTTCTTAAATCTTGCGCTTTTTTATAATAAGCATCGTAATAACCCGAACTAAGCACATAGTTACCCAGCAAAATTCTGCGTTTAACCTCGGCACCAAAACCTTCACTGCGTGTTTTACACATCATTTCGTTTATATCTTTATAATTTTCTGTGCGGTACCCATAACGAACGCCATCAAAACGAGCCAAATTCGATGCCGCCTCTGCACACACCAAAATATAGTACACGGGAAGTGAATATTTAACTTCCGGCAAACTGAAATATTCAATTTTTGCACCTAAAGATTCATAAACTTTCATAGCTTTTTCAATTGACGACTTTACTTCTTCGTTTACACCGTCGTAGTATTCCTTTGGAATACCGATTTTTAATCCTTTTATGCTATTATTTATTTCATTATAAGATGGGCCGCCTTCAATTTTAACAGATGTAGAATCTTTGGAATCATGCCCACAAATGGCATCAAAAATAATCGCGGCATCTTCGGCCGTCTGAGCAATTGGGCCAATTTGGTCAAAGCTTGAGGCGTATGCAATAAGACCATAACGGGAAACACTTCCATAAGTTGGTTTTAACCCAACAATACCGCAAAAACTTGCCGGCTGGCGAATTGATCCACCCGTGTCTGAACCAAGTGCATAAGCCGCAAGATTACCGGAAACTGCTGCTGCACCGCCACCTGAGCTACCACCGGTAACACGAGATTTATCGTGGGGATTTTTTGCCCTGCCCATGCAAGAATTTTCACAAGCAGAACCCATTGCAAATTCGTCCATGTTGGTTTTGCCTAAAAGCACTGCACCTTTATTTTGGAGTAATTCCCATGCCGTTGCATTATAAATTGGTTTATAGCCCTCTAATATTTTCGAGCAGCATTTGGTTTCAATTCCAGTGGTTGAAATATTATCTTTAAGTGTCATCGGAATGCCTTCTAAAACCCCGATTTTTTCACCTAAGCTTATTTTTTTGTCCACTTTTTCGGCCGATTTCAAAGCGTTATCTTCGCACATGATAACATATGCATTTAAATCACTTTTTTCGATTTCTTCAATGTATCTATTTGTAAGCTCTTTGCATGAAATTTCTTTATCCGTAAGAAGCTTATTTATTTTCTTAATCGCGCCTCTTTTTCCCAAGTCCATTTTAAGCACAACCTCCTAAAATTTAATTGCTTTTTTTAATATAAAAAAATCCTTCCCTGCCGCCGTCAACATTCTTTAAAATTTCTTCCTGCGGATAAGACTCCACAATCTCATCTTCACGAAAAGCATTACTTATATTGTTAATTTCCGGCAGCTTTTCACACTTGGCATCAAGACTATTAATTTCATTTGCAAAATTTATCATGCTGTCCATTTCTTTTCTTATGTTTTCTATTTCTTCTTCGTCCAAATAAAGTTTTGAAAGATTTGCCAAATTTAAAACTTCTTCGCGGCTTATCATAAAAGCTTACACTCCTTTAGCTTCTTATTTTAATGTGAACTTCACGCAGTTGCTGCTCTGTAACCTCGTTTGGTGATCCAAGCATTACATCTTGAGCGTTGCTATTCATCGGGAAAGCTATAATTTCCCTTATATTTTCTTCGTCAGTTAAAAGCATTATCATGCGATCTATACCCGGAGCCATGCCTGCATGCGGAGGAGCTCCAAATTTAAACGCATTGTAAAGGGCACCGAATTTTTCTTTTAGTGTTTCCTCGCTGTATCCGGCAATTTCAAAGGCTTTTACCATTATTTCGGGGTCATGATTTCTAACCGCTCCCGAAGAAAGCTCTATTCCGTTGCACACCAAATCATACTGATACGCCAAAATATCAAGAGGATTTTGCTCGTTTAGCGCTTTAAGTCCGCCTTGAGGCATCGAAAACGGATTATGTGTAAATATTATATTTCCTGTTTCTTCGTCTTCTTCATACATCGGGAAATCTACAACAAAGCAAAATTCAAACTTGCTCTTATCAATAAGGTCCAATCTTTTGCCTAGTTCTGTACGAATTTGCCCAGCAAATTTCGGAGCCGCTTTTTTGCTGTCTGCAATAAAGAAAATCACACTTTCTGATTTTAAGTTTGCTCTTTCTATTAATTCTTCCCTCTTTTCATCAGGAATAAATTTGTTAATCGGGCCGGTATATTCGCCAACCTCGGTAACTTTAATGTATCCAAGGCCTTTCATACCGATTTCAAGGGCAAAGTCATTCATTTTATCAAAGAATTTTCTGGGCTGACCGGCACATTTTTGAACGGTTATCGCACGAACTGTTTTTCCGTCAAAAGCCGAAAAACCTGAACCTGCAAAAACATCACTGACATCTATAATTTTAAGCGGGTTTCTAAGGTCGGGTTTATCGGAACCGTAAGTAAGCATTGCTTCTTCGTAAGGAATACGCCTGAAGGGTTTACTTGAAACTTCTTTGCCGGAAAATTTGGTAAATGTTTCGTAAATAATATCTTCTGTTACTTTAAAAACTTCTTCTTGCGTGGCAAAAGACATTTCGTAATCAAGCTGATAAAATTCTCCGGGAGATCTATCGGCACGGGAATCTTCATCTCTAAAACACGGAGCTACTTGAAAATATTTATCAAACCCGGAAACCATCAAAAGCTGCTTAAAAATTTGAGGAGCTTGTGGCAAAGCATAAAATTTCCCGTGATGTTTTCTGCTGGGTATAAGGTAATCTCTTGCTCCTTCGGGCGATGATGCCGAAAGTATAGGGGTTTGAATCTCCGTAAATCCCAAATCGTGCATTTTGCACCTTAAAAAATGAATTATATTTGAACGCAAAACAATTTTATTATGAACTTCTTTGTTTCTGAGGTCTAAAAATCTATATTTAAGCCTGAGTTCTTCTTTTGTGTCGGTTGAGCTTGTTATTTCAAACGGCAAAAGCTCCTTGGGCTTGCTTAAAATTTTAATTTTTTCGCATTTGATTTCTATCATTCCTGTTTTAAGTTTGGTGTTTATATTTTCTTCCGTTCTTCTTAAAACCTCACCGCTTGCCGAAATTACCGCTTCTTTAGAAATGTTTTTCAGCATATCGTCATCATTTATAACAACCTGAACGTTTCCGTAGTGATCTCTTACGTCTAAAAAAGTTATTCCGCCGTGATCACGAATGTTTTCCACCCAGCCCGCAACGGTGATTTTTCTTCCCACAAATTTTTCTGTAACTTTTCCGCAAAACTCGGTTCTGTATTCGTTTTCAAAATTCATAACTGTATGATTTCCTTTCATTAATAATAAGATTTTGCTTAAACAATCAACCTTTATTATATCATCATTGAATATCATCTTCAACCAATATATTTATTAGTGCAATTTTTATATAAAAAAATCTGGTCGTTTATAAATAATATTAATTCCTACAAAGTTGACTCTAAATTGTTGCTTTATTGTAATTTTTTGTTATAATTAATTAAGAAAGGTTTTTAAACCCGCAATACACAAAAAATAATTTTGTAATAATTTTATATACTTTAAATTATACAAAAATCTAGGGGGATATAAAGTTTTCAAAAATAAATTTTGGGAACAACGAACAATGAATAGAATAAAACATTTAATTAAAAAAAGTTTTTTGCCAATAACTTCGGTTGCTCTTTTTAGCTTAACAGTTTTTTATTGGAACAATCAAAATTACGGCCTGGCACTGGAATACAACGGAAAAGAGATTGCAACGGTTTCTAATGAAGAAATTTACTTAAAAGCTTCTGAGATGTTAAACGATCAATTAGCTCCGGAATTTAAAAACAAAGTGGAAAACAGCTCTCCAAACTTAAAATTAATAGCCGTAAGCAAAAACAAATGTTGTGAGTCGCCAAAAGACATAAAAGAAAAAATAATAGAAAAATCGTCTGATGAATTTTCTAAAGGTTATGGTTTATATATAAACAAAAAATTAGTAGCTGTGGAAAATAACAAAGAAAATATTCAAGAAATATTAGATAAAAAATTAAGCACAGAAAAAGCCGCTCATCCGGACTGGCAGGTGGCGTTTGAAGAAAATGTAAGCATTGAGCTTGGAATTTTTGAGCCAAATCAAACTAAAAACACCGCAGAAATAGAAAAAATTATAAATAGTAAAGTAACATCTTACCACGAATATATCGTAACCGAAGAAGATAATTTGGAAGACCTTACGCAAAAATTAAGCATGAGCAAGGAAGAAATTTTAAAAGCATCTAACTCTGCGGACGAAAATATTTGCGTTGGGGATAAAATAAAAATAAAAGAAGAAAAAAATCTTTTAAACATAAAAATATTCAAAACAAAAACAGAAGAAGAAGAAACAGAATATTCAACAGAAACAACAGTGGACCCCACAAAAGAAGAAAACTACAAAGAAGTAACGCAAGCAGGTAAAAAAGGCAAAAACAGCGTAACTTATGAAATAAAATTATTAAACAACGGCCAAGAAGAAACAAAACAAACAGAAGTTGTAGTTCTTGAAACCCCAACAACAGAAAAAATAACAATCGGTGCAAAGCAACCGGAAGACGACGGAAAATTAATTTGGCCTGTACCTTTCACTAAAAAAATAACAAGCCCATTCGGCATGAGAGGGAAAAGCATGCACAACGGAATAGATATTTCCTCGCACGGCATAGCCGGAAAAGATATAATTGCTGCAGGAAGCGGAACAGTTGAACTGGTTTCTTACAGCGCAAGAGGATACGGAAATCATCTTATTATAAATCATAGCAATGGTAAAAAAACTTTATACGCTCACTGCCAAAGTATTAGTGTAAAACAAGGCGACAAAGTTAAAAAAGGTGATGTAATAGCAAAAGTCGGTACAACGGGCTGTTCCACAGGAAATCACTTACACTTTGAAGTAAGAGTAAACGGATCAGCGCAAGATCCACAAAAATATGTTTAAAAAAACAAACTTTAAAAGTTTGTTTTTTTACTGCTTTTTTATTGAAAATAATATCATTTAACTTTATAATTATTAATTAAAGGGTAACATTATTAAATATTTTAAAAAGGAGCAACAACATTGGTTGATAAAAAATCTTACTTATATTTAGCAGCAACAGCCGTGACCTCTGCAATTATTGCATCGATGATAACTTTTTTTATAACAAGACATGTGTCTAATAAAAAAGAAAACATAAATAATAACCCTATCTCCATCAAAAAAATGGATACCATCAACGATACAATTACCACAGAGCAGAAAAAAATTACTTCAAAAACCACTGACGACATAGATATTCAACCCAAAAAACAACCTACTGACCAAAAAAATGAAAATATTAAAAATTTCAATAAAACTTTACTTGATTTACAAGACCTATCTTTTGATGAAACACATGAAAAAAATTCAGAAGCAATATTTAAACATATAAACAACTCAAATACTCTCGACCCTAATTCAAAAGTAACACATAAAACAAACGGCACACCATTTCAAAATATATTGGTGGAAGATTACTATGAAATCGAGGCAAATAAAGTTCGAACTGTCTTTTTGCCTATTAAAACCAGCCGCTTTGATAATTTTTGCCATAGTGTAGTAAATAAACTAAATGAAAAAATTGATGGTTTAAGTGAACTGGATTATGGAAACGAAATAAAAAAAGAGGATGCCGCAATTGTTAAAGATGCAATAGATGCATATTGTTTAAATTGTAATATTAAAACTATTATAAGTAAATCACTGGAATTAAACAATAATGGTGAAGAAATCGCAGGATTTTTAATATCAGAATACATATTAAAAAATAATACAAAAAGCTATAAAAATTCCGTTGCAACCTTCCAATAAAAACTTAAAAATACTTTTTAAAAACCACCCAAAATTATTTTTGGGTGGTCTTTTTTGATAATTTCTATTGACACATTTGTTTAATATATGTTATAATGTATTTAAAACAAAATAGGAAGAGGTTTAAAATATGTCTTTTAAAAGAACAGCAGCAATTTTTTCACTTTCAGCATTTTTAGCAGGTATCATACCATGCATGGCTTCTGCAGGAAACTGCTTTAGCACATCTAATCCATATTACACTTTGGGTTCAAATTCAATCCAAATAAATCGTCTTACACCGATAGAAATTAAAGAACTTATTGACGAAGAAAAGAATGAGTACATAAAACGTGCACCTGATATTTTTGAATTTGACAATACTTTAATAGAAAAAGTAGACCATAAAATCCTTTTAATTTCACTTATAAAATTAAACTATCTTTTTGATAAATACGAAAGGTTTACAATAAAATTTATCAATTATAAAAGAGCACTTAATACGAAATTCAGATTACAATTTGACGATCGTACAGAAAATATGTCGGGAGGTTTAGACTCTATAAAATTTGGAGTACAAACTACTGTTTATAACCAATTCTACCAGTGGGCTGTTAGATTTTTATGTAAATTTGGAATCAATTCGCCGTGTGATCGAGGACGTGAATTAGAATTCCCTATTACACATGAATTTGGTCATGTTGTAGAACATCTTTATATACTTGCACCCCACTTGGAATTATTTAAATCACGCCTAGCAATGGAAAAGACATATGATAATATTAGCAAATCGGAAAACTCTCTACGCCAAACTTTAGTTCCACCATCGTCAAAATATACTGACACCGTTGAATTTGCATTAAGATATATTTTAGAGGAAAAAAATGAATGTTTAAAATCGTTAAACACTTTACTGACATCAGAAATTAGAGTTCGAAAATTTATAAAAACCACACAAGAAAATATAATTCAAAGTCAAATTCTACAAGGTCTTGAGGGCCAAAATATTATTATAAGCGCTTATGGCGGCCAAAACTCTCAAGAATTTTTTGCCGAAGCTTTTGCGCACTTGGAATGCACCGATAATCCTGAAAACGTTAACGAAATCGGCAGAAGAATTGAATCTTATATAGTAAATCAAATGGGATATTTACCCAAGGAAAATTCCAAATTTAATAAATAGAAAAAAACCGGTTTGCAAAACGCAAACCGATTTTAATTTTATACAAAACAAAAGCTAAATTTCTTTATCAAAATACATATTGTTTCCGGATGTATACGAAATGTCATCAACATTCTTTTTAAAATCATCAAAACTCATGGCAATATGCCCACCTTCATTTAATGGCTCTGGCCATTTTGTTGAATATTTTCTTCCCGCAGATTTCCAAGGATTAATAAGCCTAATATAATTTTTTTCTTTGTTAATACCAACAATAGCGTAGGTATGCATATTATATATTTCTATTTCTTCGTTATTTTTTACGTCCTTGGTTTTAAATCTTTTCTTAAAATGACAAACTAATGTTCTGGAATTGTCTAACTTTCTTTTTATCGTATCTATAATTGTATCAGGGTTAATTGCTTTATCTCCACCGAAACGTAACACGTCAACAATATCAGCCAAAACATTTATTTTATTTTGGCCTGTAATAGCAAACAGTACACTTCCCCCCCTTCCACCATCCAATCTATTTCTGAAAGTAAAAGGCATTTCAATACTATAACCATCTTTTCTATATATGGCATATGCTTTTTCAATTAATTTAGGCCATAAAGCACCATCTTTAATATATTTTGGCATAATAACTTTATTTTTATCTATAACTATTACTACCGGTTTTACATTCTTAAATACATACGATTTAGAGGGGTTTGTTGTTATGTTTTTTCCTGTATAAAAAAACCTTATATTAATCTTATCCTCATTTTCTATTTTGTCCAGCCCTTGCACAAAGCAATCTATAATGGCTTGTGGGTTTGTTTTTGCTAGAGCTATAAGCGCCGCCATTAAATAACAATCTCCAATGCCCGCTTGTCTAACTTCACTTGGCAAAGGTTTACCATTAGGAAATATTTTCACATTACTATTTTCCACAGTATCTACTATGTGTTTGCCAAAAATAGAACGCCAATGACCAACTAGACCTGATTTAGATACTTTTTCATCATAAAAATAGTCCTTATCATCTCCATACACCTGTTCTATATTTTTTAAACCCTCTTTCTGTTTACCTTCATTAATCATTATATAATCCCACATAACTAATGCCATAAAAACTTTTAAAACATTAGAGAGTCTATTACTTTTTAGTTTATCGGCTATATTTTTGTTCTTCATCCTAAGAGACTTTCTAGATTCATCGTCTAAATCTTCTATATTTTCTCCGATATATTTATCTTCATCAGCAGAAATCTGTCTATCTTCATGAGCCAGCAAAAAGGTTTTTATTTGTGATTTTGAATTTACCCAATTATTACGAATCGGATAAATAAGCTTGTTAAATAGTCCACTTTCTTGTGTACCTTTAGATTTTGCCTGCTTTTCTATGGCATTTTTAAAAAGCTCCATGTTTTTTTCATCCTTTAAAAGATTGGCAAATTTATAAATATTGCTTCTGTCGCTTTCTGATGCATTTATAACCGTCGGCGAATTGCGTTTTGCTGATAATATTTTCAGCTCACGGTTTAAAAAATCTTTTAATAAAGCTTTTCCGGTTTCGACTCCTTCTAATTTTATTTTTTCCAGCTCTTGTTTTGCTTTTTTAGTATTTGAAGACGAAATAAACATATAAACACATCCTTGAAAAATAATTATACTAAATAAAAATTCATATCTATTAATTAATATTATATGTATAATATAAAAAATGTAAAGTGCTATTAAATATCAAAAAATTAGCTTCTGCACGAAACACGTGCAGAAGCTTTTTTTATCTTACCAATAAAACCAATTACCAGAAAAACATATTAAATCGCAGTGCAGATGCAATTACAAAATGGTACACCACCACGAATTTTGATTTCTGCGCGAAGCTCTATTTTCTATTACTCTTCTTATTCTTTCTTGCATTTCTTCACGCGTCAAATTTCCACCAAGGCGCTCTAACACTTTGAATTCATAGTCTATTACAAAATCTTCGACGCTTGCTGCGCTTTCTCCGGTTAATAAGTAATTACGATAATTCTCCAGTATCATATGCGACATATCATCGGGGCCTCCGCCGCCGTTATCGTAAAATAACTTAGATATTTTGTCGTATGGGCATGGATATATCCAATTATTCCTTATCCACAGACCCAACCCCAGGTGAAATCTCCCTATTTCCCAATCAGAAGCTGCTTTTATCTTTTCTTTTAGTTCTTCCTTTTCTCGCAATAACTCATCAAGCTTCAAACAGCACTCTTCCAGCGTAGCAGGAATTTCAGATATACTAACTGCTTGTGTTTTTCCGCCACCTTCGGCAAAAACACGCAACAATAAAGAAGAAGAAAAAATCACACCAAAACTCAGAATTGTTGATAAAATTTTTTTAAATA
This sequence comes from Clostridia bacterium, assembly GCA_017432165.1. GTDB lineage: Bacteria > Bacillota > Clostridia > Oscillospirales > Acutalibacteraceae > UMGS1491. The sequence continues at coordinate 32,577 of JAFRJS010000005.1, read as the reverse complement.
GTTTCATATTAAAATTTCTCCTTATTAGATATACTAATCCCAAGTTCTTAGTATGGTGAGCAACAACCAAAAAGGCAGCGGCCAATTTTTAATAATATACTATTAAATGGTGCGCTATGACGCAAAGCCCTATAGTGTGCAGCTTTAATTTCGGGCCATCTTCTCATATATTCTTTAAGTTTCTCTCTTGATTTATAGTGGCCAAGAAAATTATACCAATGATCTATCGCCATATCTTCAATCGAGCATTCTTTACTTTTTCCGTTATTAAGGTAATAACGATAGTTTTCAAATATTATACTTACCATAACAAGACCAGCTTCACCGGAAAAATCAACATTATGGGCATAAAACAAATCGGCAAGCGGACTTGGTCTGTGTCTTCCTGATTCTCCTTGTTCCCCGGGTTCAGGCAAATATAGCCAATAATAGCTCATTCTATAACCAACTCGCATATTAGTGCAACTAATATGGCTTATATAACTCATTCTTTCGTCTGAGCTATGTTTTATTTTTTCTTTTATTTCCGGCTTGTTACGAAGTGCGTCGTCAAGCGCCAAACAACACTCGTCCAACTCATTCGGAGTATGTGAAGCAATAACTCTAAACACCTCATCGTCCCATTCGGCATCCCACTGCTCAAAAGGAGGGTTAATTGCAAAAGCAGATAACGAAGCGACAGAAAAAAGCAGTCCAACACTCATTATTGTTGATAAAAATTTTTTAAACAGTTTCATATTTCAGCATATCCTTTTATATTTTGTTTAATAAAAACGTAAGCACAATTTTGCTACATTATGTCACAACCCATCTTCTAGTGAGGAAAATAATTAGGGTCTATAAGTTATATATCTGTTTGATATTGATATTCACGCAAAAGAGAAATAATTTCAGCGTTATTTTTGTTGAGCGCCTCCTGAATCACATTAAACCTCTTCGCTTTTTGTTCACCTGTAACAACACTTATCAGCAAATTTTTATTAATTAATTTACTATCTAATGCCAAGCGCACCATATCCACATTGTCTTCAAGCACACCCCTTATTAAAAGTTCTTCATTTTTTATTTGTTCTGGACTTTTAACAACTGCACCAGGTACATCTGTCGGAGGTACAATTATACCCCATTCGTTCTCGTCTAAATCCGTTTTATTTATTCCCCAAATTTTTGTTGTTAGACGGTCTAAAAAATATTTCCATTCTATTGGTGAATCAAACCGAACATATTCATCAGAAGTTATCAACCACTTATTGTGCTCATCCTGCGATAGCTGCCACGCTTTTTGTATTCTCTTTGTTTGTTCTTCATGCTTTACCCCGGAAACTTCACTTAAGTACTTTTCGATTTCTTTATATCCTCGAATACGCGCCTCATAAATTGGGTTCAAACGAAGTTCATATCTTTCCGCACTAACTAAAAGCACTGCAAAACGTGGATCTATATTATATTTTTCTACCGATGATTTAACCATACCAAAATTACCGCTAATAAGTGCTTTTACAAAATCTTCTAAGCCATTGTTACTAAATCTTTCGCAAGTTCTTATTCCAATAATTACGGTTTTATCAATTAAGAATGGAGTACGGACACGTTCTATATTGGTTTCGGAAATAACCACATATTGATCGCCAAATAATCCGGGCATTTTGGTGAATTCAGTTTGTGACGCACTGCAATTAGGTGGCATGAATAAAAAATGTTTCTGCTCCGCTAAATTATAAGCAGTTTCAAGATGTTTGGCTACCAATGGATGTTTAAGCAACTCATCTTTAAATATAAACATTTGTTGTTTTTCTTCTTCATTTTCACTATTGGTAATAACATGCACCCAAGATGTAAGATCTATTAGGTTCGTTTCCATTGCTTTATTTACCAAATCAATATTATCGGTCAATATCCCACAAATAAGTTTGGCCTGCGCTTCACGCTGCTTCTCTAAAAATGATGCAATAGAATCCGTTTTCTCCCAATCACACTCCACACCTAATATTTCAGTTTTTCCCCATTTCAAAGGCTTATCAAACATAATGTCTTCTTGCTTGTCTTTAAAAACAGGTTCGCCAATTTTTTCACCAAAACCAAATGAGAACCCGCTTTCGTTGTCTCCTCCGGCAAAAACACATGAGGAAAAAGCAGAACAGAAAATTATAATAAAAACCAATGCAACATGTAAAATTTTTTTAAATAGTTTCATATTAAATCATTCCTTATATGCTTATAATATTTTTAGATAACTAAATAAAATTATAACACAAATTAAACTATATGTCAACATTAAAACACATACAACGTTCCCCCTCAGAAATACTGAGGGGGGTGCTTACATTAAAAAATTTGGTCGAGGTGACAGGATTTGAACCTGCGGCATCTACGTCCCGAACGTAGCACTCTACCAAGCTGAGCTACACCTCGATATTTTTACTTTGGCTGCGGAAGAAGGATTCGAACCCTCACAAACAGAGTCAGAGTCTGCTGTGCTACCGTTACACCATTCCGCAACATTACTAATTAATTTTATCAAAATACTTTCCCCTTGTCAAGCCGAGAATATTAAAGTAATAACTTATAATTTTTATTCATAAACTTATAAACAGATATTTTTGTAAAAGAATTATCTCTCTATAAATATGTTTTGGGAGGTACAAAATGAATGCCGTTTTTAAAAAAAAGATAATTTGTTTTTCTTCTGATATTTTAGCGTTTGGCTCTATTTTTACCGCAACGTTTTGTTTATTTTTAAAATTAAAAAGTGTAAAAAACTACAATTTTGACAACTTAAATTTATTTGCGGCAAAATCTGTGTTTTCTTCCGGAATAAATTTTAAAAATCTTAAAAATAATATTTTTTGCAATTCCAATTTGGATAATATTTACCAAGATAGCGGAAACAATAATCCTAACCCGCAAAACAAATCGCCGGGCTCCCCCATTAAACCTTTTAATATGGATTTGCCCGGCGTTTCCGGAAAAAGCGAGCCAAGCGACGAGCATCATGACCCAAACGAAAAAACTTACAAAATTATAGAAAGCCAGTTTGGGTCATCAGGAACAAGGCACGAAAATTTTTTTGTAAAAAACACCACGGGTCAAAACATAAATATCGGCGCAGAGCTGGGCAAAAAACCTGATGTTCACATAACAAACACCAACCAACCGCAGGTTTTAATCTTCCACACGCACACTTCGGAATCTTATATGAACAAAGACCAAAATTTTTTTTACGAAAATTTTTACCCTCGTTCGTTGGATAACCAAAAAAATGTAACTCGAGTCGGGGAGGCTATAACCGAAAAACTCATAAAAAACGGAATTAATACTATCCATGACATAACATATCATGATAACCCGACTTACAACGGCTCTTACTCACGAGCTGCCAAAACAATAAAAAGTCAACTGGAAAAGCACCCGTCTTTGCAAGTGATAATTGATATACATCGTGATAGTCTTGGCTCAAAAGAAAGCGGAAAAATAAAGCCCACTTTTAAATATAATGACAAAAAAGCCGCTCAAATGATGATTGTTTCAGGCTGCGACCCGGATAATTCCTTGGGATTTCCGGAATGGGAAAAGAATTTAAGGCTGGCGCTAAGACTGCAAAAATACTGCGAAACCATGTTCCCCGGCATCACGCGGCCGCTTAACTTTGCAAAAGTAAAATACAATGAACACCTAACCCCCGGCTCACTACTCATTGAAGTCGGAAGCGATGTAAACACTCTTGAAGAAGCCGTTAGCACCGGGGCTATGATCGGCGAAGCTCTTTCAAAATTATTAAACGACTTAAAAAAAGAAGGATGATTTAATTTGAAAAGTAGTAATAATTTAAAATTATTTTTTGTTTCCATGTTTTTAACAATTCATGTGCTTGCCCTTTTTGCAGGATTTGTAATAGTTGAAAAAAGTGCAGAAGAAATTATAAAAGAAAAAAATTCTGATTTTTTAACGTACACTAAAAATAATGCGGGAAGATATGAAATAAAACTTCATTTTATGGGTAAAAATTTTATTTTTAATGTTTAATTTTAAATAACATGATATAATTAAAATAGTTAGATGAGAATTTTAATAACACGCAAAGGAAAAAGCTATGTATAAAAAGAAAAACATATTAACAACTGCGTTTTTTACGGCTTTACTTGCTTCGGGAATATTTTTTAATGCTTGTGCGGAAGAAATTCCTACTGCAGAAAACCAAATAAACACAGAAGAAACTCAAATTCCGCAAGCCCCTAAAAAGCCAAAAAAAGACAGCACCCCAAAAAAAGAAAAACCTAAAAAAGCCGACAAAAACAGCTCACAAAATTCGCAGCAAAAAAGCGAAAACGAAAACACAAAAAGTGCAGAACCCCAAGAAAAAAATGAAAACAAAACAGAGCAAGAACCCCCTCAGCAAAAAGAAGAAAAAAGTCTTGATTTACCGAATATAAATAATTCAGAAGTACAACTAAAACCATATTTTTCGCAAATATCGCAAAACACAGAGGGAAAAAGCATATTAAAAACATTAATTTCATGGGCGCTAATTCTTGCAGGGATAATTTTAATCTTAAAAGTAGTGCTTTCAAACAGAAAAATACCGAAAAGCTACACATTTAATAAAAAAAGCAAACACTCAATAATACCGCAAAAAGGAAAGCCGAACAAGTATAGGCTATGATTTTTAATTAAAAAGCAAGGAGAAAAAGACTTTATGAAAAGCAGTAAAATAAACAACTTAAACGGCATAAAAAAAATCCATTTTGTCGGAATCGGCGGTTCGGGGATGTTCCCGCTTGCGCAAATTTTAAAGCAAAGCGGATTTGAAGTAACGGGTTCCGACGTATATGAATCCGATACTTTGGAAAAAGTGAAAAAATTAGGGATAAAAGTAAATTTAAGCCAAGAAAAAGAAAATGTTTCAGACCAAGATTTGGTTGTTTTTTCGGCAGCAATTAAAGAAACAAACCCGGAAATTTGCGCCGCCAAAGAAAAAAACATTCCAATTATTGAAAGAAGCGTTATGCTGGGAATTATTTTTAACAAGTATAAAAATTCCGTTGGCATAGCAGGAACTCACGGAAAAACAACCACAACATCCATGATAACAACTGTGCTTTTAGACGCCGGGAAAAGCCCAACAGCAGTTATTGGAGGAATGCTGCCAAAGCTCGGCTCAAATGCGGCAGCAGGAAATTCTGATATTATTGTGGCGGAAGCCTGCGAATATGTGGATAGCTTTTTATGCTTAAATCCCAGAATTTCAGTAATTACAAACGTAGACGCCGACCATTTGGATTATTTTAAAACATTTGAAAATGTAAAAAAATCATTTAATAAATTTGCAAATCAAACAAGCGATTTGGTGGTATTAAATGGCGATGACAGAGGCGCACTTGACAGCACCAAAAATATAAAAGCCAAAAAAGTAACTTTTGGACTTAATGATAACTGCGATTACTGCGCCAAAAATATTAAATTTAATGAAAAACAATTTCCCACTTTTGATATATACAAAAATGGCAAAAAAATAGCCGAAATTTCGCTCTCTGTACCGGGAAATCACAATATATATGACTCTTTGGCGGCTTTTATAGTCTGCGAATACTTGGGCGTTTTGCCGGAAGACATTGCTTCTTCTTTAAAAAACTTTTCAGGCGCACACAGAAGATTCGAAATACTTGCAAATACAGGCGGAATCACCGTAATTGATGACTTTGCACACCACCCGGCCGAACTAAAAACAACGCTTTTGGCGGCTTCTAAAATGGGATTTAAAAAAGTTTGGGCAATTTTTCAGCCGCATACTTATTCACGCACCGCTATGTTCCTTGATGATTTTGCCAAAGCGCTTTCTATCCCGGAAAAAGCCATAATTTCAGAAATTCTTCCCGTGCGAGAAACAAACACCTACGGGGTACATTCGGAAGATTTGGTTAAAAAAATCCCGGGCGCTGTTTATATCCCAACTTTTGAAGAAATCACCGATTACGTTATAAAAAATGCATCAAGCGGAGATTTAATCATAACAATGGGCGGCGGGAACATTTACAAATGCGCAGACGAAATAACCAAAAAGCTGAAAGAAAAAAATAATTGAAATATTTTCAAAATAGCTATATCATAATACTTAGCAAATTAAAGAAAGGAAGTTTTAAAAATGGCAGTATCATTTAAAAACAGCAACACAAAAATAAACCTTATGAAAGCATTTGCAGGAGAAAGTCAAGCAAGAAACCGCTATACTTTTGCGGCATCAAAAGCCAAAAAAGAAGGCCTTGCAATAATAGAAAGAGTGTTCACTTTTACGGCAGATCAAGAAAAAGAACACGCAAAACTATTTTATAACAAATTAAAAGAACTTCACGGCCAAACAATTGAAATCACGGGCGATTTTCCAATTGATATTTATGAGAAATCCTTAGATTTATTAAAATGCGCACGCCACAACGAATACGAAGAATACAACGACGTTTACAAAGCCTTTAGCGAAGAAGCAAAATCAGAAGGCTTTGAAGATGTTGCCCAGTTATTTGCAAGAGTTGCGGAAATTGAAAAAGTTCACGGCGACAGATTTAATAAATTTATCGAACATATAGAAAACGACACACTTTTTAAGTCCGATAATGAAGTGCGCTGGATTTGCCTTAATTGCGGAGAAATTATTACGGCAAAAGAAGCCCCGAAAGTTTGCGGAGTTTGCAATCATGGTATTGGTTACCAAATGCGCCACGACTGGATTTTAATTTAATATAATTTGACAAACATACAAATTTCGTGTAAAATAAAATTACCAAATAAATTGCCGAGGCAAGCTGAAAACAGCTTGAATTCGGCAAAAATTTTATAGAAAGAGGCTGTTAAAATGGCAAAAGAAAGAACTTACATTATGCTTAAACCAGACTGCGTAAAAAGGAAATTAATAGGAAAGGTAATTGCAAGAATCGAAAAGAAAGGCTACACCATATCAAATATAAAAATGATGAACCTTGATGAAAAAATTCTTCGTGAACACTACGCACACATTGTGGATCGTCCGTTTTTCCCGGGTATACTTTCTTATATGACTTCGGGGCCGGTTGTCGGAATGATAGTTGAAGGCGAAAACGTTGTTAAGGGAATGAGAATAATAATGGGCGCAACAAAATTTGAAGAAGCAACCGCAGGAACAATCCGCGGAGATTTTGCAATGAGCACATCAGAAAACATCATTCATGGTTCAGACTCGCCGGAAAATGGGGAAATTGAAATAAAAAGATTCTTTGGCGAAAACGCCTAATTAAAAAATAAAAAAAACGACCTCGGATATTACTCCGAGGTTTTTTATTTTATCTGTAGCTTTTAATTCAAAATCAAATATCATTCAATATTTTTATTGCGTCTTCATAGACTTTCTTTTCATTTTCTCTTCTAAAATGATTTTCATTTTTTTATAAATTCCAATCTGTTTTTGAAGTTTTTTAACTAATTCGCTAATAGCTTCTTTAACACGAGGATCGTATAAAGAAATTAATTTTGCCATTTTACCTCTATAGTTTACTATAGAACTTAAAAGACCTACAAGAATATTATACGCATCAATTGCAGTGTTTAATTGAGAAATATATTTGTTATAATTATTTTCATCATCGGCTATTTTTTTAAAATACGAGCAAGACGATACGTCGTTTTCTTTGCATTTATAAAGTGCTGTTTTAATACAAGGATCCAGCGCATCAAGTGCTTTGTCACAACCATTAATAATTTTGCAAATGTCTTTTAGCAGTTTGCCTGTTTTAGATAATCTTTTTTTAATATATTCTTTTACCGTTTCGTTTCTTGGAAAATCAAGAATAAACCTATTCCCAAAAATATCCTTATCATCAATAAAAGCTTTAGCTAATTTTTCTATTTTATTTTTATCATACTTGGCTTTACCAGATTCATCAACACCAAGAAATTGTTTTTCTCCCTTTTTAGTGTCATCAATAAGCAGTTTACTTTGCTTATCTACGCAGTCTTTGGCAAATTTTAATAAATTGTCTAAGCCTTTAAAAAGATTTTTTGCGTTGTCACCTTTAATTATACGTGGTAGTTTGTTCTCATCTTTTTCATTTTTATATTTACTATATATTTTGGAACATAAAGCATCTAGTTTTTCATTATCACTTTCAATTAATTTTTCAACTTCTGCCATTCTTTTAAGGTCCTTTTTGGACTCACTCTCGAACAATTTGTGCTCCGGCAATTTGCTGCTATATTTTTTAAAGTTAGCATAAAGTTGCTTAATTATTTTTTTAGACTCAGAAAACATTCCAAACTTATTATTTAAAGCTTTAGAAAGCCTTTCCTCAATCGCTTTAACTGTGCTTTCAAATTTAGAATATGGACTTAAATTATTTTTATCAATACTAGAAACCTCAAATAACCCTGTTAAACCGGGTTCTTCAGGATCAGCAAACCAATTAAAGGTACTAAAATCACTTTTTTTAGACATTAAAATCATCCTTTCTGAATTAATTGTAGCTATTTTACAGCACAAAAAACAGAAAGTCAATGCTCAATTTGTATAAAAAATATAAATTATTTTTGAATCGATCTTAATTCGCTTTCGGTTAAATCTCTCCACTTGCCGGGCTTAAGCATACCAAGCTTAAGCGTACCTATTGCCACACGTTTTAAGCGTGCGACCTCTAAGCCCACGGCTTCACACATTTTTCTGATTTGCCTATTTTTGCCCTCTTGTATGAAAATTTCTAAAACAGCTCTTTCCTTTTCCTCGGTTACAACATTTACCTGAGCCGGTGCAGTTTTCCCCGAATCTATTTCTATCCCTACGCAAAGTTTTGTAAGCTGCTCCTCGTTAATTCCCGGGCGCACTGTAACCCTATATTTTTTCCAGATATTTTTTGACGGGTGTATAAGATTATTGGCAAAATCGCCGTCATTTGTCATTATTAAAAGCCCTTCGGAATCTTTATCCAGCCTACCAACGGGGTAAACTCTGCCGGGGATATCTTTTACCAAATCCGCAACACATTTTCTGCCTTTTTCGTCATTCATCGTCGTTACATATCCCCTGGGTTTATAAAGCATTATATAATAATTTTTATTCTCTTTGAGTTCTATTTTTTTGCCGTCCACAAAAACTTCATCATTGGCAAAATTCGCCCTCATGCCAAGCTCCGCCACTTTGCCATTTATTTTTACTCTGCCCGATTTTATAAGCTCCTCTGCTTTTCTCCTTGAACCAAACCCGCAAAGTGAAATATATTTTTGCAAAACAACTTTTTTATTTACGTCCATTTTTTCTCCTTTATAGCTTTATTTACCGCCAAGAAGTTTTCTGAAAAAATCAGCAATTCCATAGAAAAAACCATACTTTTTAACTTTGATTTTTTTCACTTCTCTTGATGATAATATATCATTTTTTCCTACAATCTTTCCATCTAAATAGTATACCACTTTCCCCAAAATTTGTCCTCTTTCAATGGGAAGTTCCAAAACATCGGGAATTTCCACCTGCCTTGTTATTTTTAGTTCATCCCCCTTTTTAAAAACAGCAGAAAATTCCGAATTGCACTCGCACTCCAAATTCCCCTCCGAACTATTTTTTAAAGGAACCGAAATTTTAAAGCCTACATCGCAAAATTTTTTTAAAACTGTATTTTCAAATCCAAAATTATAAAGACTCATGTGATCATCCCAATCGTTTGGCGCATTTAAAGTTACACAAATAAGCCTTACACCGTTTTTTTCCGCACAAGAAACCAGGCACCTTCCCGCCAATTTTGTAAAACCCGTTTTTACTCCTATGCAGCCGTCATAAAGCCGCAAAAGTTTATTGTGATTTTTCAGCCGCACTGTTTTATTTGGACTTAAAAATTTAACCGGCATGCTTTTTTGAGATGTAATTTTTAGAAAATTTTCGTTTTCCATAGCGTAAGCACCCAAAATTGCCATGTCTTTTGCCGTTGAGTGGTGATTATCTTTGTCAAGCCCGGAAGGCGTGGAAAACTTTGTGTTCTCCATGCCTATCATCTTGGCTTTTTCATTCATTAAATCTATAAAATTATTCACATCCCCGCCAACAGCTATTGCGGCAGCATTTGCGGCATCGTTCCCTGAACAAAGAAGCATTCCCTGCACCAAGGCTTCCAAGTTTACTATATTTCCTGCTCTAAGCCCCATGGAAGTGCCTTCTACCCTCACCATTTCTTCTGTAATTTCTATTTCTTTATTTCCGCATGCTTCCATATGTTCAAGAGCTAGCAGCGACGTCATTATCTTTGTAGTACTCGCCATTGGCAGTGGTTCCGTTTCGTTTTTGCTCCAAATAACACTCCCTGAATCGGCACAAATTAAAATTCCGGACTGTGCGGAAATATCAAGTGCACCCGAAAAAATCACAGAAAAATTTAAAAGAGCTGCAAACAAAATAAAAACTAAAAATATTTTTTTAAATTTATTCATCTAAAAAAGCAGAATGGTTTATTTTATCTGCCATGTTCACCCCTATTTTTGTTTTATATAAAAACATATGCAAAACAAAACGCTAAATTTCCAACTTAATTTAAATACTATGAATTAATTTAATTTTTTTTGCAAATAATATCATCATGGAAATTTATGGATAGGGCAGGTGAAATAATGCAATACAACAAAGTTAAAATCTGCGGAATAAACACAGCCGAATTAAAAATTCTGACGGAATCCGAAAAAATAAATTTACTAAAACTTACAAAAAAGGGCGACAAAAATGCGCGAGAAAAATTAATAAACGGAAATTTACGGCTTGTACTAAGCATTATTCAAAGATTCAGCGGACGTGGGGAAATGTCTGACGATTTATTTCAAATTGGGTGCATCGGACTTATTAAATCCATCGACAATTTTGATATTTCTCAAAACGTAAAATTTTCCACCTACGCCGTGCCAATGATTATTGGTGAAATAAGAAGATACCTGCGCGATAACAATTCCATAAGGGTTAGCAGGTCACTAAAAGACCTTGCCTATAAAACCATGCAGCTAAAAGAAAACTTTATAAAAACAAAAAACCGCGAACCGACCATAACCGAGATTTCCGAAAAGCTTGGGGTCCCAAAAGAAAGCATTGTTATGTCTATGGAAGCCGTGGTCGATCCACTTTCCCTCAGCGAACCTGCCTTTACCGACAAAAACGGCGACAAAGTATATATAATTGACCAAATTGGCGACAACAACGAAGATTTAAACTGGATTGACGAAATATGCATGAAAGAAGCAATTAAAAAATTAGGTAGCCGAGAAAAAAGCATTCTCCGGCTAAGATTTTTAAAAGGGAAAACGCAAAACGAAGTTGCAAAAATTATTGGAATCAGCCAAGCGCAAGTTTCTAGGCTTGAAAAAAACGCCATCGACAAAATTAAATATAAATAAATTTAAAAGCCTCGGTCAATTAACGGCCGAGGCTTTTTCTTATTTTTCAAATTTTATGGTTTTCTTGTTGATTTTTTGAGACACAGAATCCATTATTTCACTTTTTGCTTTGTCGGGTAGCATTCTAAATATTGTAAGAAGCTCTATTTCTTGATTGCTAAGGTTCACAGGCCTTGACTTTGAATTTAAATAAGATTTAAAATCACTAAACTGCTCCTGCGTTTCGCTTTCCAGTATTTGAGTGTAATGAACGTTAAATATGGTTGAAAGCTTCATAATTGTATCTATGTCCGGTTTTATTCTCCCGGATTCATAATAGGCATACGTAGAACGGTCTACCCCCAGCATGTCCGCCACTTGTTTTTGGGTATAATTACATGAAATCCTTAGTTTTTTTATTATTTCTGTTATCAAAAAATCACCCCACTTATGCCTTCTTTCTAAGTTTTAATTGTTCTTTTCTTTTTTACGTCTTTTTATACTTTCTATAATTATTATAATTATTATGGCCAGCAAAATCAACAGCATCAAAACCAAAGCAAGGCGCACCGCACTTCCTTGTGCAGTTACCGGATTATTTCTGCTTTTGAATTTTTCGTTTATATTACCTGTTGTTCCGTCTAAATTGGTTGAATCACTTCCGTCATTTATATTAATATCGGAATACGAATCGCCTTTGTCCCCCGAATTTCCGCTACCAAAAGTTGACAACGCATAATCTCTTATCAATCCAACATTTGCATCCGCCGCATCAAGAAGCGAAGACCTTCCCGGAGTAGACGACCTGTTTGCTATAATACCCATTGGGCTAAATGAATCAGTTGTAAATCGTACGGTTTCAGAACCTATGCTCAGCGTTAAAAAGCTTATTTTACCGCCGTCTTTTTCGTGAATACCTGTTGGCTTTTCAAAATAAGTTAAATCCGGTTTTGGAAGAGTAATCGTTGCTTCTTGTCCTTCCGGCAAAGTATATTTTACATCATTAATGGTATCCCAAAGATAAACATCGTAAAGCGAAATAATATACTCGGAATTTAATTTTTTATATATTCTTGTGCAAGCTTCTTTATCGAATGAAATCGGCACAGCTATTAACTTAATACGCCAATCCACACCACTAATTCTAACATCGTTGCTTACATGATGAAACTCCTTAACTTGTTCTTGCAATCTTCTAAGAACATCTATATTAGAAACTTTTTGTTTTTGATCATCAGAAAGCTTTTCATAATCTTTTGTAGCTGCTATAACGGCATCCACGTCTGTAAGATTAGACACATTAGACGGCAAATTGTTTATTGTGTTAACAACTTTTGATTCTTCGTTTTCTTCCACTCCCAAAACCGTAACTGTTTTGTTTTCTATTACTTTTGGCACAGTGTAAAAGCCCGAATCGTTTGGTTTTAATTCTTCATTTCCAAGCATAACCTTTACACCGGAACCATCATATGCAGAGTGAAGTCCAACTTTAAAGCTTAGCGAATCCCCGTGATTTACGCTATTATCCCCGTTTATAACCTTTTTCGACGAATTATAATAATCCATTCCCTCTACTTTTGTTAAAGTAACAGTATAAGAGTTTTTGCGAATATTACCCACTTTAATTACAACATCTTCTGTAATATTCGAAATAATATATCTTCCGGTTGCTAATTTTTGTGCGCTTAAATTGCGGCTTTTTCCATCATTTACAATAATATACATTCCGGCAATCGAATCGTCGTAAGCGTCATCAATGGCCACGCTAAATTCAAAATTGTTTCCGTATTTAACTTTAGATGTTCCGCTTATAACAGCCCCACCTTCATTAAGATACGTTACGCCATCCGTTAGAGTAAGCTCCACTTTAAACATTATGTTTTCAACATCTTCTATTCTAATTTCATAGTCTTCTTTTATGCCAGAAATAGAGTAGGTACCATCTGACCCGGGCTTAATTTCTGTTCTTACCCCACTTTCAGAAATTGAAAACACTTTCATCTCGTCTGTAATTGCATACCCAGTTCTTGCTTCCACTTTAAAAATTGCAGATTCATCATACTTAACAGATTGTACTCCGCTTTTTTCTTCAAATCCCGTTTCTGTTTTGTATAAAAACATAATGGCATCGCTCTTTACAAGATTAATATTATATGAGTTTACCGCTATGCCTTCTACTTTTATCACTTTATGGGATGTAATATTAACAACAGAATATTTTCCGCCCACCAAATTGATTTCAGTTCCTTCGTCACCAGGAGCTATATTTCCTTCGCTATCTGTATTATATTCTTTTATTTTAAAATTAGATTTATTATATTTAGGGCTTATTTCAACAGTAAATGATACATTGTCTCCATATTCCACTTCTAATTTATTCCCCGGAATCTCGGCTCCGTCCTTTTTATAAGTAACTGGCTTTTGTGCACCGGGAGAATCAGGCGTTTCCGAATCACTAAATCCCTCAAAGTTTACATTATACTTAAGCTTAACAATTGAACCGGAAATTGTGTGATCACTGTAAATTCCTTCTTTATCACTGCCACTTTCCTTTATTCTATAAAGCTTATAATCCGCACCTTGGCCTATCTGCTCAATGCCTCCTGATATCGTGGCTGTTTCTAGATTATATCCTTGCTCGGCTTTTACGGCAAAATAGAAATTATCGCCTGTTTTAACCGTATATTTACCATGGGCTTTATTGGTACTCGGGCCCTCATTTGTAGCTTCATAATAGATTAAACCCTCAACATTATTAAAATTAATAGTTTTGTGAAGCGGGTCAAACTTAGCTTCTACCTTAATATTAGATTTTACGTCTGAAAGGGTAATTTCATAGCATGATTTTCCTTCATCGTTGGTATACTCTTGCGAATTGTAAATATCAACCGAGTTTCCGGCCTCTGTGGTAATCACAAGATTTTCCTCAATGTTATATATTTCATAATTTGTGCTCGGCTCAACTTTAAAAGCCAAATCTGTGTTAAATTCAAATGGGCCTTCGGATTCTTCCTCGCTAATTTTATTAAAAGAAGAAGGACTTTCAAGATTTATCCAACCAGAAATAGGCATAAATAGGGCCATATCCTGCTCACTTATAAATCTTGCCTTTCTGGCAGGGTAATCAATATGGCTCATTTTAATAGAAAAGCCATCACTCGGCACATTACCTTTTAAAATTAAGACCTCCACAAGTATATAATATTTACCTGTGCTTTCTTCCTGATAAGGTTCACCGTCTGAGCCGGATGTAATCTTATTAATTTGATAGTTTTCCCCCTGAGTAATTTTTTCTAAATTTAAATTTTTAAGTGTATTTTTATTTTCCTCCTCACTAATAAACTCATTATCGGGGGTAGTTATCCAGTAATAAAATTTCATATCTTTTAAATGTGACGTCTGTATATCGTCAATTACCTTTTTCTTTCCTGTGTAGTTATTCCAATCAAGCGAGCTACCCTTTGTATAACTGCTGTTATAACTGGCTTTGTACACTTTAAGCAAATCGCTATATTTTGTTTCAACTTCAAAATTTATTTTTGTGTTTATCAAAGGTGGAGCATTTAACAGAATTTCACAATCATGAGGTATAACCCCTAGCGTAATTTTAGAACCTTCCTTATTAATAATTTCAACATCATTTGAGTTTACCGCCTTACTTGATTCAACTTCTGAAAACCATGTAACATAGCTTTGTGCTAACTCTTTACCCAGAGTTGATGTGATTTCAAAAGCCGTAGACTCAGCTTCTGCGCTAACATCTTCTATTACCAAAGAACTTTCAGTAAAATCATAGGTATGGCCGTTGTATTTTAAATGTAAATCATTAGCAATTTCTGATAACGATTCATCGCACTTTACCGTAACATCATAATGATTCACCGTTATATTCATAACAACAAAATAATCTTCCTCAGGATTGAAATCAGGATTTAAAAGATTAAAATTATATACTATTTTGCCGCCTTCTCGAGCTTCTTTAGAGTATTCTATATAGTCACCTTTATATAAATAAGGAAACACTTGTGTGTTTTCATAAGTTGTAATTTCATCTCTAAAATAAGTATTATTCATATCTTGACGATCCATAATTTGGAAAACATAAATCTTATCATTTCTTTTAATTTTTACAAGATAATGGTCAACATCATTAATTTTGAAACTATATACATATTCAATATCACTATAAAGATATTGGTCATCTCCCAAATATATATAGTAATAATTATAATGAGAAATTGGAATATAAGTTAAAGGCGCTTCAATAACTTCATCGCCATTATTAAACCGAACTTTATAATCAATGCTATTATAGCAAAAATTTCCATAAGGGGCTAAATATATATCTGACTGAGAATATTTATTATCTAATTCAACTATAACATTAGTAGGGCTTTTAAGGTTTATATTAACCTGCTTGGAATCACTTTGGGGATCTTCGCCTTCTTTATATACATTAAATCTATTATCATCATCTATAATATATCCGGAATCATTTAATCCTTTAAAAGTAAGCGGATACTCCAAAAACTCACCGACTATTGTATAAGCAACCGTTTCACCGGGGTAACCTTTTATTGTAAATGTATAGGTTTTTTCATTGTCGTTCCATCCGCTTTCATCCGCAATAATTTCTTCGCCGTTATAAACACCTACTATTTTCATACCTACACAAGCCGTTAATTTAATAGTTATGGTATCGGTATCGTGTTCGCCAAAATCAGAAGCAACTTTAAATTGAGGGAAAGCAGCATCTTCATCATTTTCATTTATTGACATTTCTGTTCTTTTATTGCCGTTAACGAATAACTCAGCCTTATTGGCAAGCGTTCCTAATTTTTGATTTTCAATCGTGCTTCCACTTTCATCTTTTGGCCCTTGTAAAGTAATATCGCATTTTTTTGTATCTGTAAAAATAGTATATGTGCCACTGTCACCGGGACGACCATGTATTTCAAATACATACCAGCCATAGTCATCATAATATTGGTTTCCTACATTTGGCCCTGTAACATTTGATATTGTTACGCCTTCTTGAACTGGGAAAGAAATTTTCTTGTAACCGACAGTATCAAACATTTTAGTGTTTAAACTTACCGACTTAGTATTTTCTTCAATATTTTCTATATATTGGTTATCAAAAATATAGTCGCCGTAACCTGAAGGTACTAATTGCTGCGCCAATATATAATTGTTAATTATCTCCCCCATGTAATCTTCGCCAGAAGGATCAGTTTGTAATGTAATTTCAAAATCTGAGTTATACTCCAAGTTTATAAAAAATAAATTTGATGCTTTTATTTTGTTCACATCACCGGAAGAAAATCCTCCATCAAACCCATAAGTATCCCAGTTGAAACTAATGGCAAAATTTCCTTGGTAGCAAGATCTACTTTTACAAAAAATATTGTTACCAACGTACATAAAATCATACGCCCTATAATATTGACCAGAAGCTAATTCTTTTGATTCCCAAATTATTATACCTTTATCTCTGTTAAATGATTTTATTGAATAATTAACATTATCACCTGCACCGCCATAATCATATGCACGAAATATACCACTTTCGGTGGAAACTCCGTTCATAAACGCACCCCTACCGGAACCGCTTATTTTAGCTTTTGTGTATTTCATGTTAGATGAATATGCAAATTTTATGGTAAATTCCCGAACGGCTTCATCATCCGCCCAACCATCATTCAGGCGCACAGTTTCATCATCTATTTTTGTACCATTACCTTCAACCGAACCTATATGGTCATAAAGGTCGCAGCTGCTATCTTTTACAAATTTAAATTTAAAATAGCCGCTAGTATCGTTCCCAATTTCACTTTTTTTAATTTTAAAAGTGTAAGAGCCATCGTCGTTTAACGCTAAATCCGGATTTTCAATAGTCTGCGCTTCAGAAATAACGTAATCAATATTTATACTTCCCGCAAATAAATCAGGGGCTCCATCGTCCTCGCGTTTAAAGTCTATTTTAAATGAATATTCTTGGTCGTCGTCTGCTCTTACTTCATTTTTTGGCGCAAAACAAAAATATGTTCCAACCGACAAAAACGTAAGCGCCAAAAATAAAAATATTTTGACTAAAATCCCGTATTTAATATTTTTATACATACTTTTTAAATTAATCACAAACACCGCCACCATTTCTTATTTTTTATATAAAAAATATTTCTATAAATTATATCATCAAATACAATATATTTCAATTGCATTTTTCATAAAATTTATAACATAATAATTAATCAAGCATTATATTTAGATATTATTTCCAATTTGTATAGATTTACACAGCGAAAAAAGCTCCCTTTTAAAAGGAAGCTTTTAATTTAATAAAAAATATTTTATTTTCTTAAATTAACATACGCAGCTGCGGCATTACCACACACAGCGCCATCTGAGGCTGCCGTTACAATCTGCCTAAGCGGTTTTACTCTGCAATCACCCGCAACATAAACACCAGAAATATTTGTTTTGCATGTTTCGTCAGCTTCAAAATATCCCATTTCGTTCATTTTGATTTTGCCTTCATAAATTTTATTGTCCGGCTCATAACCAATAGCAATAAACACCGCATCTGTATTTAATTCACTTTCTTTGCCGTCTGTACTTATTATAACGGACGTAACCGTTTCATTTCCACATATTTTAGTTATGTTAGATTTAAAAAGAAACTGAATATTTTCTTTTTTTTCTGCGCTGTCAACCAAGATTTTTTCGGCTCTGCACTTGTCTT
The DNA here is from genome assembly GCA_017432165.1 of Clostridia bacterium. Lineage (GTDB taxonomy): Bacteria > Bacillota > Clostridia > Oscillospirales > Acutalibacteraceae > UMGS1491. The sequence continues at coordinate 14,474 of JAFRJS010000005.1, read as the reverse complement.
TTCTAACCACAATCTTTACATCTTGGCATATATTAGATAAATACAAAGCATCTTCGATGGCAGTATTTCCGCCACCAACAATTATTACAGATTTATCTTTAAAAAACGCGCCATCACACGTTGCGCAGTAAGAAACACCCTTGCCGTGAAATTCATTTTCGCCTTCACAGCCTAAAAATCTCCTTTTTAAACCATTTGCAATTATTACAGTCTTGCTACATATTTCCTCTCCGCTTGATGTACGCACGCACTTTTCGTCACCATCTAAATCTAAACCTACAACATCGCTAAAAACAAATTTTCCGCCCAAATTAGTCACTTGCTCATATAAAGAAGTAGAAAAATCTACGCCGGAAATCTTTTTAAATCCCGGATAGTTTTCTATATATTCTATTATGGAAGTTTGACCGCCGTATATGTTTTTTTCGCAAATAGTAGTATTTAATCCTGCTCTGAGTGCATATATGGCCGCGGTTAATCCGGCAGGGCCCGCACCAATTATAACCACATCTACCATTATTTAGTCCTTTCAAGCTTTATTAATTATTTTTCAAAGTGTAAAAATCAGATTTTATAATATCCTCCAGTTTTTCTTGCGGCATAAAACCTATTTCTTTTCTTACCAATTCACCGTTTACAAAAAACATCAGTGTAGGCACAGACATAATGCTATATTTAGAAGCGATTTCCCTACTTTCATCAATGTCTATTTTTATTATTTTAATGCTGCCCTCATATTTATTTTTTATGCTTTCAAGAACGGGCGCCATCATCTTACACGGGCCACACCAAGAAGCATAAAAATCTACTATTACCGGAGTTTCTGTGTTACCGATTTCCTTTTCAAAAGTTTCTGCCGTTAATTTTTGTTCCATTTAAAAAACCTCCTATTTTTATTTATAAATTAGTTGCTTATATATATTTATTGCAAGTTTTGATTATTTAATGCAACTCCCGATGCAAAAATTTTTCTCAGATTTTAAAAGTTTAACTTTTTCTATATTTCCAATAAAGTCTTTTTCGCTTTTCACTTTTACATATATGTAATTTGAGGTATAACCCTCGTAAAAGCCGTTTCCATCTTTAGTTTCAAAAAGCACATCAAGGGTTTTTCCAATAAACTTCCTCAAAACCATTTTACTGATTTTTTCCGAAAATTCAATAGCCTTTTTTACCCTTTCTGTTTTTATGTTTTTGCTTACCTGCCCCAAATATTTATCGGCAAGAGTGCCCGGACGTCTGGAATAAGGAAAAACGTGGACCTTTAAAAACTGAACTTTTTCTATAATTTCCAATGATTTTTCAAAATCATCTTCTGTTTCGCCCGGGAAACCAACCATTAAATCTGTGGTAAAAGTTGCGTCCGGGAATTTTTCTTTTAATTTTTTTACAAGCTTTAAATAATCTTCGCTTGTGTACCTTCTGCGCATACTTTTTAAAATTTTATCCGAACCGCTTTGCAAAGACAAATGAAACTGCGGGCATAATTTTTCTTCACAAGATAGTTTCTCTATTATTTCATCGCTTACCAAATCCGGCTCCAAAGAGCCAAGCCTTATTCTTTTTATACCCGAATTTTCTGCGGCAACTTTTACCGCATCTAAAATACTTAAATTTATATCTTTTCCATACGAAAAAAGATTAATCCCAACAAGAACTATTTCCTTGTATCCGTTTTCGCTTAAATTCAAAATATCTTTTTCTATTTCTTGTGGCTTTTTGGAGCGCACACGGCCTCTGGCATATGGAATAATGCAATAACTGCAATACCTGTCGCAGCCATCTTCTATTTTTAAAAAAGCTCTGGAATGCTGAGGCCTACTGTCGAACGTTGCTTTTTCAAATTCAAAAACACCATTTATGTTGCCAACATCAAAAACCTTAGCTCTATTTTTTAAATAATTTCCTAAAACTCTTGGCATTTCGTGCTTTTCGGAATTGCCAATTACAATATCTATCCCCAAAAATTTTTTTGCCTCTTCGGGAAACGCTTGGGGCATGCACCCTGTTAAAACAATTATACTATCGGGATTAATTTTCTTTATTTTGTTTATTGTTTGCCGCAGTTTTCGGTCGCTCTCAGCCGTTACAGTGCAAGAATTAATTATAATTACATCTGCACTTTCGACATTTTCGGAAAATGTGTATCCGTTTTTCATCATAGAAAACCTGATATTATCCGACTCACACTGATTCACCTTACAACCAAAAGTAATAATTGAAAACTTCATATATCTCTCCTAAAAACAAAAACACAGCTTCCATAAAAAACATATGGAAGCTTTTAAATAAAAAATACTTGTATGGTGGACGTTAACGGACTCGAACCGCTGACCCTTCGCACGTCAAGCGAATGCTCTACCAGCTGAGCTAAACGTCCTTTACGGATAATATTTTACCACAAAAAAATGATAATTGCAAATTCAAAATTAATGTGCAAAAATTATTTATTTTGTCTAATTTATCCGTATAAATACTCTATTTTAAATTCTGCATTGTGCCGTCCGGCATAGTTTGCATGCCCTTATTTGAATCAGGAACTAAAATCTCAACCGGTAACGATCCGGTTTGAAGGGTTTTGTTTTCTCCATTTTTACTATATACTTCATAGATAAATCCCATAAGTTTTTTATCTTGTGCATTAGTTCCGCCCGTAACTTCTGCCAATTCGGAATCATTAACGGTTTTGTCAACATAAGCTTCGTAGCTGTCTATTGCTTCGGAAATATATTCATCAAATTCCTGCTTTGTAATGTTTTTATCAATAGACACACAAAAATCAAACATTTCATCAAGAGTTGATTTTTTTAAAAATTCATCAAGCAAATTCTTATCATTTGCAAATTTTTCAAAAATTAAATTCATCTTATTCATTTTTAATCTCCCCTTTTTTACTTACTTAAACTTATATTCCCCAAATAATCGCATTCTACGCAGCAACTGCTTTCTTCGTAAACAATTCCCTGATTTTTAAATTTAATATCTATAAAATTTCCGCCTAAATCCAGCTTGCTATTTTTTCTGCGTGAAAAAACACTAAGCAAACAAGATTTATCTTCGCAAACTTTTCCGCAGCTGGAACTCAAGCATTCGCAAATTTTGTTTTTGGTATTATATTTAAAACTGCACTCGATATCTGCAAAAGCAAGAACTTGCTCCGTAACATTATTAAAATATGTAATATTAGATTTCCAGACTATATATTCGTAATCACTTGTACTTAAACTATCGGGATAAGAATATTTTAAAATAGTTATATCTTCTTTTTTTGAAATATCTCCTTTTAGAACAGTTGTTTTAACACTCTCGCTTGTAAGCTCAAGTTTACCGTAAGACGGATCGTCCCAATCTGTAGCATAAATTTCTTTAAAGAAAACACCAATAAAAAACACTAATACTACACTAAAACTAAATTTTATAAATTTTTTCATCATATCTCACTCCCCTTGTTTTCAATCAGTTATTGTTTATTTTTAAAATATATTGCTGTTTATACCTATATCCCCAACCGACGAGCAAAACACATCGATGTGACCATCCGCTATGTAATCATAAGATTCTAAAATATTTTTTTGGTAAAGATTGTATTTAACCGAACCTGTAGAAATTTTTTCTTCTGAAAAAATTTCCATTAATGGTTTAAGGTAATAATTTTTTTTGTTTTTCTCCAACATACTGCATTTGCAGGTTACAAATGAATCTTTATCATATTTAAAAGTAAGCCCTACGGTACAATCAGTTAAAATTTCCAACGTGTCGGCTCTTTTGTACTCTCTTTTAATGGTAACTTTCTTCTTGTATGTGGTTGTGCCGTCTTGATGAAAAGTTGATATTTCCGGAGAATACATTATAGTTTCAAAACAAACAATGTTGTTATTAAAAGATTTTGACTTACAAGTCATTCCTTCTTCACAACTATTTGTTGTTGCACCAACCATAATAGAATTTGAACCGCTAATTATAACACTTAACATTAAAGATACTACAAAGGAAAATATTTTTATTAATTTCATAAATTCTACCCCTTTTAACAATTGCATTACAATCTTATTTGTTTAAAAAATTTATAAAGTAGTCCTGTAACTCTGTCCAACGCATTAAATATAGCATTGTTTGCAATTTTTTCGCTTACTTTGGCAAAGTTTTTTTCTAAACCAAAAAAATTGTTTTCTGAAAGAACAGAACTTGACTGGGCTATAGTTTCAATCGAATTTGTTTCGTAGTACTTTAGTTTATTTAAAGACACGTCGGAAAGTTTTTCTTTTATAGATATTTCCTTGCAAACTTCGTCGCATTTTTTTTCAAATTTTACGTGCAGCGGAAATTTGGAAACAGCTTCATACGAAAGCTGATAAACCGTATGCACAGGAGTGTTTAAATCCTCTAAAAAGTGAATTGCACGCCCTAATTCCTGGTATGCCAAAGTGTAATTTTTTCCTTTATATTCATTAACGGCATTATTAAAATGCATATCTAGTCTATGTAGCGCAGAATCTTTTTCATTCATAAAATTTTTTTCAGAAATAAAATTATAAAAATGATATTTATAGCCGCCGTAAATTTCGTCTTCGTCAGGCTTTAAACTGTACGCTTCCACAGTTTCCCAAAAATTTTTTTCTTTGCCGTCAAACAACAACTCTTCGTTAGAATCCGACAAATCATTATTAAATTTTGTAATTACCTCCAGACCGCTTTTTGTAACAAATTTGTGAGTATAGGCATTAAATGCCGCAAATTTATTTTCAAAAACTAAAAACAAAACCATACCAAATAATATGGCAAATAAATATTTAGCATACTTTTTATTTTTCAATCTCTTCATCCCCTTTTATAAAATTATTATAAAAATGCGTTTTTCGCCTCCTTATAATTTGTAACTTTATAATATTATATCAGATTTTTATTTTTTGTAAACATCTTTTTTGGTAAAAATAAAAAAATTATTTTTGTATCAAATTTACCGAGAAATGAATTATTGATAAAAACCCCTAAAAGATTTATTATTAATATAGTAAATAAATTTTGGAGGAAAGAATTTCATGAAAATAGGAATCGTAGGTTTACCAAACGTTGGCAAAAGCACTCTTTTTAACGCAATAACAAATGCCGGAGCGATGTCTGCAAATTACCCCTTTTGTACAGTAGAACCAAATGTGGGAATTGTTGCCGTGCCGGATGCAAGACTTTCAAAACTTGCCGAAATATATAACCCCAAAAAAATAACACCTGCAACAATAGAATTCGTGGACATTGCAGGCCTTGTAAAAGGAGCATCTAAAGGCGAAGGACTTGGAAACAAATTTTTGGGGAACATTCGTGAAGTTGACGCCATACTTCATGTGGTAAGATGCTTTGAAAACAGCAACATAGTTCATGTTAACGGAAAAGTAGACCCGGCTGCAGACATAGAAACAATAAATTTGGAGCTTATATTTTCTGATATTGAACTTTTGGAAAAAAGAATTCAAAAAATCGAAAAACTAATAAAAGCGGACAAAAAATACGCCGCAGATCTTGAAGTATGCCAAAAAATAAAAGCCGAACTTGAACAGGGCAAAATGGCTAAATCAATTGATTTTACCGAAGATGAAAAAGAATTTGCAAACACTTTGGATTTACTAACCATTAAACCTACCATATATGCAGCTAATTTCTGCGAAGAAGACTTTGCAAACAGCATAGAAACAAACGAAAAATACAAAGAAGTTAAAAAAATAGCCCTTGGGGAAAATTCAAAAATATTACCGATATGTGCGGAACTTGAAGCGCAAATTTCTGAAATGGACGAAAAAGAAAAACTGGCGTTTTTAGAAGATATTGGGCTAAAAGAGTCGGGGCTGGATAGATTAATAACGGCTTGCTACGACCTTTTGGGACTGATTTCATATTTAACGGCAGGAGAACCTGAAGTTAGAGCATGGACAATAAAAAAAGGTACAAAAGCCCCCCAAGCTGCAGGAAAAATACATTCAGACTTTGAAAAAGGTTTCATCAGAGCAGAAATAATCTCATACGAAAACTTAGTTGAGTGCGGCTCCCTTGCAAATGCAAAAGAAAAAGGGCTTGTACGCTCAGAAGGCAAAGACTATGTAATGAATGATGGGGATGTGGCACTTTTTAGATTTAATGTTTAAAAAAGAAAGGTTGTTAATCAATGTACGAATCTTGGGAAACTCTAAAAAACGAATGCACTAAATGCACAAAATGCGACCTTTGCAAAGAAAGAACAAACGTCGTTTTCGGGGAAGGCAACCCAAAAGCAGAGGTAATGTTAATTGGCGAAGGGCCGGGAGAACAAGAAGACTTACAAGGCAAACCGTTTGTTGGGAGATCCGGAAAACTCCTTGACAAAATGCTGGAGGAAATCGGACTTAGCCGAAATAAAAACATATACATAGGAAATATAGTAAAATGCAGACCGCCAAAAAACAGAGACCCCCTGCCCGAAGAGCAAGAACTTTGTATAAATTGGCTAAGAAATCAGGTTTTACTCTTAAAGCCAAAAATAATAGTGGCAGTCGGAAGAATTGCCGCAATGAAAACAATTGACCCTAACATAAAAATCACAAAACAACACGGAACTTTTTACCTTAAGAAAAAAACATGGATGATGCCAACAATTCACCCAGCAGCAATACTACGAAACCCCAATCAAAAGCCACTAGTTGAGCAAGACTTTATAAACTTAAAAGAAAAAATAAAAGAAATTTGCACAAATACATATTAAAAAAGGCCCGTTTTTGAGGGCTTTTTTAATGTTATTTTTTTGTTTAAATAATAAAAAATACAGTTGACATTACCGCACAAACATGATAAACTAAAATTTAGAAATAAGCGGTCATGCTGGAACAGGTAGACAGGCATGTTTGAGGGGCATGTGTCGCAAGACGTGTGGGTTCAAGTCCCACTGACCGCACCAAAACTCTGATATCAAAGCTAAATTAACTGTTTTGAAGTACGGAAATTTAATACACAACAACGCAAAAAAATTTGATTCAATTTTTTTGCGTTGTTGTGTTGTGCCATTGTAAAAAATATTTGTTTGTGATATAATTAACCATAGGGGATGATTATATCAATTTTTTGTAAGGAGATTTTTGTTAAATGTTTAAAAAAATATTAACCACATTGTTGTCAGTTACTTTGCTATTTTCAATTACTACAGTTAATTGTGAAAATGTCAAAGCAGAAAATGCAAATGCAGATAAAAAAAGAGCAATAATAGTTGTGCCCGGTATTTATACCAGCGGACTTTTTTATTGTGGTCAGACTTGTAAAAAATACTATAAGAATGAAGCCGTATGGCTACCGTTGGATAGTAATCATAAATGGCGAATGATAAAAGGTATTGCCAAATTTAGATTTTTTTATAACGATTTGTATTGTGATGAAAACGGGAAACCAGTTAATAAAAATATAGGATTATTACCGGAAAATTCACAATTACCTTATTTGGTAGATGAAGATATAGCGAAATACGGTGTTGCCAATTCTTATAAAAAACTTGTCGATACTTTGGCTACTCATTTTCCAAAAGATAGTGTGTTTTTGTATAATTATGATTGGCGATTTGATATCGATAAGGCTGCTACTAATTTAGCTCAAGAAATACAAAAATATGACGAGGTAGTTTTAGTGGGGCATTCATTGGGTGGAATTGTTGCTTGTAGGTCGGCTGTTTTACTACAAAAATTGGGTTGTTTGGATAAAATAAAAAAGTATATTTCTATCGCTGTACCTTATAATGGGACAGCGGAAGCGTTTTTCGTACTTAACAAAGGTTTACTTACTGAGAACGATTTTATGGGAAAGATCATTGAAATTTTAGGCGTACCAAAAATTATTAGAAATATGGCTAAGAATTGTGAGATTGCATATCAGATGCTACCCAATAAAAATTATCTTGAAAGAGCACAAAAAAAAGGATATTTGTGCGATAAAACGGGACATGTGTTTGACTATGACAGAACGTTAGAATATATTAAAGAATGTGATTTTTCAAAAAAGCAGGATGGAAAAATTAAGAGTTTTTTAAATGCGCCGCATGCAATTTATGATAGTTTAATTGTTGATGGTAATCACATACTAAATTATTTAGATTATCATATAATAGCCGGATTCGGACTTAAAACGATGTCTTTATTTGGCATAGATCCTAAAAACCATGAGAACATAACAATTGAAGAATATGTTGATGGTGACGGTTCAATTGCTTTAAATGAAAGTGCACTACCATTCGATAATATTGATAGTAGCCGTGTTTCTAAGGTAAATGGAAGGCATCAATTTTTAATTGGTGACAGTAAGGTAATCAAGAAGATTGTGGATATTATTGAAAACAACGTTTCTAAATTAGATACAAGACTAAATTTAGCGGCATAAATGCAAAAACAGTCGTATTACGGCGTTCTTTGCAGCAACCAAATTTATTTAAAACATAATAGTAGCCATTATCTTAATTATCGCCGTCGCAAAAATGATATTTTAAAGCAGTAAAAATATTTGAAATATTTTTTGCCCCTTTCTGAAACAAAGAAACCACCTTGATTTTTTCAAGACGATTTTATTTTTGTGAAATACTATCCTTAGAGTTTATCTGATTGTGTCGAATGGCCTTTCTTGTAAACATTGTAGTTGGCTTGAAACCTCATTATTACTAAGTTTGTTCAAGCCCCTATTGGTTATTCGTACCACTCTGGCATTCCATAAAGTGTTTCTTACCCTTTATGGAATGTTTTTTATTTTCACAAAGCAAATGATAAATTTTTGTCCTTCCTACGATTGAAAAATAGAATTGAAACCGCCATCTTTTTAATAGCCTTATATGTTTTTGTTAAAATTATATATAAAAAACCATTAATTTAAATTAAATAATTCAAACATACAATATTTGTTTCATATGTTGACACCATTAAATCAAATATGCTACTATATTAATACACCATTAAAGAAAGGCGGTGAGCCCATTGAAGAAACTATTGAAACATTCAATAAAGTTTGCAGTCCTTATTTTATCTTTTTTATCCATCACATTTAAAACAGGTATTTGCTATGCTAATAATGCAGGTAATGATCCGGTAGCTGCTCAACAACTATCAGGTAGCGATAGTGGTAAAAATAATATTAGATTAAGCGAAAATCAAATAAAACTTTTAAATTATTTAAAAGATCTTTTGAAAATACGCAATTATTATATTCAAGTAAAAAATCTATATGGTGAAGGAACTGAACCAAACGCTTTTTTAGAAGATGTATTAACAATTTTAAACAAAGTAATATATGACGAATCACACGGTAGACATTATTCGGATATGAGCGGTGAACAAGCAATGTATAAAAAGGGCGCCAATGTTATGATCTATACAATTTTGTATAATGTTCTTAATATCCGAGAAACAAAATTCAAAACTATAATCAATGATTGGGACAAATTTCCATATATAATGGTTCAACATTGTTGTAATAATTGTATAGAGCCAAGACTATATTTAGGAAAAGCCTCTGATGGATACCATTATTGCTTTATGCTTGACTACAGAAATAACGGCCCTCATGGTGGTTTAAAGTTATTCAAATTAAATATACATACAAATCCTGAATGGCCCGGAAGACATATTACACGAAGGCATACATATAAAGGCTAGTTTTTATTAATATGCTTATATTTGATTAGTTCAAATATAAGCATATTTCTTTAATACAATTATTTATTGACAAATAAAATATAATTCTATAAAATTATAAGTGCAAAGATTCATTATAAAATAATATTATGTTTTTATAAATTCTACAAAATACTGGTTAACCTAAAAGTTGAAAAATTGCTGAAGGAAGTGTAAAACTTGTTAAAAAAATTATTTGGAGGAATTGACCTAAACTGGAAAAAACTCATTTTGTTTGCAATAATTTCAGGAATTTACGCTGGTATTGCGGCTTTACCTTTTGCCAAAGACACATCTTTTCAAGAAATAACAAATGGCTACGGAGCTTGGATTCTATTTGGAATAATAATTATTGCAAATAGTAAATCTCCTATTGATTCCGCACTAAAATGTTTTGTGTTTTTTCTAATTAGTCAGCCAATTATATACTTAGTTCAAGTCCCTTTTCGCCAAATAGGATTTAGCATATTTTCATATTATGATACCAGTTTAATTATACGAATTATATTTACAATACCTATGGGACTTATAGGATATTATATAAATAAAAGAAACATATGGAGTTATTTAATTTTGCTTCCTATGTTTATTATGTTAGGTATCATGGGGCTTACCTCTTTGCAAAGTGCGTTTAATAATTTTCCGAGATATTTATTTGCACCGATATTTTACTTTTCATCCATAATTATAATTACTCTTGGTATATTTAATAAAAAAAGTTTAAAAGCTCTATCGTTCTCACTACTTGGAATAAGTGTGGCAACTTATTTGATACTCTTTGGAATAAAAATATATGAAGTAAATGTAGATTTAAGCGAATATGGTATATCATTAGGCAAAGGTTCCCATGTTTCAATGTGTAGACACACCGGCGTAGGAAAAGAAAGTAACGCAAAAGTAGTAAAAAATGAAGACGAATATAAATTACAAATACGTAGCCATAGAAACAGTAAATATAAAATTAGCATAGTAGAATTCCGCGAAAGAAAATCGACTCCAGAAACCACATGCTATGTTGAAAGTCATTTTGATATATTTGGAAATTTCAACATAGATAAAGTTGAAAAAGTATAATTTTTATATAGATGTATTTTTAATTAAGTAATAGATTTACTTATTTATAAAAATCCCAAAGCGCTTCTGTACGCTCTGGGATTTTTATTTTTTCTTTGGCAGTGCCTCGCAAGTATCTATCACAATTTCTTTTAAAAGTTCTTTATTATCAATATCTTCAATTAAATACATAGGCTTTGCGCCTTCATACGGTAGTTGCTTTTCAAAATTATATTTTTTATTTGTATCAGCTATTTTTACAAGTAGCCTATTATCATAAATTCCGCCAAACAGCACCCCATTATAATAAAGCAAAAATTCACCCATCATAGCCCTACAAGCTATGTTGTCTAATAAGCTTAGCTGCTCCAATATAAATTCTTTATATTCTTTTGATGTTGCCATGATAACCCCCCGCTCAATCAATATTTTATTTTGTAAACGTTAATAAAATCACCTAAAAAATCTAATAACATAACTATAATTTATCTTCTTGGCCTTTTTTTAAACGGCGATTGAAGGCTGACATTATTTTCTACTGCTTCTCTTACAAATTGCGGACAACTTTCCGGATTTTGGACATACTTTCTTAAAAGCTCATTTCCTTTTTTCTCAGATTGTATAAATCTTTTCTTTAATTCTTTGTAATTTCTTGGCCAATGGCCGTTTTTAAAAGCCGCTCTAACAATTTTTCCGGATGTTCTTATTATTTCAGAAATAAATATTCCACACATCAGTGCCCCAATTTGCTCGTAAGTTATATTATAATTTTTCCCACCATAAGTCGGCGGCATTTTAACTTTATTTCTCATATTTATAACATTTGCGGTTTGAATATATTTACACATATTTTCACACAATTGAAATTCAATATCTGGCTTAGATATGTCTATACAAAATTTATTATCTAATTTAATATCAAGAAACTTTCTAAATTCTTTTATTAATAGTGAAGAATATTCAAAATTACTAATTGCTAAAAGTATGTACTCATACTTACCTATACCCATAGAAAAATTTCTTAATCTAGCTATATAATTTTTATTACTTCTACAGTACAAATTAAAATATCCAAAAGGAGTTGGAAGACTAATATTTTTTAATTTTTTTGATGCAATTATAATTGAAATTATCTCAACCATGTAATTATCGGCATTTAATTCTTTTAAAAAATCATAATTAATGATAGAATTAAAAGAAATCTCATCAGTTAATATTACATTTTGGCGCAAAGAATCTTCGGTTATCCTACGATCTGATGGCCTTTCTTCAGTACCTTCTTCTGCTACGGTTTCTTCTGCTACGGTTTCTTCTGCTACGGTTTCTTCTGCTACGGTTTCTTCTGCTGCGGCTTCTCTTTTGCGCTTCGTTGCCGGAGTTAAATAACCACCCTGTTTTGAAACTCTTTCCTCAAATGCTTTCCTTGATTTTGCTTCATTAGGCATACAATTTCACCTCCAAAAAAATTTAAAACTATATATTACAAAGTGCTGTCATAAATATTATATTATCATATCTCCAAATATTGGCATAATCAGACTTTTTTTCAATTTTTCTTAAAATTCGAATATATCTTTTTATTTTACGGTACACTTTTTTATTAATCCGCTTAAATTCAATAGTTTTTAAATAACGCAAAATTTTTTGATTGTCTTTTTTTGAACTACCACAAAGAAGTTCCGGGGTTAAATATATTTTTGACCATATTTCATGATGATTTTCATTACAAATATTAGCAGTTGTACGAACTCCATCAATATCAACATTAAAAAACAAAAAGCCTGCATAAACATTTGAAATAAAAATATTAACAACTAAGATACCCGCAAAAAAGATCTTTAAAAACTTAAATTTCAATTATATACCCACCCGATAAAAATAAATTTTTCATAAGAACTATTAAAACACAATCCAAAAAGAAGATCAACAAATAATTTTTCATAATAAATAAAAAAAGCCTTCACAATTTAGTAACATATACTTATACTTCACTTCTTGACTTTTTTAAATGGCGAGAAAAGGCTGGCATTGTGTGCAGCAGCTTGCCTTGTTTCCAACGAAACCGAATCTGGATCCATAACAAAATCTCTGAGTTCTCCATTTCCCCCTTTAGCAGCTTGTATAAGACTTTTGCATAATTTCTTATAGTCTTCAGGCCATTTGTCGTATAAAAAAGCGGATCTAACAATTTTTCCAGAGCTTCTTATTATTTCAGCCATAAATATTCCACACATCAACGCTCCGGCTTGTTTATAAGTTATAGTGTACTTTTTTATATTGGAATTTAACTGCACTTCAACTTTATCTTCAAGCCCTCTAAAATTTGCAGTTCTAATTCCATTTTTCATATTATTATATAATTCTGATTTAATCTTTTCCGTATTAGAAATATCTATGTAAAATTTACGATCTAATTCCCCGCTAAGAAAATCTTTGAGCCTATATACTAACCTTGATCTATACTTAAATCCGTCAATTACCTTTAACAAATTCTCATATTTGCCTGCTTTCATAGAAACGCCTTCAACCTTAACTAAATAATTATTCGTACTCATTAAAGATAGAGTGAAATCGCCAAAAGGGCTTGGAAGTTTAATTCCATTCAATTTTTTTGCTTTAATTACAATAGCGAACACTTCCGTCATATAGCAGCCAATTTCATGTTTTTCAAATCTATCATAATCAACAGATGTTTCCAATTCTACATTTTTAGCTGCTAATATATTTTTTCCTATGGCTTTCTCAGTTTTTCTACGATCAGAAACTTCCTTCGTTTTTTTCCCTACTTTAGGTGTTCTATTTGCTCCTTTTAATAATTCCTCGTCAAATTGACATATATTTTTTTTAAATTTAGATTTAGATTTAGGCATAAAATTTCACCCCTCAAATAAAAATTATTAATACTGAAAAACGCAACTGTAAATATCAATTATATTTCTACCCAATTATGAAGTGCAGTTATAAATATCAAACAATTATACCTACGAATTTTATAGTCATCAGACGCAGTATATTTAAAATCATCATCAGCATACTTTTTCTTAATTCTATTTAATAATCTAATATAACTTCTTAATTTTGGATACACCTTTTTATTAATTTTCTTAAACCCAATAGACTTCAAATGATCTAATAATTTTATCGGATCAATAGAATTTATCTTTGAAGGGTGAGTACATAAATGGCGGGTTAAATAAAACTCTGACCATATTGACTTGTGCTTATCATTATAAATTCTAGCAACCGTGCAAAGGCCATCAACTTCAACCTCAAAAAATAAATCGCTTGCACAAATATTTAATAGAAAAATATTAACCACTAAGATACCAGCAAAAAAGGTTTTCAAAAACTTAAATTTCAATTATATATCACCTTTAAAATTCAATTTCTAATAAAAAATATTAAACCATAATCTAAAAACAAGATCAATAGATAAATTTTAATAATAAATAAAAAGCCCCCTATTCAAAAGAAGAATAGAGGAGAAAAACGAATAAAGGAAGCAGATAAAGTACGAAACAAAAAGGAGAAACGAACGACCAATTAGTACTGCCAAGCTAAACATATTACTATGCTTACACATGCAGCCTATCAACCTTGTAGTCTACAAGGGGTCTTATCGTAGCCGAAGCTACGAAGGATATCTAATCTAGGAGATGGCTTCACGCTTAGATGCTTTCAGCGTTTATCCAAACCGCACATAGCTGCCCAGCGATGCCAATGGCATGACAACTGGTACACCAGAGGTGCGTCCATCCC
>JAFRJS010000063.1 GCA_017432165.1 Clostridia bacterium | reverse complement strand
GTAAATGATTTGCGTAGCAAACACGCTTGCGTGCTTGTCGTTTACAAATTGGCTCAAATTTTGTATAAGTGATGCCCGATAAGCAGTCGATTGAATAAAAGTGTTTAAATTCATTCAGAGGTTTGGAGGGTGATGTTTTGACCTTTTTTGGTTATTTAATATTTTAATGACACAAATGACACAATCGATATTTTGTAGAAAAAGGTAGTGTGTCAAGTGTCAAAAAAAAAATACGTTATTTTTAAAATGCGTATTTTAAAAATCTATTTTAATCGTTGGTATGTTTAAGAAAATTCGTTACGGGGTCTTTCTAGCTTCGTCAGAAAGACCCCCCACTAGATTTGACACACACACCTATTTTGTGTCAGAAAACAGGCTCTTTTTCCCTTAAATCAACAACCTTTTATTGAAATATAAAGGAATGAAAAATTGAGGTTTTGTTATTTTAAAAATAATTTCAAAAATAATTTCAAAAATAATTTCAAAAAAAGCAAAAACTTTGTCATAATGTATAAGTCAAATGATTATGTTAAAATATATTTATATTAATTTATTCAAAAAAAAAACAAAAAAAAAGCGACAACGGCAATTGGCGCTTGTGATATTCTTTTCTGTAAAATAATTATATCATAAGTGCCTTATTTTTTTCAAGTAATAGAAAAAGAAAGGTACTTTTTATGTACAAAAACGAACTTAAGAAACGTTATAGAATTTTTTCAGGTGTCCGGAATTATGAATTTGACATTCATGACGCTGACGGGAATTTGGTATCAAATATATCAATAGATGAATGGAAACAGTCTATTATTGAGACATTCCAAAAAATAGATAATGCAGAAATTTGGTTTATTTTCCATGATAAGGACATAATTTCAGCAACTGACACTGAGGAAGAAAAAATAAAGCCAATTCATTGTCATTTTGTTTTAAAAAGTGACAATGCGAGGTGGCCACAATCAGTTATGAAAAGCACAGGAACGAACGAGAGAGAAATTGAGAAAGTAAATTCAATAAGTGGAACAATGCGCTACTTAACTCATACAACTGATAAATCAATGAATGATAGTAAATATCGTTATGGAATTTCAGAGTTATATTTCTTCAAAAATGGTGTAAAAATAGACGATGACATTAAGCGTGAAGAGTACACATCTCGAATTGTTGGAAAAGAAGCACATACTGATAAAGAAAATGAATTTATTAATGAGGTTTTAGTCGCAATAGTTGACGGTAAAATACTCGAAAGTGAAATACGTGAAGTTTTCATTAAGGAATTTGGTAAAACAAAAGGCATAGTAGTATATTTAAAAAAAATAAAAGAAATTGAAAAAGCGGTAAGGGAATATAGGAAAATTTTTTTACAAGAAAAAATGAAAGTAAATGGTAGAAGATTAACTACTATATATTTAGAGGGCGACAGTAACGCTGGTAAAACAACAATAGCATCGACTATTTGCGGAATTTCTAATTTAATGCATGGATTTCCAGAAGAAAATACTCATAAAAGTTCGAGTAAAGGGAAAGGCGTGACATATGACCCTTTTCAATCATATAATAATCAATACAGCACAATATTAGATGAATTAATGCCAGAAACTGCTTTTGGTTTTTCAGATTTTAATTTAGTTTTTGATCGAAATGGAGCTGTTGAAGTATCGTCTCGTCATTATAATACTTTTTGGCTTTCAGATTTATGTTGTATTGTAAAAAGTAGGTCATTAGGAGATGCTATAAATGCATTAATAGCATCAGCAAATGCAGATGATAGGAAAGACCCAGATAATGCGTTTATGCAGATAGCTAGGAGAATACCTTTAAATTTAATTGTATCAACTAATCATGTTAGCGTAAGGAAATTTAATATTTTAAAAAGGCGTTATGAGAAGATAGGTGATTTTAATGTAGATTTGGAGAATTTAGATTCTACTTATAATTTTTGTAGTAAATTGTATGACATTATCGAGTCTGTCGAGGGAGAAAAAAGCAAACTCGTTCCTTTATCGCAAGTTCATGCGAAAATGATGAAAGACAGAGCTATTCAGCAAAATATAAATGAAAAAGGTTAAAGCGTATGCTTTTTCTTTTTTTTTGTATTACAAAATGATATTTACTTTTGTGACAAAAATAAAAAGGAGGGCAAAAAAATGAATGAATTTGATTATGACGAACCAATTCCAGCAACCAAAGTAATAGTTCACGCTGATGGAACTGAAACTCACTATAAGACGATGATCGTTTTAACGGAAAACGCAAAAAGGCATATAGCTAAGCGAAAAGACAAGAATAGAAAATTGAAAGAAATGCAAAAAAGGAGAATGTTATGAAATTACAAATAAATATTAAAGAAACTTTTGGTCAATTAATTTATTTACGAACTCGCGATTGGTTGGATTTCAAAACAAAAGAAATTAAAGGTCAAATAATTACGGTTGGTAGTGCTGCAACATTCGAGAGAATCGAGATACGAGCTAAAGGCCATACAAAAGAAATGATGAGCAAATATAAAGTTAATCAAGCATTGAATTTGGACACTATTGAGGCCAATTTTTGGACCATGAACGGAAAAAGTGGTTTAACGTTTTCTATGCCAAAAATAAAGGAGAATTGAAAATTTGAAAGTGAAAAATAAAATTGTACTTTTTAGAGTTTCAGAAAAAGATTTTAAAAAAATCACACGCTTTTCTGAAGAAAATGGGATCTCAATCAGCGAGACAATTAGAAGGATAGTATTTAAAACGGTATAGCTTAGAACGCTCTAGTTTAAGCGCTATAGCGTTTTATTTTTAGGAGGATAATTATATGAAAGTATCAGTAACGTTGCGTAGACTGCAAACTAAACATGTTTTAAGGTGGCTTAGTCGTGCTCCGTCTATTTACTTAAAATTAAAGTATTTGATACAAGCAAATAACTTATATGAGATTGACCAATTTACGAAAAATGTAGTGAGCAATAAGAAGACCAAAAAAAGAATTCAATTTGCAGCTGTCATCAAGTACGTTGTTTCTGAAAACAGTTTTGGCGATAAAATATTAGACATTATGATTTTAAAAAGCGGTTCAAAAATGGATGATAAATTTTTGACTTTAGGCGGACAAATCCAAAGCCTATTTAATTCTGAGTTATTGAGTAAAACAAACGAAATTGGTTATGTTAGCTATAAATTGCTTTATAAGAGGTCAAAAAATAGCGATATTTGCGACTTAAACAACTTAGTTGTAAAAGACACAAAAGGCACAATTAAGCTCTCAAATCGTCACAATTGGAACTATATTTCAAAGCCTCATTTGCTCCTTGGCGGAAATTCTGGTTCAGGTAAATCATATCTTTTATTTAGTTTAGTTCATAAAATGCTGAAAGAAACATCTAAGGAAAATATTTATATTTGTGATGGCAAATTTGATGAATTGAAAGAAATAGCTGATGAAAAATTTAAGTTAAAAAATAATGCAAAATCAGTATATGCAATTATTGAATT
>JAFRJS010000062.1 GCA_017432165.1 Clostridia bacterium | reverse complement strand
ATTTTTGGCTTTACATTTTTATTTTTAATTTTGTGGGTAAACAGAGTAAACTTATCGCCGGGAAATGTAATTTTATACGCAAAGGGTAAGTTTTGTTCTTTTGGCGTTGGACAAGGTTTCCCCTATACATTCGACGGCACAAAAATAGCCACCGAAAACTTAAAAGTCCACGATGGAAACATTTTCGCACTGAGCGACACATCATTTGAAATAATAAACAGCTCTGGAAAATTAGTAAGAAAAGTAAAACACAAATTCAGTAATCCTTGCTTAAAAATCAGCGGAGTTCGCCAATTAATTTACGATATTGGCGGAAAAAATTTAAAGATAGAAAGCTGCAGCGGTTCAATCTACGACAAAGAAACCGAAAAAGAAATTATAACCGCAGCAATTTCCGATTCCGGAACATACGGAATTGTTACACGCTCAATAACTCACAACGCAGAGCTTAACGTATATAATAAAAATAACATAGAAAAATACAAATACCGCTTTTCCGACTGCCACGTTACAGACATGGTTTTAAGTTCAGACGGAAAAGAAGGATTGATTTCTGCCATTTCCGCACAAAACGGCGAAATTGTTTCCACTATTTACATTTTGGATTTCAAATCTGAAACCCCAAAAGCACAGTTTAAACTTGAAAACAACATGGTAACAGATGTGGAATATTTACCAAACGGGAAAATTGCCGCAATCGGCGACAAATATATGTCTTTTATAAATACCAAATCAAAGACAATCGAAAACTATTTTTATAATGAAAAGATTTTAAAATTTTACGAGATAAACAAAGAACACGGCGTGTATTGCTGTATGTCTTCTTCGGCAAATAAATCCGATGACGAACTTATTTTTGTAAATACTTCCGGAAGAAAAACTTACGAGGTAAAAATCCCCGAAAATTTAATCGGTATTTCCTGGAGAAAAAACAAAATTGCGGGGCTGTCTTCCAACAAAATACTATCTTTAAATGAAAACGGAAAATTGAACGGCTATATTAAAACAAAAAACCACGACAAAAAAATCATTCTTTTACCCGGCTCAAATGCATACGTTTTGCGCTCGGAAACAATAGACAAAATAAAAATAAATAATTTAGAAAAATACAAATAAAATCTTAAATAACTTTAATTAACATGCTTTTGGCATAATTTACAATATGCTCGTGGCACGTAAAGAGTATTATTTGTCTGTTTGTTTTTTCGGAATAATTTTTTAAAAAATCCAGCGCCAAATTTAATCTGTTGTCGTCATATTCTATAAATGAGTCATCTAACGTAAGCGGAGTTAGATCCTTGGAAGATATTATCTCCGATATTGCGATTCTCAGCGCCAAATAAGCTTGATCTATGGTGCCGCTGCTTAAATTATCGCACGAAACGTCAATAAACTGATTGCTCACCATCATTGAGTAATCTTTTTTTGTATGTATATTTTTATATTTCCCGCCGGTTAATTTGTCAAATATTTCCGATGTACGTTTGTCAAGCCCGGGGCTAAAGTTTTTTCTCATCTCACCGGAAACATCTTCAATGGTTTCCAGGGCTATTTTTAAACTTTTTAAATAATTTTTCATTTTCTTTAGTTTTTCGCATTTTTCATTTTTTAAATTATTAATTTCTT
This sequence comes from Clostridia bacterium, assembly GCA_017432165.1. Classification (GTDB taxonomy): domain Bacteria; phylum Bacillota; class Clostridia; order Oscillospirales; family Acutalibacteraceae; genus UMGS1491. Next base: position 17,379 of record JAFRJS010000062.1, on the reverse strand, counting down.
CGGCAGTAATCTTGGGAGTTACAATGCTTTGCCGCAAATTTATGTAGTTTTCTTCTAAATTCATTTTTTGCAAAAGCTTTAAACGCTCTTTTTTCGTTTCGACATCTTCGAAAGATACATTGAGTTTAATTTCGCCGCGAAGTTCGTTTGCCAAACTTTTCAATTTTTGCAAATCTGGTTCTTTTATTTCAAGAATATTTGTTTCTATGTTTACTTGTTTTTTTAAATTTTTAAAAATTTTTATTTTTTCTTCTAATTTTTCAAAGTTTTCTAAGGCTTCTTCAAAAGATTTCGCACTTAAAAAAACCGAGATTTTTTGCACAAACTGCTTTTTTGCTTCGCTAAAATTCTTTGTTTCAATGCTGTAAGAATTTTTTAAATTTAAAATGTTATCTATTTGATTATTTACAATATCCAAACCATCAAAATTTTCTTTTTCGGCCGAAACGCTCGAATACTTCTTCCAACCAATTGCCAAACTGCCACCAATTATAATAGCCATCGGAAAATAAACGTAATTATTAACTAAAAACCCAAAACAAAACGCACCGATAGCTGCCAACAAACAAATTCCATACACCAAAAAATCAAACTTTTTTAAATGATTTTTTTTGCTTTTGATTTCAAGGCTCCTTTTTTTTATTTTTTCAAGCTCTTCCAAACTATTTTTTTCTTCCGACAAATGTATCAAATTTTCAATGCTTTTTATATTTGCACTTTGGCTTTTCAGCTTGTTTTTTAAACAAAAAAGTTCCTCGTGTTTTTCTTCCAATTCTTTTTCGGTAAATTTTAAGAAATTAATCTCTTTGTTTAAATCGTTTATTTTTTCCAGATTTAAAATCACATCGTTTATTTTTTTAAGTTTATTTATTTTTTCAAAATCTTGCAGATAATTTTCGGTTTCCTTTTTTTCTTTTATTAAATTTTTTATTTTTACTATTTTTAATTTTGCCTCGGCTTGATTTTTATCCAGCTGTTCAAGGTTATAAAGCTGACTGTTTAAATTTTTAATCTCGCATTCGGTTTCATAAATTTTTCCACCCGTCCCGCGAGATTTTTCAAGGTCGGTTATAGCACTACTAATTCTTTTTAATGCATTTTCTTTAGATATATTTTCTTCGCCGGTTTCCGAAAGATTAGAAATTATTTTTTTATATATCGAATCTTCTTCGCCTTTTTTGCCTGAAACAAATGCTGCCTTCCCTATGCTTCTGACGAAACTGCTTTTTTCGAAGCTTTTTAAATCTATTCCAAAAATATGCTCGCCAACGTCTTCATTTTTGCCCAAATTTATAGTTTCGCCGGTTGAAATATTTTGTAGCAAGGTCTTATCGGAATTCGAACCCGGGTTAATTAACTTTTGAACTTTATATAAATTTCCGCCATAAATAAATTCAACAGTTCCGCTCATCTGATTTCCCGACCATGGTAAATACTTTTTTCTTGCAAGTTTATCCGAAGCGGTAGTGGTTTTTTTACCGCTTAGCTTACTGTAAAACATTATTTTTATAAATTCCATTATTGTGGATTTTCCGTATTCATTAGGCCCATATATTACCTGCATTCCATCTGACAATTTCATCTCAAAATTATCGAATTTTCCAAAACCGTTTATTTGAATTTTTTTAATTATCATCGTTATATTTCACATCACTTTCAAAGGAAATAAGACCTAATTTTAAAGCTTTTTTATAAATAAGCTTATCATCTTCGCTGCTTTGATTATTAATTTTTTCGGCCATTTTTCTAATAAAAAGGCCCTTGAAATCGTTTTTGTGGTTAAAATTTTCGGTGTCTATTTCTATTTCTGTATTATCTTCAACGTTACAATAAAAAACGCCACTTTCCAAAATTGATTTTATGTTTTGAGTGTTTATCAAAACGCCGTCCGAAATTTCTCCGACCAATATTACCCTGTATATATTTTCGCCATAGTTTTCTCCAAATTCTTCGGCTAAAGAAACGGCTATTTTTTCGGAAATTTCGTTATCATTTTTCAAACCGGAAACATTAATTTCTTTTATGTAATAAGACCTTTTGCAAGTTTTTATAAATTTTAAATCGCAAAAACCTTTTGAAATTTCACCCAAGTAAATTCCCTTTTCGCCAAGGTCGTTAAACCCCGACGATTCCACATTGCCGGAGTATGAATAAAAAGTTTCTCCGGATTTATATATCTTACTTCGTTTATGAATATGCCCAAGCGCCAAATAATCAAAACCACTTTTTTCAATATCTTCTATAAGCACGGGATTATATGAGCTTTTGCACAAATTTGAACTTACAATTTCACCATGAAGCACACCAAGGTTTATAAAATCATCTTTCGGCACTGCAATGTTTTTAAGCAATGATTTGTTTTCATATCGTCCTTTAAATGCAGCGCCCCAAACTCTAACTTTTATATCATCAAATTCTATTTTTTCCAAATTATTATTTTTAAAAATAAACACATTTTCAGGCCAAGCATCTTTATAAGGAGAATCCGCCGAAAAAGGGTCATGATTTCCCGGAGAAATTACAATTTTAAAATTCGCATTTTTGCATATACTTTTTATTTCGTCAATATCTCCTTTTAAAATCCCCACATCATCAAAAAAATCTCCCGATATGCAAAGAACATCCACATTTTCTTTGCCGCACACGTTTATTATATTAAAAAAAGAATTTTTTATTTCCGCCGCTCTGACTCCTGCCCTATGCCCAAGGCCGGAAATTTTACTTCCGATATGCAAATCCGCACAATGTGCAATTTTAACTTTCATGTTTTATTTCTCCTTTCCTGCGCATAATTTAATTATATACGAAATGTTTAAAATATTCTCCTTGTTTTTTAAAAAAAAACATTGTATAATTATTTTGTAATAAAAATAAAAGCGTGTAATTTAACATGCAGCCTAGTGGGTGCTATACGGCGAATGATTGTGAACCATGTCAGGCGGGGAACCGAGCAGCATTAAACAATATGTTTCGTGCGATATAGTTAATTCATTGACTGCATGTTAAATTACATGAAATCGTTTTTTTAGTGAGGCGAGGTTTATTATGTATAAAGCTCTTTACAGAAAATGGCGACCAAAATATTTTAAAGATGTTGTGGGTCAAAGCCACGTAACCGAAACTTTAAAAAGTGAAATAGAAAAAAACAAAATATCCCACGCGTATCTTTTTACGGGTTCAAGAGGAACCGGTAAAACATCTTCGGCAAAAATTTTTGCAAAAGCCGTGAACTGTTTAAATCCAAAAGGCGGTGAGCCGTGCGGCAAATGCGAAATTTGCACCGAATTTGACAACGATAATTTAATAGACATCTTAGAAATTGACGCGGCAAGCAACAACGGCGTGGAAAATATTCGCTCTATGCGCGAAGAAGTTGTTTTTGCCCCGGCAAAATGCAAATACCGAGTATATATCGTGGACGAAGTTCACATGCTTTCAACAGGTGCATTCAATGCATTTTTAAAAGTTTTGGAAGAGCCTCCCGCACACGTTATTTTTATTCTTGCCACAACCGAGGTTCATAAAATCCCGCTTACGATACTTTCCAGGTGCCAAAGATTTGATTTTTACAGAATAAAAAACGAAGACATTGCCAAGCGCCTTGAATATATTTGCAAAAAAGAAAAAATAAAAATAGACGAAAATTCTTTAAAATTAATATCTTCCGCAGCAGACGGCGCAATGCGTGATGCGCTTTCTATACTTGATCAGTGCAGCAACGTTTGCGCAGATGATATAAAAGAAGACAGTGTAAAAAATCTTTTGGGGATTTCCGGCGCGAACTATATAAATAAATTAGTAGAATTAATATTTGAAAATAATATTTCAAAATGCCTGGAATTTATCCAAGATTCATATTCAAAATCAAAAAATATGGCCAGGCTATGTGAAGAAATAATGGAGCACTTCAGAAATTTAATGATTCAAAAAGCACAAGGCAAGCAAACCCCTGATGATTTAACTTTAGATAATATAATTTTCTTTTTGGATACCATTCAAAACACTTACAAAAATATAAATTCCGGCGCTGATCCAAAGTTAGAGATGGAAATATTAATAGTAAAACTTTGCAGCATAAAAAATAAAAATAATAAGCCACCGGAAAACACCAAAGAAAATGCCACTCCCCCACCAAGTGAACCTTTGCCGGAAATTAAGAAGCCCGAAATTTTAGAAACAAAACCACAAAATGAAAATTCTTTTGAGCTTTGGCCGCAAATACTAGGCGAGCTTGCCAAAGAAAAGGGATTAAAATCTTTATATATTGCTCTTAAAGATTCTCAGGCATACAAAAATAAAAATTATATCCTAATCGATTCGGATAAATCCATTGCATTTGAGCATTTAAGAAACTCCGAGCACAGATCTTCACTTAAAAATATAATCTTTAAAATTACCGGTAAACATTATAACCTAGGGCCATACGTTAAAAACGAAGAAAAAGAAAAAACCAGCGACGACCCACTGGACAACTTAATAAACGACGCACAAAAAAATAATATTGACATAAATATTGGAGGAAAAAATTAATGAAAGTCAGATTACCAAAAAACAATTCATTCGGAATGAATAATATGCAAGATCTTGTAAAAAAAGCCCAGAAAGCGCAAGAAGAAATGGAAAAATCTCAGGCTGAGCTTGAAGAAAAAGAATATTCCGCTTCTTCCGGCGGAGAAGCCGTAAAAGTGGTTATAAACGGAAAAATGGAAATTACAAAACTTGAAATAAAGCCAGAAATAGTTGATCCGGAAGACGTGGAAATGCTTTCAGATATGATAATCGCTGCGGTTAACGAATCTATTAAAAAAGCATCTGCCGACAAAGACGAAGCCATGCAAAAAATATCCGGCCAAATGAATTTACCGGGGCTGTTTTAAACATGAATAAATACGTTATAACACCACTTGAAAAATTATCGGAACATTTTGAAAAATTGCCGGGAATTGGCGGAAAAACCGCGAAACGTCTTGCATATGCTGTTTTAAAAATGCCGCATGAAAAAGCAGAATCTTTTGCAAACGCAATTTTGGAAGCACAAAAAAATATTAATTACTGCAAAAAATGCTGTAATTTTACAGAAAAAGAAATATGCGACATCTGCAGCGACACTTCTCGCGATTCATCGATAGTGTGCGTTGTTGAAGATCCGCGCGATGTTTTGGCAATCGAGCGCACGGGTGAATTTAATTTGGTATATCATGTTCTTCATGGGGTGATTTCGCCATTAAACGGAATTGGCCCGGAACAAATTCACATAAAAGAGCTTTTGGAAAGAATAAAAGCCGAAAAAATAAAAGAAGTTATAATGGCCACCAACCCTACAGTTGAGGGTGAAGCAACTTCTATGTATATTTCTAAATTATTAAAACCGCTAGGAATAAAAGTTACACGTCTTGCATATGGTGTACCTGTGGGAGCGAGCCTGGAATATGCCGACGAAGTAACACTTTCTCGTGCGCTACAGGGAAGAAGCGAAATTATTTAATATAATAAAATTCAATTGATGTATTTTAAGCAAATTATAAATATGTTTTTAGTTTGAAAAATATAAGTCCCAAAATAGTTACGATCCCAATGCTACCATTTGAAAATTTTCTAAAGAAATAAGTACAGGCTTTTAAAAGTCTGTACTTTTATTTTAAATACAATTTATGAAAATCGAGAAAAAATGACAAAATAACAAAACTGTTAATTGTGCACTGTTTATTTGTTAAAAAATATGGTTTTTTTTAATTGCCCTTTTCAAAAGTGTATGCTAGAATGTAATCAGTGTTTAAAAGTAGAGTGTACATATACTTTTAACGCTAAAAAATTACAAAATTTTATAATTTTTTAAGGAGAATGATTAGAAATGACAGAAACAGTAAAAAAATACTTAGTTCAAGCAGTAGCAGTAGTAGCAACTGCAGCCGTAGCAATTGCTTCATACGCATTAATTGACAATAAAGTTCGTCGTGGTGGTTTCACGAACTTCTTTAAAACCTCTGTAGCAACCGAAACTGTACCTGCTGCTGATGCAGAAGAATAGTTTTTAATTAATTTGCACCCAGCAATAGGGTGCTTTTTTATGTTTTTTTCTTGACTGCTTTTTGAAAGTATATTATAATTTTAATAGGTAAAGTGTACATATGCCTTTTAATTAAAAATTTTTTTAAGGAACGTGATTTAAAAATGACAACAAAACAAAAAATAATTGCAGTGGTATTATCAACAATAACTTTAGTAGCATGTATGTTTGGCGTATATAAATTCGTAAACCGCAAATCAAAACATAACGTCAAAACCCCCATCGACAGTAAAATTTCTAATGAACTCGACTCTGAAACTGAAGAAGGCAGTGGCTCTGAAGGCAGCGTATCTGATGAAGACGAAGACAAAGGCGAAGGCGAAAGCGAAGACGAAGGCGGCGAAGAAGGCTCTGAAAACAAAGATATTCAAACTAATAAAACCCCAGAAATAAATATCGAAGATAGTGAAAACCAAATCATTGAAAATGACGAAAATGATAAACCTTTGCAACCTGACGATTCATCGAACGCCGCTTTAATACAAGCAGGACAAGATGTACAAAGTGAAATTCTTAATAATAAATCATCAAACACAGAAAATGAAGTGAAAACATTAGTAGAAGCCAAAGACGAAAAAAACGAAGAAATTAAAGGCAAAAACGATACACTTACTGATGATAAACAAAACATTACTAATGAACCGACTGAAGAAGAAATACAATCTCAAATTCTTAATAATAAATCATCAAACACAGAAAATGAAGTGAAAACATTAGTAGAAGCCAAAGAAGTCAAAGTTGAAAAAGTTAAAGATAAAAACACCACACTAACTGAAGTAAAGACATTACCCGCAGAAATCAAAGACGAAGAAAACGAAAAAGTTAAAAAAACTGATAACCAAGAAAAGACAGCAGATGATGCTGAAAAAAAGTAACATCGCCATCAAACTCCCAAACATTATCCGACGATGGCGAAAATATAAAAGTATCATCAAAACCGTTCTTAACTGAATATTTTAACTAGATGATAAATTAACTTTAGCACCCAAATGAAAAATTGGGTGCTTTTTTTAAATTAATATCTTCTAATAATTTTTTAAATATGATATAATTTATTAAAATATATATTTAGGTGGTGCTGAAAATGTCTTCTTCTCATGATTTTTATTTAAACTTGTCTGATATTATAGAAGAACTTTCTTTCGACGTTGCTTTAATGCCCAAAGATCCGCAAAATGTGAAAATTATATCACGTAATATTAACCGCTTGGGGCTGGAATTAATTGGGCCAATTAAGCATTTTGACAACAAAAGAATTATAATTATGGGCGAAAGTGAAAGTTACTTTCTTTCTACCCTATCTCCGGAAGAAATATACAAATCGGTTGAAACTATCTTATCGCTTAAACCACCGGCACTGATTATTACCTACGGAATAAAACCGCTTCCGGAAATACTAAATGTTGCAAAAAAATACAAAATACCCGTGCTAACTTCCCCAGACAAAGCGGCTGACGTTATGGCGGAACTTTCTCCGCTTTTAAATATACACCTTGCACCCAGAATTACAAGATCAGGTGGCTTATTAAACGTTCATGGCGAAGGAATATTTTTAACAGGCGAAAGCGGAGTCGGAAAAAGTGAAACTGCAATAGAACTTTTAAAACGTGGGCATAAATTAATTGCAGATGATTCGGTAGAAATCAGAAAAATCCCAAAAAACACATTAATAGGCGCCGCACCAGAAAACATCAGGCATTTTATTGAAGTGCGTGGCGTTGGAATAATAAACGCAAGAAGAATATTTGGCATAGGATCCGTAAAACTTAATGAAACCATAGATATGGTTGTAAATTTGGAAGCTTGGGACGACCAAAAGCAATATGACCGTATGGGTGCAGAATGCAAGTACACAGAAATATTGGGCGTAAAAATTCCGTACGTTAATATACCTGTACGTCCAGGACGAAATCTTGCCGTAATTATTGAAGTTGCCGCTATGAATAACAGGCAACGAAAACTTGGATACAATGCCGCAAGAGAATTATTTATAAATTTAGGTATGGATTATCCAAAACATGAACCATCTCTGGAAGCTGAAAAATGTATATGGGACATTTAGTATTTAATAATATATAAACGAAGCAATTTACCACGATTGGAGTGAATTTTTTATATATACAATTTATGATTCTATTATAACATTATCAGAAAACCTAGGCTGCACAGCACTGAAAAATGAAATGATGAAAAATCATACCTCGTTTAAAATTGGCGGCCCTGCTGATCTGTTTATTTATATTAACAACGAAAACTCTTTAAAAATAATAATAAAAGAATTAAATGCCCTGAATATTCCGTTTTTTATTATTGGAAACGGAAGTAACCTTTTAGTATCGGACGAAGGATACAGGGGTGTTGTTTTAAGTTTGTTTAAAAGCGAAAAAATTCTCCGCCTGGAAGATGGCGACACTATAATCTGCAGCGCAGGGATTCCTCTTGCAAAAGCATGCGTATTTGCCATGCAAAATTCACTTTCAGGTCTTGAATTTGCTTGGGGTATCCCAGGCACATGCGGCGGCGCATTATTTATGAATGCCGGCGCATATGGAAATGATATATCAAACATAATTGAAAGCAGCAAATACATTAACAAAAACGGCGAGGAGAAAATTTTAAATAAAGATGAAATGAGGCTTTCTTACAGAAAGAGTTTTTACTCGGAATTTAAGGGCAATTGCATTACTTCTTTAACGTTTAAATTAAAACCATTTCACCTCGATAAAATTAAAGAAAAAATGTACGAAAATATCCACAAAAGAAAATCCAAGCAGCCGCTCAATTACCCGAATGCCGGCAGTATTTTTAAACGTCCCGAAGGACATTATGCCGGGACTTTAATTGAAAACGCCGGACTTAAAGGGAAATCCATAGGCGGAGCCATGGTGAGCCCAAAGCATGCAGGGTTTATTATAAACACAGGTGGCGCAACTGCACAGGACGTTAAAGAGCTAATAAGATACATTAAAAAAACCGTGTTTGAAAAATTTGGTGTTTTGCTTGAATGTGAAATAAAAACCTTGGGAAATATAATCCTGTAAAAAGGAGATTTTTTAAATGTCTTTTTCTCATAAAATAAAAAATGAAATTTTATCCCTTCCTGTTAATTCTATAAATTCAGCAAAAGCTGAAATTTTTGGCATATTTATAACGGGCGAAAATATAAATAATTTTGAATCTTGCATTCGCTGCGAAAATGATTTTGTGGTTAAACGTATGGAAAATATTTTTTCTGGTTATCCAAAGCTTAAAAAAAATATAAAAATTAAAAGCAAATACACTTCTAAATTTATTTACACTACAAATATTTCGCTTAAACCCGAATTTATTTTGGAATTTTATTCTAAGTACAAAAAAACATTGTCAAAAAATAATCATGACAATGAATTTTTATCAAGCTTTTTAAGGGGCATATTTTTAAGCTGCGGAAATATAAATGACCCTCAATCCGGGTATCATCTGGAGCTTAATTTGCCCACAGAAACATCAAGCCGAGAAATACTTGATCTTTTAAATTCGGTTAAAACTTGTGATTTTAAAGCTAAATTTATTAAACGGCGAAAAAATTTTATAGTTTACTTAAAAGACAGCGAGTGCATAATAGATTTTTTGGTTTTTATTGGTGCCAAAAAATACGCTATGGAACTTATGCAAATAAAAATGATTAAAGAGGTTAGAAATAACGTTAACAGAACGACAAATTTTGAAACTGCCAATCTAAATAAAATAACAAATTCGGCATCAAATCAAATTCAGGCAATCAAAAAAATAAAAAGCACTGTGGGATTAACATATTTACCCGACAAACTCTACACCGTTGCTAAAATCAGACTCAAACACCCGTACATCTCTCTTAAAGAGTTTTCAAAGCTCTGCGGCGAATCCATTAGTAAATCGGGAATAAACCACAGGCTTAAAAAAATAATTAAAATAGCGGACGAGCTTTAAAATTTTAATTATTTAAGTTTTTCCCTTATTAATTTTAGCAAAGCCTTTTCTCTTCTTGAAACTTGAACTTGAGTCATGCCTAAATTCTTGGCTATTTTTGTTTGAGTTTCGCCTTTAAAAAATCTTAAATAAATTAATTTTTTATCTTTATTTTCAAGTGTTTTAAATATTTGAATTAAAGATATTTTTATTGAAATTTTTTCGTCGTCAAAAAATACGGGTATGTCAATGCCACAATCTTTTTCTTCTAAATTTCCGCTTGGCGAACTTAACGAAACCGGATTTTTGGAAGTCTCAATCGCCTCAACTATTTGCTCAGGTTCTGCATTTAATTTTTGCGAAAGCTCGTTTATAGTTGGCTCTCTTTCGTGCAATTTTATAAAATTTTCTCTTTCATAGTTTATTTTAATGCCTAAATCTTTCAGCTTTCTGCTTACTTTTAAATATCCGCTTTCTCTAAACAAAAGCCTTATTTCGCCCAAAATCACCGGCACGGCGTACGTGGAAAATTTCACACCTTTTTCAGGGTCAAAATTTTTTGCAGCTTTAGTAAGCCCAATACAACCCGTTTGAAATATATCATCATACTCCATACCTCGTTTTCTGAACCTTTGGCAACACAAATGTACTAATCCAAAATGTTCTTTTATATCAATTTTTTCAAACACACTTTCTTTATTTTTCATTTGATATAGGTCTACGAATTATAAATTTTTGCAAAGTAACGGTCGTCCCCTTGCCTACTTTTGAGCTAACTTTTATTTTATCCATAAAGCTTTGCATAACCGCAAAACCAAGGCCCGACCTTTCGCTTCCACCCGTTGTAAAAAGCGGCTCCATCGCTTGCTCGATGTTTTCTATTCCGCAGCCTCTGTCTTTAATTTTTATAAGTATTTTTCCGCCACTGTATATTTTAGAAGATATGTAAATTTTTCCAATACCGGATTTATAGCCATGAACAATGCAGTTTGTCACGGCCTCCGACACAGCGGTTTTTATGTCCGCCAGTTCGTCTATTGTGGGGTCAAGCTGCGAAACAAACGCTGCAACCACCGCCCTTGCAAAACCCTCGTTTGAAGATCTGCTTAAAAAATTTACATTCATCTCATTAATTACTTCTTGCATTATTTATTTTTCCTCCTTTTCAAATATTCCCAAACTCATTAAACCGGATAATTTAATCATTCTTTCCAAATTTTTGGGAATATTTATAACTTTTAATTTCCCTTTTAGTGCATTCATTAATTTAAACCTCCCCATTATTAGGCCTATTCCGGAACTATCCATAAATTTCACTTGGCCAAAATCCATTTTAAGCATCTTTGGAGTATATTTTTCAATATAATAATCAATCGATTCCCTTATGTCCTTAGCCGTATGGTGGTCAATATCCCCTTCAATTAAAGCTAAAGCAAAATTATTATAATTCGAAATTTTTACTGCCATATTATGTACACCTTCCCTCTATAAAAAATAATTTGAGGAATTTAAAACCGGTCAAATATTAGTTTGTCCAATTTTTTCTCAAAAAAACATCCTCTATCAATATGATAGAGGATATATTTTGATTTTTTTGTAGAAATAAGTCACCATCAAAAAATTATTTTAAATTTAAAATTGCCGATTCAATTCCTACAATTTTATTTTGTAACTTTTCAGCCATGTCTTTAGCACCGTTAATTACTTCTTTTGGAGCTTTAGAAACAAAATTGGGGTTTTTGAGCCTGTTCTCTGTTTGCTCTAACTGCTTTTTAGAAACCTCCAGCTCTTTTTTCAGCCTTTTTAGTTCCGCCTCGGCATCAACAAGTTCATCAACCGGAATATTAATTTTAACGTATTCATTAACTGCCGCCACAAATTTACTCCCTGGCAAAGATTCATTTATTTTAATTTCTTTTCCATAAGCAAGCTTGCAGATAATACTTTCGTGTTTTTTTAGAATAGTGTCAAGATTTTCCGAATCAGTTTCTATGAAAATCACAGTCTTTTTGCCATGCGGTACGTTCATTTCTCGCCTAATATTTCTTACTGATTTTATAATTGACATTAGTATTTTTGTATTGTTTTCGTCTTCTTCAAAGACCAAAGAATCATCAAATTTTGGAAAATCGGAAATCATTATTGATTCTTTTTCATGTGGGAACGAAAGCCATATTTCTTCCGTTACAAACGGCATAAATGGGTGCAAGAGCTTTAATAAATTCGTCATAACCCAAATCAGCACTTCTTTTTTGCCCAAAATCTTAGAAAATTCAATATACCAATCGCAAAATTCGTCCCAAATAAAGTCATAAAGCTTTTGCGCCGCTATACCAAGCTCAAATTTATCCAAATTAGAAATTACTTCTTTTGCCGTAAAATTAAATCTGCTGATTATCCATTTGTCTATCATATCAAGATCCTTTGGAATTTCACTTTTTATGTTTTTCCCATCTATATTCATATGTATAAATCTGGCGGCATTCCAAATTTTATTTGCAAAATTTCGGCTTGCTTCAACTTTTTCGTCAAAATATCTCATGTCATTGCCCGGACTGTTTCCAAGCATTAATGAAAATCTTAATGCGTCTGCACCGTATTTTTCAATAACTTCCAAAGGATCTACTCCGTTGCCCAGAGATTTGGACATTTTCCTTCCCTTACTGTCACGCACCAATCCATGAATAAGAATATTTTCAAAAGGTTTTTTGCCTATCATTTTTAAAGATGAAAAAATCATTTTTGCAACCCAGAAGAAAATAATATCATACCCTGTTACCAAAACATTTGTCGGGTAAAAATACTCAAGTTCGGGGGTTTTTTCAGGCCAACCCAAAACCGAAAACGGCCAAAGCCCCGATGAAAACCATGTGTCGAGTGTATCTTCATCTTGGTAAATATTTTTTGAACTGCAATGCAAACATTCTGTAACGTTTGTATCTTTGGAAACAGTCATTCTCCCGCAATCACGACAATACCAAACAGGTATACGGTGCCCCCACCAGAGCTGGCGTGAAATACACCAATCTTTTATGTTCTCCATCCAGTGGTAATATATTTTGCTAAATCTATCCGGTATAAATTTAGTTTCACTACTTTTTACACACTCTATTGCCGGCCCGGCAAGCTGATCCATTTTTACGAACCACTGCGTGGATATTCTTGGTTCAACCACTGTGGAACATCTGTAGCACTTACCCACACTGTGCTTTATTTCTTCTGTTTTATGCAATTTATTTTCTTCTTCAAGTCTTTTTACAAGTAGTTTTCTGGCTTCGTATCTGTCTAAACCGCTGCAAAAATCAGCTTTTTCGTTCATAACTCCCGACTCGTCCATTACATTTATAATGGAAAGTCCATGCCTTAATCCCACTTCAAAATCATTCGGGTCATGTGCAGGAGTTATTTTAAGCGCACCGGTTCCAAGTTCTATATCAACATAGCTGTCGGTTATTATCGGCACTTCCCTATTCACAACAGGCACAATAACTCTTTTACCTATTAAATGCTTATATCTGTCATCATTGGGGTTTACCGCTACTGCTACGTCACCAAACATGGTTTCCGGACGAGTGGTTGCCACTATAATGCTTTCATCACTATCGGCAAGCTTATATTTTATATGCCAAAAATGTCCGTCCATTTCCGCAAAATCAACTTCTGAATCCGAAATCGAGGTCTTGCATTTTGGGCACCAATTTATTATTCTTTCGCCCCTGTAAATTAATCCTTCATTATAAAGTCTTACAAAAAATTCACGCACAGCCTTAGAGCAACCCTCGTCCATCGTAAAGCGCTCTCTTGACCAGTCACAAGATGAGCCGAGTTTTCTTAACTGCTTAACTATATTTCCGCCGTATTCTTCTTTCCATTTCCAAGCTCTTTTTAAAAATTCTTCTCTGCCGAGTTTTTCTTTTGAGGCGCCTTCTTCCCTCATTTTTTCGGTTATTTTAGCTTCTGTGGCAATTGCGGAATGATCCGTGCCAGGCACCCACAAAGCCGAATACCCTTGCATTCTTTTGTACCTAATTATTGTGTCTTGCATTGTATTATCCAGAGCATGACCCATGTGCAGCTTACCGGTTATATTCGGTGGTGGCATTACAATTGTAAACGGTTTTTTGTTTTTATTTACTTCGGCTTTGAAAAAACCTTTTTCTTCCCAATTTTTATAAAGCCTGCTTTCAACTTCTTTTGGGTTATACACTTTCCCCAGTTCCTTGCTCATTTTTCTGCCTCCTCTTTAATTTTTAACGCTTTCATTTATTACATTTTTGAGCATTTCCACTCCTTCTCCCGTAACGGAAGAGAAAAATATTTTTTGAACGTTTTTATATTTTTCCAGTTCTTTTTCAAGTGATTTTTCCCTTAAATTTCTTTGTGTTTTGTTTAACTTATCGCACTTTGAGGCCACAATTACAAAATTAAATCCCCGAGAATATAAAAACTCTATCATTTGAAAATCCAGTACGGACGGGGTATGACGCATATCAACTATTTGAACTATTAAAGGAATATTTCTTTCTAATTTAAAATACCCCTCCACAAGTCCCGACCAGCGCTTTTTTTCACTAAATGACACTTTTGCATAGCCATATCCGGGCAAATCAACAAACCTCAAGCCTTTTAATTTATAAAAATTTATATTTATTGTTTTCCCAGGTTTAGAACTTGTTCTGGCCAAAGATTTGCGGTTTAAAATCTTGTTTATAAGCGAAGATTTTCCAACATTAGATTTACCAGAAAACACTATTTCCGGTAAATTATCATTTGAAATTTGATTTAAATTCCCCACTGATTTTTCAAAAGTAGCTTCGTTAAAATTTATCATCGTAATCTCCTTTTAGATAATAGCACTGCTAAAAACATCATTTAAACTATCGGCAAAAACAAAATTAATTGCATCTTTAACGCTGCCGTCAATTTCTTCTATATCGCCTTTATTCCCCGCCGGCACAATAACTGTTTTAACGCCATTTTTAAATGCCGCCATAGTTTTTTCTTTAAGCCCACCAATCGGCAAAACTTTTCCTTTTAAGGTTATTTCCCCTGTCATGGCAACCTTTGAATTTACTTTTTTCTTTTTAAGTGCAGAAACCAGCGCCGTGGCAATCGTTACGCCCGCGGAAGGACCATCTTTTGGGACTGCTCCTTCCGGTGCGTGGATATGAATGTCGTAATTTTTATAAAAATTTTCACTTATATTCAACTTTTTGGCATTGCTGCGAATATAGCTTGTGGCAATTTTTGCGGATTCTTTCATCACGTCCCCTAAAAGACCCGTAGTTTCCACTTTCCCTTTGCCTTTCATAAGTAAGACTTCTATCGGCAAAATTTCTCCCCCAACGGCCGTCCACGCTAAGCCATTAACTATACCAACTTCGCTTTTTGCTTTGTAATCTTTTTTGTATTTTTCCACCCCAAGCATTTCTTTAACTTTTTTACTGTTTATGTTTATACATTTATCTTTATTTTTTGACTCTATTATTTTTTTTACAACTTTTCTCATAACAGAAGAAAGCTTACGCTCCAGTTCACGCACTCCAGCTTCTTTTGTGTATGAATCAATAATCAATTTTAAAGACTTATCATCAAATTTTATATTTTTTTCTTTTATGCCGTGCATCTTTATCTGCTTAGGTACCAAATGTTTTTTAGCAATATTAAATTTTTCTTCCGGCGTATAGCTGTAAAGATTAATTATTTCCATTCTATCATAAAGAGGTGACGGGATTTTACTCGGGTCGTTAGCCGTAGCTATAAACATTACCTTGCTTAAATCAAACGGAACCTCAAGGTATCTATCCACAAATTCAGAATTTTGCTCGGGATCCAAAACTTCTAAAAGCGCAGAGGACGGATCACCGTGATAATCTTTGGAAAGTTTATCTATTTCGTCAAGCAAAAACAGTGGGTTATTTGTCTTGCACTGTTTTAAAAGCGATATTATACGCCCAGGCATAGCACCAACATACGTTTTTCTATGTCCTCTTATTTCTGACTCATCACCAAGTCCGCCCAAAGACATTCTTACGTATTTTCTTCCAATTGCTCTTGCCAAAGATTTAGCAATGGAAGTTTTTCCCACTCCCGGCGGCCCAACCAAACATATAATTTGGCCTTTAATGCTGCCGGATAATTTCTTTACCGCCAAAAATTCCAGAATTCTTTCTTTAACTTTTTCCAAGCCAAAATGGTCTTCATTTAAAACTTTTTCTGCATCTTTAAGATCAATTTTATCTTTGGAAGATTTATTCCAAGGCAGCGAAAAACAAAAATCCAAGTAACTTCTTAAAATATTTGCCTCTGCTGAACCTTGCGGCGTTTTCGATAAGTTTTTGCATTCTTCTTTTAATTTTTCGTATGTATCCTTGGGCAGTTTTAATTTTTCCAACTTACTAATAAATTTTTCCGATTCTGTAACGGGATCTTCAGAATCACCCAACTCCTCGGATAAAAATTTTATTTGCTCTTTTATAAAATAATCTTTTTGAGTTTTATCCATACTGTCTTTTATCTTTGAAGCAATCTCTTTTTGATAAAACAAAACGTCGTTTTCTTTGGATAAATATTCAGAAAGTTTTTCGGCTCTTTTTATAACGTCCAGCTCGGACAAAATTTCTTGCTTTTTTTCAAAGTCAAAATTAGCATTTGCCGCAATATAATCTGCAGTTTCGGATAAAGCGGCTTTTGAATTAATTCTTAAAATTAAGTCAGACGGGACCTGCCCCGAAACACTCATATAATCCGAAAAAAGTTCATTTAAGCCGCGCAGTAAAGCTTCTGATTCTAAACTTGATTCATCGTAGGGTTTATCTTGCTTTTCTTCTATTTTAGCCTGAATAAAATCCCCGCTATCATCATAAAATTTTGCTTCTGCCCTGCAGATGCTTTCAATAAGCACTCTTGCCATATTATCGGTTTGTTTTAATATTTGCTTTATTTTGGCAAGTATTCCAAAAGAATAAATTTCGTCCTTTTTTGGATTATCATCTTTAATATCTTTTTGAGCAGCCAAAAATATTAGCTGATCAGAAGACATTGCCTTCTCCACAGCTAATATTGATTGTTTTCTACCCACATCAAATTGAAGCATCACGTTTGGAAACATAACAAAACCCCTAAGAGCCAGAACGGGTATTAAGTTTCCGCCGTTTAATTTATTTTCTATTTTAATTCAACCCCTTTTAATTTTAAGACGCATCGCTTGTTCGCGAAGAAGATTTTTTAGGAAGCTTATCGGAATTTACTTTAATTAAAATTGGAGTTCTGTCTTTATCACGCACAAATTCCGGCTCCTTTTTGCCGTTTATTGTGTCTTCATCTATTATAACTTTTTCCACAGTAAAATCCGACGGCACATCGTACATAACTTTTTGAAGCGT
>JAFRJS010000061.1 GCA_017432165.1 Clostridia bacterium | reverse complement strand
TAGTCCATAAGAATAATTTGGCAGTAGGCCTTTTTTAATGTTTTGTTTAATAATATCTCTTACAACGTCAAGCACTTTAACGCAAATATCAATTCTTCTGTTTAGAATTTTTAAGAATTTTTCTTTGTTTTTATTAGATTCCAGCGCTATTCTACGTAAATTTATGGTGTTAACTTGAATGCTGCCGATGGAAAGTGAAGTCCCGCCGACTGAATTTATAAATGCATCAAGTTTAGAAGTATTGGAAATAAGTCTGCAGCAGTTAGAAAGGCTTGTTACATCGTTGCCTACGTAAAAATTGCTGTCGTACCACTGCATGTTATGTTTGTTGCACCAACGTGCAAATTCTTCATCTACGAATTTTCCGTTTTGATAAAGTAGGGAATAGGTAAGAACCGGGAAAGTCATCATGGTTTCTTTTCTGGTTTCGGAAACAACTTCCATAAATACTTTTTGATGCTCAATAATTCCCTCAATATGGTCGATTACATAGTCACCGTTGGGGAACTGACGTCCGCCAAAAAGCTCAACCAAATAATTTCTGTCCATAACGCTTATATTGGAAAAAGCGCATTCGGTTACTCTTAAATATGGTTGATTTAAATCGTAAATGAATTTTTGGAAGCATTGTTTGCGGTAATATTCCGGGTCGTTTAAGTAGAAATTATTTTGGACGTCGGTATACCAAAAATAATATGAATAAAGCAGATAGCTGGGGAGTCCAACCGCTCCGCTGCTGCGGTTTGATGCCCAACTTATAAATTCCAAAACGTGGTCGTTAAAAGTTGTAAGGTGTTTTGGCGCACCTGTTTTAAATTTATTTATAAAGAATAAACCTTTTTCCACAAGTTTGTCTAAGTCATAAGCATAGCAATAAGGTGTAAAGGAAGCTGTTGCGGAATTATGCAGATAATATTCTCCGTTCCAGTCGCCTTCCAGCCATTCTTGCGCTGTTTCCAGGCCGTATTTTTTAGTAAGCTCCATAAACACTTTATTATAAGAAAGGAGTTTTGTGTGGGGTTTTACCATGTCAGCCAGCAAGGTTCTAACATCATGAGTAGTGCTGTTGGCGTTTGCGTCAATCGTTGTTTCAGCCACAGTTTGAGACTGTATGAAATTATCAATAAAGTCAGTAAAATTAAGGTTTGAATTTGAAAACCCGTTGATCATTTCAAATTTAGGATTGTATTTTTCTTTAAGTCTTTCAAGATAGTCCGTAAAAGGTTTAAAAAAATCCAGTTTAATCTCCATTTGTTAATCCTCCTGTTAGTTTTCTTGCTTTAAGTGATTGTAACTTGGCTGACTGTTTACCCAGTCGTTCGCTTTTACAAAGTTTAAAAACGTTCCGTCAACGTTAAGTACCGGTAAGCTCTGAATACCCATGGAAACAAGCTCTTCCAAATTACCGTTTTCCGCAAAAGGTATGCTTTTTGACTCTAATTTTGCTTTTAATACTTTGCATTTTGGACATCCGTTGCTGTAAAGAATAATTTTTGACATGATTTTTCTCCTTTGATTTTTATTTAATTAATATGATATGCTTATTCATACCAAAAACACCATATGTAGTGTCCAGAGAATATTATATTCCCTATTTATGGTGATGTCAATGGATAAATATATTTTTTTTTATTTAAAATTTAAATAAATTTGTCTAATAGAAGTGGCATATTTTAGAAAGCTTAATATTAAAATTTGCAAATATTATTAATTAAATACAAAAACCGAACTTTACGTATAAATTTAAACTGCCCTTATACAGCTCCTTGACTTACAATTATTGTAACTTCTGTTCCGTAATCCACAGTGTCTCCGGCTTTGTGACTTTTATACCCAATCACAGTTCCTTCCGGGTAATCTTTGCTGAAATCGGAGGCTTGAACAGGTATAAGTTTTGCGGCTGTTATCAGGTGGGAAGCTTCCGATAAAGTTTTACCCGTAACGTCCGGCAAAGTTCTTTTTTTGGAGCCTTTGCTTACGTTTACGGCAATTGTGGAACCTTTTTCCATTTCTTGACCATATTCCGGAGTTTGAGATGTTATGCAGCCTTCTTTTATGTTGTCGTTGAATTCCTCGTTTAAAAGTGCAATTTTGTAATCGGCAATAGTACTGTCGTTTTGTATGTTTTTGAAAATTTTACCCACTAAATTTGGCACTTTAATTTTGTTTTGAACGATGGTTGGGGCTTCTGTATCGTTGTTTTCCAAAGGTAGGTCGTCTGTGCTGGAAATTTGTTCGGAGGTTTCAATTGATGTTTCATTGTTTGTAGTGTTGGCGGTATTTCTTAACCAGAACCAATACATTGCCAATGCCGCACATAAAATTATCAGTGCAGATGTGCAGGAAATTACAGCCCAAACAGTGCCGGAGCTGCGTTTGTTTTTATTTTCCGGATTAATTTCAAATTCTTCCACACTTTCTATGTTTTTAACTTGAAGCACGGGCGAATTGGAAAGTTCCACCCTTAGTGTTTCAAAGGATAAAGTCCTGTTGTTTGGGTAAACTCTAAGGGCATTAGCTAATGCGGTTACCACATTTTCTGGCAAAGATGAAAGAATGTCCTGTGGCATGAGTAATTTGTCGTTTTTTTCTCTTTTTGGTGCAGGTTCGGGGTATTCACCCGTAAGAGCAAGGAAAAGCGATGCTGCAAATCCATAAACATCTGTGGATTCACTTGCGTCAAAGTTATCTTTGTATTGCTCTATTGCAGCGCAACCATCGTTGAGTTCTTTGCCTAAAATTGATTTATTGCTTCTTAGATTTTCGGTTGCAAATCCCACTAAGCGTAATTTGTGTTCCGGAGTTACTATCATATTTTCAGGGGATATGCCCAGGTGCTTTATTCCTGCTTTTTCCATTATGCTTATAGAAGACAAAAGAGGCATAAACAGAATTTTTGCGCCGTCCCAATGTAAAGAGCCTCCAAAATTGCTTAAATACTTATCTAAAGTTTCACCCTCTATCCATTCGGATATAATATATGCTGTCCCGTTTTCTTCAAATATATCGTAAATAGATGTTATCATCGGTAAATTCCTGAGTCTAGCAACAGCCCTGAAATATTTTAAGAAATCCATCAAAAATTTATTAAAAAACCTTTTGTAGTCGGATTTTGGCTCAACTTTTATAAAGTCGTCGCTTCTTGTGCATAAATTTGTGGGGTAAAATTCTTTTATATAAACTTTGGAGTTTTTGATTTTATCATACCCCGTATATTCCAAAGACTCCCCATTTTTTTTGATACTTTTTCCGATAATGTATCTCTGCGCAAGAATTGTTTTTTGTGGCAAAAATGGAAAATCCTGAGCATTATTAATCAAATAACCGCAAAAAGGGCACTCACTGCAGGTTTCTTCAAATTCTTTAAAGCAGTTTAGGCATAAATTTTTCATTTTAATATCCTCCTTAAATAAAGCGACGAAGTTTGAATTTTTATTTGCAATTTTTTAGTTTTTATCTGTGCTTTTTAGTGTGATGGCTTCTATGCTTTTTGTGTTTACCAGTTTTAAATTTGGGCTTATTTGAGCAATTATCTCTTTTTCTATGTTTTCATTTGAGCCTTGAACTAGTAAAACAAACGCTTTTTTTGGTAAGTAATGATTTTTCTTTTTTAAAAACCTTTTTTCATTATAATATCTTTGCATACGGTCTATTATAGCCTTGAGTGGGGAAGGCAGCGAACGATTGTAAACCGGAGAAGCAATAACTAGTATGTTTGCAGATTTTATAAGTTCGTTAAGATCGTCCAAATCGCTAAAAATGCAGCCAGCCTCTTTGGCGCAGTGGCGGCAATCTATGCAAGGGTGAGCAGATTTTTTGTATGCATCTATAATGTTTATTTTATCATAAAAAATAGTTTTTAAAAAGTTATTTAATAATTTATTTGTGTTTCCGTTTTTATGTGGGGAACCGTAAAGTACAAGAACATTGTTTTTCATTTTTAGTTTTCCTGCAATATTTCTTTTTTTGTTTGGTCTCTGTTTAAATAAATATTTTGCAAAATCCCTACGGCCAAGTAAAGGCACGCCGCAGAAGAACCCCCAACACTGAAAAACGGTAAAGTAACGCCCATAACCGGCAGTAAACTTAAGCACATACCCAAATTAAAAATGGTCTGTGAAGCAATAAGTCCAATAAATCCAAAGCATGTAAGCGAGCTTGTTAATTCGTTGGATTTTCTGGCTATATATCCAACCCTTAAAATAAGTAAAACCAGAAGAAGAATTATCAAAGCGCAACCGACAAATCCAAGCTCTTCTCCTGCCACGGAAAATATAAAGTCGCTTTCTTGTATTGGTACAACATTTTTTGCAACCCTTGGCCCTTTGAATAATCCATATCCCAAAAGTCCGCCGGAACCTATCGAAAGCTTCCCTTGAATTTGCTGATAGCCCATATTCAGGGGGTCGCCTTCGGGATTAAGCTGAGTTAAAATTCTTTGCTTTTGGTAATCTGCCAGCACAAATTTCCATGCAATTGGCATTAGTAGCGCACCCAGAATTATAAGTATTACAAAATATCTAAGAGGAAGTCCGGCCATAAAAGACATTGTTAAAGCAATGCACAAAAATATTATTGCGGCACCGTCATCGCCCTGCATATGAGTAAGTAGCGCCGGAACGAACGCATGCAGCCCCAAAAGCATTACACTTTTAAAGTTTTTTATGTTATTAGATTTTTTTATCTTAGAAAGGTGCCTGGCAAAAGTTATTATAAACCCGATTTTTACAAGTTCGGAAGGCTGAAAAGTTATTCCCCCGGGGAGTTTTATCCAGGCTCTTGCATTTACCCCCGAAGCGCCTTCTATTGTAACCCCCATAAACAGTGTATAAATTATTAATGCAATGCAAAAAAGCCCAATCCACTTGGAATTTTTAGAAATAAATTTATAATCTAAAATCTGCAAAAACAGTGCACCTATTAACCCGATGGTTATAGAAAAAAACTGGACGTTAAAGTAGTTAAATCCCTCTCTTGAAATGCTTGAAACCAGCAAAAGGCCATAAACAGCAATAAATATTATTATACTCCAAAGAAATTTATCGCTATATTTTAATGAATTCCAGATAGATTTAAAAATATTCATTTTGGCACCTCACTTTGCTAAGTTTTAATTTAGATTATAGTATTTGTTTATAAAAAATGTTAAGAAAAATATTACAGAAGAAACCAGAACAATGGTTGCGCCGGCGGAAGTTCCGATGTAATACGAGCATATGAGGCCGGTTATTCCGGAAAATAGAGAAATTATTACGGAAACTAGATGATAAGACTTCATATTTTTAACGATATTTCTGGCAGAAGCTGCCGGTAAAACCAAAAGGGAATTAATAATTAATATTCCCACCCATTTTAAAGATATGGTTACAATTAAAGCGATTAATAAAGTAAATATATTTTTATAAAATTTTACGTTTATTTGTTTGCTTTTTGCCATGTCAGAGTTTAAACTTGCTATCATTAATTTGTTAAATGATATAGACCACACTAAAATGACTATAAGTAAAACCATTGCAAGGTATGAAATTTCTTTTGGGGTAATGGAAAGAATATCGCCGATTAAATACCCCGAATATTTTGCAAAACCGCCGTTTGCTGAAAGAATTACCACTCCAAGCGCAATTCCCATAGACGAAAACACACCGATTATGGTGTCTGACGAGGAAATTTTTGATTCAATAATGCTTGAAATCCCCAGCGAAAATAATATTGCAAATCCCAGCATGGAAACCGCAATGTTATCCACGCCAAGCATTACACCGATTGCAATTCCCGTTAGTGCGCAGTGGCCTATGGCGTCAGAAAAGAACGACATTTTGTTGTTTACTATCATTGTTCCCACTAAGCCAAATAAAGGCGCTATAAGAATTATTGCCAAAAATGCGTTTTTCATAAAGGTGAATTCAATCCATGAAAAAGGAAACAAAATTTCCAGCATATTATAAATTATCGCCATAGGGATTCACCTCTGTCTGTATCCAAGCCAAAAACTTCGCGAACTTTGTTGCTTTTTGCAAGGTCTTTTGCGCTTCCTATTTCAGATATCGTGTGGCTCATAAGTGCATAAGACGTGGCATATTTTGTCACATGCCCAAGATCGTGCGAAACAAGCACAACGGGCATATGAAAATCTTGACGCATAGCGGTTATTACGCTGTAAAATTTGCTTATGCCGTTTCTGTCTACGGCAGAAACGGGTTCGTCAAGGAGAAGAATATCGGGCATTGGTTCTAAAGCAAAAGCCAAAAGCACTCTTTGCAGTTCTCCGCCGGACAATCTACCTATGGGCTTATTTATTTGGTTTTGTGCGCCAACTTTTTCTAAAATTTCACGTGCTTTTCTTTTTCTTTTGTTGCTGTGATGTAACCAGACAGGTAGGGAGGAGGAATTTGCGCAAAACAGGTCAAGCACTGTGATAGGTGTGTTTCTGTCAAAACTTAGGCGCTGAGGAACGTATCCTATTTTTGGGTTTGATATTTTTTCGCCTTTTGAGTTAAAAAAATCAATTTCTCCATAGTAGTTAACACTACCCAATATAGCTTTGAGCAGTGTTGTTTTTCCGGCGCCATTTTTCCCAATTAAAGCCAGCGTTTCGCCATGCTTTACGTCCAGGTTTATATTGTCAATAATTGTGTGGGCGCCTTTTTTTACTTTTAAATTTTTGATTTTAACGCTACAATGGCAAGTATCATTCATTTTGTGTTGTCCTTTGTTTTAATTTAGTGCTGATTTTAATGTTTTTGCGTTTTCTTTCATTATGTTTATATATGAATCTTTTGAATTTTCTCCGGTAACTGCAGGGTCTAGGGTGTAAATTTTCACCCCTGTTTCTTTTGCAATTATATCTGCGCTTGAGCTTGAGTATTGAGGCTCGGTAAATATAGATTTTATATTTTTTTCTTTTATGGTGTTAATCACGTCGGAAATTTGTTTGGCGGAAGGTTCGTTTTCGGGTTCGTCATTTATTGTTCCGGCAATATTTAGCCCGAAATCTTTGGCAAAGTAAGAAAACGCTTTATGGAAGGTTATTATGTCTTTGCCTTTTAATTCGTTTAAGTCTACGCTCAGTTGGTTTTTTAATTCGTTTAATTTAGAAATATATTTTTCGCAGTTTTCTTTGTATGTTTTTTCGTGAGTGGGGTCCACGATAATTAGTCCGTTGGTAACGTTTTGCACTTGTTTTATATAGTTTTCCACAGAGAGCCATATATGTGGGTTGCTTTCGTGGTGATGATGGTGATGATTTTCTCCGTCGCCGTGGTTGTGAGTGCATTCGGTTTCTTCTTCAATTAAATTTATTCCAATGCTAGAGTCTATAATTTTAACTTTTGGGATTTCATATACTACTTTATTTAAAAAATTTTCCATTCCGGCACCGTTTATTATAAAAGCAGTGGATTTTTCTATGTTTTTTAAATCTTCGGACTGAATTTGAAAGTTATGTAAACATCCGCTTTGATTTTCAGACATGTTTATAACTTCTACACCCTCGATGTTTTCTGTAAGGTTTAAAGCAATAATATTAACAGGGTAGCAAGAAGTAACAAATTTAATTTTATTATTTCCGGACCTTCTGCAGCCGGTTAATAAGGCGCCGTAAAAGATGATTAAAAGCAGTGCAATAAATTTGGTAAGATGTTTTTTCACTTTAATAACCTCACAGTAAAATATTTTTCAAACATGCCAGACTATTATACAATAAAACAAAAATTATTTGAAGTGTTTTAAACGGTAATTTTGTTTTTAATTTTTTTAAATTTGCCTATGCTAATGCCTTTGATGTTCATAATTTCTTCTTTAGACTTAAACCCGCCATTTGTTTTTCTGTAACTGATAATTTTAGCTGCTGTTTTTTCACCGATGCCGCTTATATTTTCCATTATTTCTTTTTTGCTTGCCGTGTTTAAATTTATGGTGCGTTTGGTTTTAGATTCTTTCCGGCTTTGGGTGCTTATTTTTTTATTTTCTAAAGAAGAAAAATCAACACCTTGGATTTCTTTTTTAAAAAACGCATTATAAGCTACAACGCCCGCAATCATTAAAATGGTTAAAGAAATGAGCGCTTTAATTATTATCTTTTCACTGGCGATATGGCCGGAATTATCATCAAAAATGTTACTGTTTTCCACTAAAATTACCTCAAAAAAATTATACTATTATAATAACATATTGTTGCCATATAATCAATTGTTTGACGTTGTGGGGGAGAAAGTTTTTAAATTTAAAAATAAAAAAAGCCGGAATAAAATCCCGGCAAGTTTTTTAGTTATTGTTTATTCAAAAATGAGTGAGTTATCGTTGAAATTTTGATAGTGTTGTCACTATCAATAAGTATAGCTGACCCCGGATGTGAATATCCTTCAGCAAATGAATTTTTTATAAAGTCGGGGCTAGATAACAAGGTTATAAATTCGTAATTATCCATTTTAATTACAGACGCCCCTTGTTGCTGCCCTGCGAGGTCATGGTCGTGCCCTCGAACGATTCTGGTTAAATTATGTTCCTTCATAAATTTTGTTAAGGGTTCAGTGTAAAGGTCTTTATCAAAGCGACCATTTACAAGTGCTTCTTTAATAGTTACATCAGGTGTGCTATAAGTATAATCATAAAAATAGATCGAAGTACTACGTTTTGTGTTTTTTATTTCGTCTAAGGTTATAGCTTTTCTCTTCCTATCTATTGCAACTGATGAAAAAGGAATTCCACCATGCGCACAAAGGGTATCTCCATTATTTGTTTTAACAATAGCTGCAAAAGGGAGATTTTGAAATGTGTTCCAAAGCATGCCATAAGAATTTTTGCCGGGGTATTTATCTTTGCATTCTGTAATAAGGCTGTTTTTATAGTTCCAATTATCAACACCCATGCATTCATGATTTCCACAAAGTAAATGGACTTTATCAGGAAACGCAATTTTTAACTGAAAAAGCAAAGCTAAAGTTTCAATACTGTTTGGACCTCTGTCTATGTAATCCCCAAGAAATACAATGGATTTATTTGGATATGAATTCATAAATTCATCACAATAGAATTTTGCTGCTTCAAAATCGCCGTGAAGATCGCCCACTATTATTGCAGGGCCGTTAATTTCCGGCACATTTTGTTCACTTTTAAGTATAGAAGTGACTTGGTTACACATGTTTTTTAAGTCGCCAAATGGGATTTTACGCCCTTTATACTTTTGGCCTTCTTTACGATTTTCTCGATAATTTCGATATTCTTTTGCAATGTCAGGGTATTCTTCCGGAGAAACAGAAATATTTAATTTATTTATGCATGCCCAAATTGTTGCACCTACTGCAGTTATACCCACTGCTCCAATTGCAGCGTATTTACCATAATCTTTTAGTTTGTCAACGAATATGGAATTATTATTTTCGTCATTCTTAGTGTTGGTAGGGTTATCCGCATAGACTGCCGGCAGTATACTTGCTTGTAAAGACATTATTATACTTAATATTAAAGATATGGTTTTTTTATTCATAATTTCAAATCCTTTGTTCTTTTATTTTTTATTTTATCACAATATTTTCTAAATATCAATAAAATGTTTTTTAAATTTATAAATATAAAAAACCATCACTGTGGATGGTTTTTTAATTATTAAATAAGTATGCAAATAAGGCCATTGCAACCTTCGTTTATTATGCGCTCGATGGTTTCTTTTATTTTGTTTCTGGCGTCACCGGGCATACGGTAAAGCTTGTTGTGTAGTCCTTCGTTTACAAGTTCATGAAGTGATTTTCCAAAAATGTTTGATTCCCATATTTTAGAGGGGTTTTCTTCAAATTCCCTGAGTAAATACATAACCAATTCTTCGGATTGTTGCTCTGAGCCGACAATTGGTGTGACCTCAGTGGTTATATTTGTTTTTAGCATATGCACAGATGGGGCAGAGGCTTTTAGTCTGATGCCGTATTTACCATTTTGCTTAATAATTTCTGGTTCGGCTAAGCTGAGTTCTTCCATAGTCGGCATTACAATTCCGTATCCCGATTCGTTAACGTCTTCGTAGGCCGCAGCAATTTTGCTGTATTTTTCTTTTAATTTTGCAAGGTCCATCATTGAATCCATTAAATCGCTTTCGCTTTTTATTTCTATTCCCGTTTTTTCGCCCATAATTTTGAAAAATAAATCCGGCAGCAAAGAAATTTTTACTCTTGCGCTTCCTTTTCCAAGGTCTATGTTTAAAATATCGGAAAACTTAATATATTCGCAGTTTTTTAAATTTTCCATCAAACTTTGCACTTGGCTTATTTTCTCTATGTTTTTTGCTGCGTTGTGAATGCATGTGTAAACAGAGCTTCTTAACCAGTGGCCTTTTTCAAGGGAATTTATCCAGCTTGGCATATCGATTTTTATTTCTTTAACCGGGAATTCAAACAAAATTTCTGCCAAAATGCGTTTTATTTCGTTTTCGTCCATGTTGTTGCAGTCCACAGGTATAACGGGTACGCCATATTTTTTAGAAAGCTCATCTGCGAGGTTTTTAGTATCATCAGCATATGGCCTGGTGCTGTTTAAAAGCACAATAAAAGGTTTGTTTATTTCTTTTAATTCGTTAATTACTCTTTCTTCTGCTTCTGCGTATTCTGCTCTTTCTATATCGCTTATGCTTCCGTCGGTAGTAATTACAATCCCGATGGTGGAATGGTCTGTTATAACTTTTTTTGTGCCGATTTCTGCTGCCATATTAAATGGAATTTCTTCTTCAAACCATGGCGTCATGACCATTCTGGGGTTGTCGTTTTCAATGTAGCCTAAAGCGCTTGGCACAATGTACCCCACGCAGTCTATCATTCTGGCGTTAAAGCTTGCTGCGTTGTCAATATTTACCTGCACTGCATCTTCGGGAATAAATTTAGGCTCTGTGGTCATAATTGTTTTCCCGGCGGCAGATTGCGGCAACTCGTCGATTGCTCTTTCTTTTTGCCCGTCTTCTACTATGTTTGGTATTACCAAGGTGTCCATAAACTTTTTAATAAAAGTTGATTTTCCCGTTCGAACAGGTCCTACTACTCCTACATATATATCGCCGTTTGTTCTTTGCGATATATCTTTGTAAATATTACGTTCTTCCACTTTTGTTCCTCCAAAATCACAAGAATTATTTTTTAAATAAATATATTTTTATTTCATAGGGATTAATATCATGCCACTTTCTTTGGTAGTTTCTTCAGAAAGATTGTTTTCTTTTTGTATTAATTCCAATGATGTATAGTATTTTCGTGCTATATCCCATAAATTTTCACCTTTTTTGGCATAATATATTGTTAAAGAGGCGCTTGTTTCTTTATTTTTTGGTGGTAATTTTTCGGTTTGCGCCGAGGTTATCATGTTAATTTTTTTAGTGGTGTAAATAGCTCCACAAACGCAGAAGTTTATTTTTATGTCTACTGTGTTTTCATTTGGTATACTGTAGCCGATTGACATGGGAGTAATTTCAATTTCGGGTGATACGTCGGTAATTTTGTTTTTGGATTTATAAGAATAAGGAAACTCTATTATTCTTTCTATGTAAAATGGTGTATTTTCTTTATCAAGGGCTATTATGCATAAATTCATTTTAAGTGTAAAATTTGGGTTTTCTTCGTTGGGGTAAGTTTTTATTAAGCAGTTGTCGCTCCAAATGTCAATTATTTTAGAAATGCTTGTGCCGGATAATTTAACGGAGTCTTTGTGAGAAAAATCTTCTTTTATAATTTCGCTTAAACTATTTAGGTTTACAACTTTGCTTTCGGTTTCAATGTCAAAATCGGTTGAGTATAAATCTTCTGCAATTTCCAGCTTTTTATCGTCATAAGCCATAACGGTGGCAGAAATTTTTGTTTCTGTGGAGATCATATTTGGTTTTTGGCTGTCTGTTCTTTCAATTTGTTCCACATGGCTTATTACTTTTGCGTTTATAATATATTTTGAATTCTCGTTTGCACCCGGCACATCTATAATTTGGCTTATCGGAATATTGTAGTCAATGTTTTTGGTGGTTCCTTCGGTTGGGTCGCTTATATAAAGCAGCTTTAAATTTAAATTTCCTTTTATTACAATTTTATTCGGCATAACTTTGTAGTCGTTTATGGC
>JAFRJS010000060.1 GCA_017432165.1 Clostridia bacterium | reverse complement strand
CGGATTTACAGTTAATGTGGGAATCGGAGAAAATAAACTCTGTGCCAAAATGGCCAGTGATTTTGAAAAGCCTGATAAAGTTCATACTTTGTTTTTAAGTGAAGTGCCAACTAAAATGTGGCCGTTACCTGTTGGTAGCTTGCTTTTTGTTGGAGAAGCAAGTACTAAAAAATTAAACTCCTTCGGTATATATAAAATAGGACAGCTTGCAAATACCAAAATTGAGTTTTTAGTAAAGCATTTTGGCAACAAGAGAAGCCTGTATATGCATAACTTTGCAAACGCCATAGATGATTCTCCTGTGGTTTCAGAAAGACCCGAACCAAAAGGATATAGTAATTCCGTAACGCTTGAAGAGAACTTATTTTCTCTAAAAGAAGCTAATAAAATACTTCTTGCGCTTTCTGATGCAGTAACCGGGCATATGAGAAAAGATGGAAATAAAGCACATAGTATCTCTGTTGGGATAAGATTTTTAAATTTCAAAAATATTTCTCATCAAATGAGTTTTTCGGAGCCTCTAAGCACAACAAGCGAAGTATACGAAGCGGCGAAAAAATTGCTTAAAGAACTATGGAAAGATAGGCGGCCAATCAGACTTATAAGCATATCACTTACCAATCTAACAAAACGAAGCGGTTGCAAGCAATTATCACTTTTTGATAAACCAAGCGAGAAATTAAATATTCAAAAAAATTCCGATGAAAGAGTAGATAAGGTAATCGATAAACTGCGCAAAAAGTATGGTTTTAGTGTAATAAAGCGCGGTGGAGTTATGAATTTGGGATTAGAAGTTGGGGGAAAGTTTAAAGGAGAACTTGGATTAAAAAAAGAAGGCATCCGATAGTTTCGGATGCCTTGTATAGTGCTAATTTTTTTCAAAATAGTTTTTAACAAATCTAAAATTTTCTACTATAATTTCTTCATAAATTTCTAATTTTTCTGGTTCATAGTAGGGGCTTAACCCAATTTGCTCTTTGATGGGTATATTACTTATATTATCAACTTTATTAATAAGATTTTCGATATCATTTTTAATTTTCGAAACAATATTTTGGAATTCTTTTTCTGATAGTCCAAGCCTTCTTATTGCATCTTTACCTTCTTTAATTTTTTGTTCTGGGGATTTGCTTTTTAATAAGTTTGCTACTAATGCATCATTAGACTGATAAATTCCTCCGTTTGCAGTAAAATACGAACGAAATGTAATATTAGTTAAAGTTATAGGCTGATTTGGTGCTCTAAAATCTATAATTTTTATAAGTTTTTGATTTCCGTTGTCCAATATACCATAATTACCTTGATTTAGGTCA
Organism: Clostridia bacterium; assembly: GCA_017432165.1. Taxonomy (GTDB): domain Bacteria; phylum Bacillota; class Clostridia; order Oscillospirales; family Acutalibacteraceae; genus UMGS1491. Next base: position 4,044 of record JAFRJS010000060.1, on the reverse strand, counting down.
CTAAGTCCTAATATTCTGTTAATTAAATCAAATTTTGTGATTTGTGAAACTAGTTCACTATCTTTTTTAAGATCTATACATTCTTTTTCGGAAATTTTTCCGGCAATATTGAATTTATCTCCAAGATCTTTTGTAACAATATAAATATCATTAGTTACAAATGGATTAACGACAAATTTTACCTTTGGACCTATTTCTAATTCTTCTAATAGTTTATATACAAAAAGTTCTATAATATTAACAGGCTGTGCCACACTGATTGATTTTGAAAAAAACAATTCACCTGTAAATCCGGTAAATCTGCTGCCATTTTGATGTGTTTTAAAAAATCGTTTTTCTTCAGTGCCTTCTTTTGTTGTTATAGATAATATTCCTCCGAACTGAGCTCCGAATGCCTTTTTGGATACACTCGTATCAAAAACAGGCTTTTCATTTTCATCTAAAAAATGATACGTAATTCTACACAAAGGTTCTTTGTTAGGATCTATATTCACTAAAACTTTTTTTGCTTGTCTTTTATAAATATTATCTGTAAATAGTCTACTTGAAAATATGTAATTGGCTATATTTTCGTTTATACCGGTATTAGCTAGAATAAATTTTTTTGTGTTTTCGTCATCATCGAGTAATTTTAGTATGTTGTTTAATTCGATGTACATATTTTTTTGATTTTTTTCTAATTCCTCTAAAGTGAGAATTATAGAAAGTTTTTCTTTTACTCCAGCAGTATCAGATTGAATAATATATTTATCCTCTAAATAATCTAATATACATTTTGAAAAATCTAGTCGTAAAAGCTGATTAATATTGTTCTCTGAACAAGAACCGTAATATTGCTGGTGTGATGTTTTTTTTGAAATATAATTAAATATTTTATTTTCAAATAATTCACCAAAATTATGATCGCTGGCTAAATATTTATTTAAAAAGTTTTTTTCAAAATCTAATGATTTTTGGCCGGAAGCCTCAATTTTTTTAACAGCTTTATTAATTTTATCGCTATGTACAGCTAGAACGTTTAGTATGCTAAATGTAAATACTATGAATATTGAAATCATAATTTTTTTAACAGTTTTTCTGTTAAATAACTTAAGCATAGCATCATCTCCTGGTTACTTAAAAATCTAGTTTTCTTAATATACAATTACAAAATTTTATTTTCCTCCTTTGATTTAATTATTATATAAGATAATGTAAAATTTTTCAAGTTATCAATAACTATGAATTTAGAATAATAAAATGCGGTGGAGTTATGAACCTTGGCTTAGAAATATGAAGAGATTTTAATCGGAAGCTGTTTTTTAAAATGATAAGACAAAAAGCTTCGGGTGCATTTTTATGTTTAGGATATAATAGGCACAAAAAAGAAGAATTTAGTAGAAATTTGGAGAAAAAGGGGTCTCCAAATTACCAAATAAAACCATTGATGTAAAAATATTACAATACATTAGTATTTTTATATTTCCTTTTTACTGTCTAATACTAGATAGGTAAGGGGGAAAAATTTATGCTTGGAGAAAAAATAAAATTGCTTAGAAATGTAAGCAAACTAAGTCAAGTTGAGCTTGCACAAAATTTAGAAGTTACGAAACAAACCGTATCAAATTGGGAGAATGACAATATATTGCCGTCGATCGATATGCTTGTAAGAATATGTAAGTATTTTAACGTTTCGTCGGATTATTTATTGGGATTAGATGATAAGGTATACATAGAAATAACGGGTCTTTCACTTGAAATCATTTGCCATATTCAGCAAATTATTAATGATTTGCGAAGTAAAAATATGTAGATAAAAAAATTTTTAATATAAAATAGGAGATGTTTAAAATGAATGCGTATAAATGTTTTGAAACTTACATAAAAAATGAATGTTTACCAAAAGATATGGAAAAGTATTTTTTGAGAGAATATTCATCGATTGAATATAATTTAGAAGGGAAGAAAATTACTGCCAATAGAGCACTTAATATATTGGGAGAGTATAATTTTTGCGAAGGTGTGGGGCGAGCAATTATGCATTGTGACCCAATTAGTGAAAGTGACGACGGCAGGAAAGTATTTATGGATCAAAAATAGGGTTATTTTGTGAGGTTAAGCATTAAATGATGTTTAAATAGGCTTAATTATGAAAAGATTACACATGAAATCAGTGTGTAATCTTTTTTTGAATAGTCGTTATTTAACTAGCAAAGATTTGCGGAGATAAAAATCAAATCATCCATATAGGGACAATAAAGTTTTCGGAATTAATAGCAGATAATTCCGACCTCATGCAAAGTATAGCGCCATTGCCACGAGGTAAGGATGCTTTATCGAGCAAATTAAATGTGTTAATAAGTTTATTTCCGGGATTTACTGAACGTTTGATTTCCAATGGGTGAAGCATACCATCACTTTCAATTACCATGTCAATTTCATTGGAATTACTGTCTTTGTAATACCAAAGTGGGCATTCTTTTGCGCTGTTATGGTAAGTTTTAATTATCTCTGTAACAACATAATTTTCAAGGATAGCACCATTAATTGCGCCGTTTGCAAGAATTTCCGATGATGAATATTTAGTGAAGTACGCTACCAAACCTGCATCGAAAAAATAAAGCTTTGGAGCTTTTTTAACAGTACGTTTTAAAAGATTATTTGAATATGGTCGAAGAAGGAAGATAACATCAGACTTTTCTAAAACTTGTAACCACCTTTTTGCAGTGTTATCAGAAACGCCCACATCTTCTGCAATATCATGAAGGTTAAGCATTTGTCCTGCACGGCAAGCAGCTGCACGAATAAAATCTTGAAATAAAAATGGATCGGATAGTTGTACTTGTTCTTTGACGTCACGGTCAATGTATGTTTGTAAATAACTGGAATAAAAAACATCACGGTCGGAAAATTTACCGCTTACTAAACCGGGCATAGTTCCTTTCCATATACGGCTATAAATCTCGTTAAGATTAGCTGGAATATTTGCCTTTTCTCTTTCTTTAAGATCTTTTAAATTTAGAGAAAAAGGTATATTGTTACCGGAGCCGTAAATTTCATGCTGAGAAAGACTGGATATGTGCAAAATTGCAATGCGTCCGGCAAGAGATTCTTGCGTTAATTTCATTAGTTTAAATGCTTGAGAACCTGTTAGCCAATAAGTGCCCGGGTTTGCACCTTTATCAATTTCCATTTTATATACGAAAATAATTCGGGAGCATATTGAACTTCGTCAATCATAATAGGTGTATTATGTGTTTGTAGAAACATTGAAGGATCACGTTTAGCAAGATTGCGTTCTTCTAAATCGTCAAGAGTAACATATTCTCGATTTTCATCCATGAGTTTACGTAAAACTGTTGTTTTGCCAACTTGACGTGGGCCGGTAATTAAAACACAGGAATATTCTTTAGGCAACTCAATAATTTTATTTTAAAGGTCGTGTTTAATATAATTCATAATCTTCTCCTTATGCTAAAATGATATGCAACCTTATTTTAGCATGAATAATTTTTATGGTCGAGTGAAAAAATTGCGTTTTTTGTATTTTTTAGGGGCAAGAAATATTTAGTTTTTATTAAGGAAAACGTATGTGAAAACTTTAATTTTTTAAGATTGTGTGAAGCTTTATACTTAAGAAACGGCCAAAAAGCCGAATCAATTTAATTATATTAACTTAGCGTTATATATATAAGCTTTAATCTTAATTAAAATTTTAAAAAGAATTAATTGACAAACTAATGTAAAAATTTTACATTTATGGTAAAAGGAGGTTGGTTAATGTCGAGAATTAGGATTATTATTTCAGGAGGTTATGAATGTGAATGCAAATAAAGTAAATCAAAAAAGTTTCTTTAAAATTATGATATTAATTTTTGGATTAGTTTGCTTTTTTAATGTTTTAACAAGTGCTGAAAAACCACCATTACCAAGCGAATTTAAAGTATTTAAAATAGCGGTAATAGGCAGTAGTATTAGTGATGATGGTAATGGTAATAAAAAAATTATGCATCATAAAACTGAAAACGGTTTAAACTTAAATAAATTCACTGTAGATAAACTGTG
>JAFRJS010000059.1 GCA_017432165.1 Clostridia bacterium | reverse complement strand
CTAAATATAGCGTTTTTTTGAAATTTCTAAAAAATATGTTAAAATCAAGAAGTAATTATGCCAAGTTGGAATATTCATTTAGAAGCTGGTCATAGACTAGTAAAAAAACTGCATTTTTCTGGTGCTAAACAGAAAGAATTTTTGCTAGGTTGTTTGTTACCCGATATTAATAATGGTTATATAAATAGGGTAAAAGTTGAAAAACCCCACGAAAACACCCACTATGCTTATGATCAAAAAAGTTCTCTCAATTTTTATGCCAAATATAAAAAAGAAGTAAATGCCAAAGACCCAATTTGTTTGGGTTATCTGTTTCATCTTTATACCGACGGCTATTTTAATTATGATTTTTATCGTCATATTAAACATTCGCCGCTTGGTGCCAATCTAAGTAGGGAAGAAAAGCGCAAAATCAAACATCATGATTTTTGGCTCTATGATTTGAATTTTCATCATCGGCTCAACATCCAAAATACTCACGATGCTAAAAATTTAGCCGAGAGTGCCAATAAAATTAGCGCCATCGAAATCACTCCAGAAGACATTATTGATGTAGAAAGAATTCTCATCGAGAATAATCTTGGTCAATCAATCAAAAATCATCACTATATTTTTTATACCAAAAAAAGACTCAATCATTTATTAGACGAAATGATTATGAGTTTTTCTAAAGATTATTTAGGAGAAAAAGATGCCTGAACTACCAGAAGTCGAAACTATCCGACGTGGTCTTAAAAAATTTATTTTAAATAAAAAAATCACGAAAATTACAGTTCTTTGTAAAAAATCATTTATTGGCCCTTTGTCTTTGGGAAGAATTATTGGTATCCGTCGTTATGGCAAGGCTCTCATTCTTGACTTAGATAATAGTTTTTCTCTTATGATTCATCTTCGTATGACTGGACAATTAATTTACGATGATAATCAAAAAAATACCAGCACAGGCTTAACTCAATTTAAAAACCGTTACGCCGCTGGACATCCAAGCGAAAATTTTACCGCTAAACTTCCCAACCGACAAACCCGTGTTATTATAGAGTTAGAAAATGGCACTCTCTATTTTAATGACCAACGCAAATTTGGTTTTATCAAATTTATCAAAACTTCTGAAATCGAAAACGATGCCTTTATCAAAAAACTCGCCAAAGAACCTTGGGAAATTACAACTAAAGAATTATTCGAAAAATTACAAAAACATCCAAAATCTTGTATCAAAGCCGCTCTTTTAGATCAATCAATCATTTGTGGTCTTGGTAATATTTATGTCGACGAAGCGCTTTTCGCTGCCAAAATTCATCCGAAACGAAAATCCAGCACTATAACCGAAGAGGAAACTGAAAAAATCATCAAAGCTGCTCGAAATATCATGCAAAAATCGATTGATTCTGGCGGTTCTACTATGGCAACCTACGTTAAGGCTGATGGTACAAAAGGTGATTATCTCGAAAAATTTGCTCAAGTTTTTCGTCGTGAAGGAAACCCTTGTCTAAGATGCGGCGAAAAACTTATTAAAATTAGAGTTGCCGGGCGGGGCACTCATATTTGCCCTCAGTGCCAAAAGGAAAGTCATGATTAAGATTTTTTATGGTGCAGATCGCGTTCGTGCCAAAACAGCAATTCAAGATTTTTTGGGAGAGAACTATGAAGTAATTGATGGAGCCGATTTAACACCAGAGGATCTCCCAAACATTTTTTTAGGCAATTCACTTTTTTCTAACAGCCGATCAATCTTACTCCGTGATTTATTCAGTAATCAACTTGTCGCCCAAAAACTCCCAGACTTTTTAAACACCCCACACAAAATCGTAATTTTTGAATTTTCCCTCGATAAAAGGTTACAAATTTATAAAACCCTAAAAGATAAAATTGAAATCAAAGAATTTATTCTGCCTAAAAATCCTAACCAAAATCTTATTTTTAATATTTATCGAGTTGCAAAAACTGATGGTAAAAAGGCCATCCAAT
>JAFRJS010000004.1 GCA_017432165.1 Clostridia bacterium | reverse complement strand
CAGGATGAACTTCTGAGCGATGAAGAACTTGACGGCGTTGCGGGCGGTACACGTGATGAGTATCTTACTCTGACAAATATTCTGCCAATGGGGAATACGCCTATCGGTCGAATGACAGCAAAAGAAGCAGAGGAATGGCTTAAGAGAAATCTGAACATTGACGCGACTATTTACAACAAAAGCGACAGCACTCCTAACGTATATAAACGGAACGGTGAAACTCTCGACCATTGGGACGTTTATAAAGAGTGCAACAAATTTCTCCACAAATAATTTATTAAAAGCAAAAAAAATCCCTTCGGCAAAAAGTCGTCGGGATTTTTTTTGACTTTGCGAAAAAATTTTTGTAAAATCTTGTCATAAAATTTCAAGTCGTGCATATAACCAAGCGAAAACAAAATTTAAAAAAAAGTTTAGGAGGTTGATTAAAATGGCAAATCGTGAAGAAAATCTCAAAAAAATCAATGCGGAGCTCGAAAAGTTAAGCGATGATGAACTTGACCAAGTAGCAGGTGGTTCTGCGTTTGTAACTGAAAAAGAAGCGAAACAATGCGGACTTACTTTGAAAAAATCGGACGGTTCGCCCGGAAGTTTCGGTTATCTTTGGAATACCGGCGATTACTACTGGAAAGGTGCAAAAATTGACGATGACGACGCACATAAAATAGTAGATTTCTTTAAAAAAGAAAATCGTCTGCCAAATGACGTTTTAGAAGTAAGAGAATATTATAAACCTAAGTATAGGAGACGTAGAGGTCGTTAATAAAATTATCGTCAACTAAAAAAAAAAATCCCTTCGATGATCGGTCGTTGGGATTTTTTATTTGACGGAGCAAAAAAATTTTTATAAAATCTTGTCATAAAATTTCAACTCGTGCATATAACGAAGTGAAAACAAAATTTAAAAAATTTTTGAAAGGAAGTTTTAAAAATGGCAACTCGTGAAGAAAATTTGAAAAAAATCAATGCGGAGCTCGAAAAGTTAAGCGATGATGAACTTGAGCAAGTAGCGGGCGGTTCTTTAAGACTTACAGAGGAACAAGCTAAAAAATACGAAATTTCGTTGATAAAAGAGGACGGTTCGCCTGGAGAATTTGGTTATTTGTGGAATACCGGCGATTACTACTGGCACCATCAAAAAATTTCAAATGAAGATATACAGTGTATAAAGAATTTTGTTAATAGAAAAGGTTATCAGCCTAATAACCTTAGAGAGGCAAAAGAGTTTGGTGCATTCGGTAGAAGACATAGATAAACTGCGGAAAATCGATTAAAAATAAAAATTTTTCCCTTCGGCTTATGTCTTTGGGATTTTTTATTTGACGGAGAAAAAAATTTTTTAAAATCTTGTCATAATTTTTCAAGTCGTGCATATAACCAAGCGAAAAGAAAATTTCAGAAAAGATTTAGGAGGTTGATTAAAATGAAAGACAAAAAAATTTTTGAAGAAGAAATGTTGAGCGATGAAGAACTTGATAACGTTGCAGGCGGAACTCGTTATGAATTTGAAGATATTTGCAAAATGCTTGGAAAAAGCCCAACATTTAACACGAAAAAAGGTATCAGTAATATTTTGGAGAAAAATTACGGCATCGAAGTTAAAGCGTGGAATACCGGCGATAATGGTGCGAAAAACGATTTAGCAGAATTTTACCGTGCAGGTACCGACAAGAGACTTTCTTTTGAGGATGTTAAGAGAATAATTATAGAAACATGGTAAAATAATGCCATTAAAATCTAAAAAATCTTCTGACACAAAAAAATCCCTTCGGCAAAAAGTCGTTTGGATTTTTTTTATTTTGCGGGAAAAATTGACGGCAAGCGACGAAATTTTTTTGAGATATTTACAAAAAAAAAACTCGACTTTCGCCGAGATTTTCGCAATTTATGATGAAAATTATTTAGCGAGTTCTTGAATTTTTTCAACAGACAAATTTGTAAATTTTTTAATGTCGTCAAAAGACATTCCGCTGTTAATCATATTTTTAGCAACAGAAATAATTCCTTCCTCGCGACCTTCCTTGCGACCTTCCTCGCGACCTTCTTCACGACCTTCCTCGCGACCTTTTTTGCGTGCGCCTTCAATTCCTGAATTAT
>JAFRJS010000058.1 GCA_017432165.1 Clostridia bacterium | reverse complement strand
AGAGAATCCGTGAATGGTATGCTCTCTACTTCCCAGAGATGGATTTGATAAAAAACAATGAGACATACATCAAATTAATTTATGAAAACAAGACAAAAGAAGAAATCGTTAACGCCAAAAGCAGTGCATTCCCACAGGACATGCTGGATATAGAAGAAGATATCAATCCGGAAGACTTAGAAATAATGAACAGATATGCCAAATCCATCTATGAACTCCAGCAGACAAGAAAAGATATTTTGAATTATATTGACAGCAGGATGGAGTCAATTGCACCAAACATGAAATTATTGCTCGGATCATCTCTTGCGGCCAAGCTGATATCCCATGCCGGAGGACTTAAAAGACTGGCAACATATCCTTCAAGTACCGTTCAGATAATGGGTGCTGAAAAGGCATTGTTCAGACATTTAAAAAGCGGAGACCGTCCTCCAAAATACGGACTGATTTACCAGCACCCTCAAGTTCGTGGAGCAAAATGGTGGAATCGTGGAAAGATAGCCAGACTGCTTGCAGGAAGAATATCTCTGGCAGCAAGAAAAGACGTTTTTACCCATGATTTTAATCCAGAAATATTTAATGAATTCAATGAAAAAGCACAGGAAATAGAAAAAAATAATCCATTTCCTCCAAAAACAAGTAAAAAAAGAAAAGAAGAAAAGAACAAATCAAAAAAGAAACACAGAAAATCTAAAAAAAGAAGGAGGAAATGAAAATGGATGTTTTTTTAAAAGGTGGAGAAATCGCAACACGCAATTTAACACCAGGAATTAATGTTTATGGAGAGGAATTAATTTCTGAAGATGTCGAATACCGATTGTGGAACCCAAGAAGGTCAAAACTTGCAGCGGCAATCCTAAACGGTTTGGAAAATTTGGATATAAAAAATAATGATAAGGTCCTATATCTTGGCGCATCAACCGGCACCACTGTTTCACATATTTCAGATATTGCATATGACGGGAAAATTTATGCCGTTGAATTTTCACCAGTGACAGCAAAAAAGTTAACCAGACTGTCACGTCAAAGGCCAAACATCTATCCTATATTGGGTGATGCTACCAAACCTAAAGAATACATGAATTTGGTTGAAAAGGTTGATGTATTATACTGTGATGTTGCTCAGCCAACACAATCAGAATTGTTTATGAAAAATATGGATATATTCGCAAAGGAAGATGCTTTAGGAATGATAACACTTAAAGCCAGAAGTATTGATGTCATACAGAAACCTAAAAAGATATTCAAGCAAGAAGAGAAGAAAATGATAGAGAAAGGTTTTAAAATTATCGAAAAAATAAAACTGGAACCTTACGAAAAAGACCATATGGCATTCGTTGTAGAGAAAAATTTTTAAAAAAAAATAGTGAATTTTCGCAGCATATTTAGTGAACTTTTATTTTATTTGCATTAGCATATATAATATTTAATTTTATGGTATAAAATGCTATCGAAGTAATACTTTTTTGGGTATTTTTTAACATTTTTGAATAAAATTCTAAAGAAGTTTTTCACTAAATATGCTGCGAAAATTCACTATTTTTTTTTAAAAATTTTTCTCTACAACGAATGCCATATGGTCTTTTTCGTAAGGTTCCAGTTTTATTTTTTCGATAATTTTAAAACCTTTCTCTATCATT
>JAFRJS010000003.1 GCA_017432165.1 Clostridia bacterium | reverse complement strand
TTTAAAAATCTGTTATAATTGATTTATCAAAAGAAAGGGGAAACATAAAATGAAAAACTTTTTGCTTGATTATTCGTGTATTATTATCTTGATTTTAATCTTTTTAGCTTGTTGTATTGATTGGTAAAGGAGGAAAAGAAAAATGACTAAAGCAGAAAAAAGAGCTTTGCTTGAAAACCGTTTGAAGGTTATTAAAGAAAGAGGCAAGGACTCTAAAGGAATTATCCGCAAGCTTCAGCGCAGACTGGATAAAGAAAATTATTAAAAAAAATTCAAAAAAGTGTTGACAAATTAATAAACTTATGGTATTATAATTACAGAAAGAAACAGTAAACAAATTATTCAAAAGAAAGTTGAGGTAACTATTATGACAAAGAAAGAAATGTTCGAAATGATTAAGGTTGAGTGTGCTGACAACACAGAAATCGTTGAGTTCTGTGACCATCAGATTGAGATTCTCTCAAAGAAACGTTCAAACGCTAATTCGAAAAAGCGTCTTGAGACTCAGGCTCGTGCAGAGCGTTTGTACAATGCTCTTGCTGAAATGGATAAGCCTGTTACCTTCAAAGAGCTAAAAGCTCTCACCTCTGATGAGGAAGTTCAGACCTATTCTCCGCAGAGAATGTCTGCACTGGTTCGTTTCCTTGGTGATAGAGTTAACAAGGAATACATTAAGAAAGACGCATACTTCACAGTTGCGTAAACAAAAGAGTTTCGGCGGTTCTCTTTAAAAACCGCCAACCCTTTGGGAATGTAGCTCAGGTGGTAGAGCAACAGACTTTTAATCTGTAGGTCGAGAGTTCGAGCCTCTCCATTCTCATTAGTAAATGAAAAAGTTAACATGTTTGAGTAGTCGTTTTTTGTTTTCATTTTTATCCTCCTTTCGTTTGGGCGTCACTATTTTGTGACGCCTTTCTCTTTTGGCGGCGCGTCATCTTCCCAGACGCGCCGTTTTGTGTATTTATGCATGAGGGGTGAATATTTATTCCAGTAAAAATTTATAAAAATTTTATAATTTTTGCCCGAAACTCCTCTTGACAAGGAAAATTTTTTATGATATAATTTTTTTAGAAAAGAAAAGGAGGTATTTAAAATGAAAACTGAATGGACTAACTTTTTATTTATCGATGACGAACTTGGAGAAGAATTTTTTGTAGCTGTAAAGGTAAGAGAAAATTCAAAAGCCATGATAGCTGAAGCTGAAAGTATTGCAAACAAATATTTTCCTGCTCCTCGTAGATGCGGAGAATACACAGATGAAGAAGCCGATTGGTTAGGGCTTGATACTTATTAAAAAAAATTTCAAAAAGGGGTTGACAACCTCAACCCCTTGTGTTATACTCTTATTAGAAAGAGAGGTAAAGAAAAATGATTAAAGATTGGAATAGAAATGAAGTAATGCCAAATGAAGTTTTTACTTTTAAAGGTTCAACAGACCCTTATATTCAAATTGATACACCAGATGATTTTTATTTTCTTAACCTTAAAACAACAAGAGTAGAAACTTATGATTCAATAAATTTTTATACAAAAGAAAATGATGAAGATTTCAAAGGTGTTGATGTAATCGGTACAATCACAGCAGAAAATAATACAATAATTTTTTTAAAAAACTCTTGACAAATAACATTCAATCTGATATACTTAAATCAGAAAGAGAGGTAAACAAAATGAAATACAAAAATTTTCAAATTCCAGATGATTTTGTAGAATCAACAGTAAACAAATTAGGGGTTTCAATGATTGATGCTTGCGAAATGTATCTTTCAGATAACGAGTTAATCAAAGACAAAACAGTTGAAGAGCTTTCAAATCGAGCTAACAAGAATAGAATTACAGTTACAATTCATGAGGCTCAGAAAGCAAAAGAGCAAAGAAAAGCAAGAGTAAGAAAAGAAAATCCGCTCAAGCAAGAAATTATCGATGCTGTTTTCACTGGTCTGCTTGATTATCACCCTGATAAAAAGGCTTTTAACATCAGAAACAATGAAAAGTACATTGACTTTACTATTGCAGGTCGTGAGTTTACTATCAATTTAGTAGAGCATAGACCTAAAAAGAAATAAAGCGCGGGCGTAGTGAGTAAGATTCTTTTCGCTACGCCCGCAAACTTTTAAAAAAATTTTTAAAAAACACTTGACAAATAACAACTTGTCTGTTATACTTAATTTATCAAAAGAAAAGGAGAAATAAAAAAATGCACAAGAAACCGAAAACAAAACATTTTGCTTATCTAATTCTAATGTATGATGAGCGAGGAAAAATTAAATACACTAAAGTTGGTTACACTAATAACCTTGAAAGACGCAGAGATGAACTTGAATACAAATACGAGTGCAGAGTTGAAATTATTACTTTTTGGCAGTTTAACGAAAAAGAAACGGCATTGGACATGGAAAATGCAATGAGATTGCATTTTAAGCGCAAAAAAGGTTCGCATTACATTCCACAGGACAGATTTCAGCGAGTAAAAATTGAAACTTCAGACTTGGATTATTTTAACCGTGAAGCCCTGTTTTTGGCAAACAGATACGAGAGCAACTGAAAAGTTGCTCTTTCTTTTTGGCGGCTCGCGCACTTCCCTTGCGAACCGTTTTCCACAACCTACACACAACAGCCAAAAATGCAATAGAAAACAACAAAAAGACCGACACGCCTAAACTCCTGAAAGTCTTGGCGGCCGGCGAACGCTTGTCGTGAGCCGAAATTGTTAAATTTTTAACGAAGTCAAATTTTTGAATTGAATACACAATTTATTAAATTTTCAGACAATTCCCATAATTATTGTTAATTTTTTAACAAGATTGTTAAATTTTTAACACTTTATTTTATTTTCCCCTTTTATTATAGCATAATTTTTTATAAAATGCAATAGAAAAACAATAAAAAATAATAAAATTTTTATAAATTTTATTAAAAAATACTAAATTTTGTTA
>JAFRJS010000057.1 GCA_017432165.1 Clostridia bacterium | reverse complement strand
GAATCTAATAAAAACAAAGAAAAATTCTTAAAAATTCTAAACAGAAGAATTGATATTTGCGTTAAAGTGCTTGACGTTGTAAGAGATATTATTAAACAAAACATTAAAAAAGGCCTACTGCCAAATTATTCTTATGGACTAATCGAAATAGAAAAGCAATATAATACAATCGGCATTACCGCTATGTATGAAGCAATTTGTGAATTTGGATTAATCGACACAGACTCTTTTGAAAATAAATCTTATTCAGAAGAAGGTTTGGAATTTGCCAAGCAAATTTTAAATGCTATAAACGAAAAGAAAGATTCTTACAAATTTGATTACAGCATTAATGTGGAAGCAATTCCGGCAGAACGTGCTAATGTGGTTCTTAGCCAAAAAGATGCTATTTTATATCCCGATAAAGACGAATATTTTATATATTCAAACCAGTGGATCCCACTTATGGAAAAATGCACACTTAACGAAAAAATCAAACTTGGCGCTCTTTTAGATAAAGAATGCGGTGGCGGACAAATTTCGCACATAAACCTTGCCGGAAAATTTGCCAACGAAGAACAAGCCTGGGAACTTCTTAACTATATTGCGAAATCGGGTGTTATATACTTTGCTTATAATTGCAAGATATCCGTTTGCCCAAGCGAACATGCTTTCTTTTCTAAAAGTTGCCCAAAATGTGGCGAAGCTCCAATGGATACATACTCCAGAATAGTTGGATTTTTAGTTCCCGTTTCAGCATATAGCAAAGAAAGAAAACGCGAATTTGAACAGAGAAAGTGGTTTGATTTAAATGAACATTAATTCTCCACTTTATATGAATGTAAAAGAGATTGTGGACGAAAATTTTCAGGATTACAAAAAAGCTTCCATGTTCATTGCTACGGTTAAATGCGATTTTAAATGCCTTAAAGAAAAAGGTCTGGATTTTAGCATTTGTCAAAATTCAAAAATCGCCAAACTCCCGGACAAAAAAGTATTTATTCCGGATATTTTTCAAAGATATATAAAAAATCCTCTAACCAGCGCGGTTGTTGTTGGTGGGCTTGAGCCTATGCTTCAATTTGAAGAAGTTTTAAATCTTGTTTCATATTTTAGAGAAAATAATTGTAGTGATGATTTTGTTATTTACACAGGATACTATGCCGAAGAAATAACAAGTAAATTAAAGTTGCTTCAAAATTTCAATAATATTATAATTAAATACGGAAGGTTTATACCGGATTCAAATCCTGTATTTGATGATGTTCTGGGTATAAACTTAAATTCAGAAAATCAGCATGCGGTTAAAATCAGCTGATTTTCGGCTTTTTATATATAAAGATAGAAAGGGTTAGATACTTAATGAAAAGCATGGAAAAAATAGTAAATCTTTGCAAAAACAGAGGATTTATTTTCCCGGGATCAGATATTTATGGTGGACTTTCAAACACATGGGATTATGGCCCGCTTGGAGTAGAATTTAAAAATAACATAAAAAAACTGTGGATTAAAAAGTTTATTCAAGAATGTAAATATAACGTTGGGCTGGACTCTGCAATTTTGATGAACCCCAGAGTATGGGAAGCTTCGGGGCATGTGGGTGGATTTTCTGACCCTTTAATGGACTGTAAGGAATGCAAAACAAGATACCGTGCGGATAAACTTTTGGAAGATAACGGAATTGATGCAAATGCAATGACCTTTGAAGAAATGGAAAGCAAGATAAAAGAAAAAAATATAGTCTGCCCAAACTGTGGAAAATCTAATTTTACGGGTATTCGCAAGTTTAATCTTATGTTTAAAACATTTCAGGGCGTTACCGAAGAAAGTAAAAACGAAATTTACCTTCGCCCGGAAACAGCACAAGGAATTTTTGTGAATTTTGCAAACGTTCAGCGCTCTTCAAGAAAAAAAATCCCCTTTGGAATTGGGCAAATAGGAAAATCGTTCAGAAATGAAATCACTCCGGGAAATTTTACGTTCAGAACCCGCGAATTTGAGCAAATGGAACTGGAATTTTTCTGCAAACCCGGAACAGATATAAAGTGGTTTAATTACTGGAAAGATTTTTGCAAAAACTGGCTTCTAAATTTGGGTATAAATCCGGAAAATATCCGGCTGCGCGACCATTCCAAAGAGGAACTTTCGCACTATTCCACAGCAACTTCCGACATTGAATACGAATTCCCGTTCGGCTGGGGAGAGCTTTGGGGAATTGCGGACAGAACTAACTTTGACCTTGGTAAACATCAAGAATTTTCGGGCAAAAACCTGGAATATTTCGACCAAGAAACAAACGAAAGATACATTCCGTATGTAATTGAACCTTCTTTGGGCGCAGACAGAGTCGCTCTTGCATTTTTATGCGACGCTTATACTGAAGAAAAAATCGACGAAAAAGACTCCCGCATAGTTTTAAAACTACACCCCGCTTTGGCTCCGTTTAAAGCGTGTATTTTGCCGCTTTCTAAAAAATTGGGCGAAAAAGCAGAAAAAATTAAAGATGAATTATCAAAACACTTTATGGTTGATTACGATGATTCCGGATCGATCGGTAAACGTTACCGCAGACAAGACGAAATCGGCACTCCACTTTGCATAACCTATGATTTTGACAGCGAAACCGACGGCTGCGTAACAATTCGCGACCGCGACACAATGAAACAAAAACGCATAAAAATTGAAGACTTAAAAAATCACATCGAGAATAAAATTAATTTTTAAAAAGCAGGTGATACTAACTATGAAACAAACTATTTATATGGACAATGCCGCAACAACGCCCGTAAAATCGGAAGTTTTAAACGAAATGTTGCCGATGTTTAAGGATAATTTCGGGAATCCCTCCACCATTTACAAAACCGGAAAAACCGCACGTGAAAAAGTGGAAATTGCAAGAAACCACGTAGCAAATGCTTTGGGCGCTGAAAAAAATGAGATATTCTTTACATCTTGCGGAACAGAATCCGACAACTGGGCCATTAAAGGCGTAGCTTTGGAAGGACTAAAAAACGGAAAAAATCATATAATAACATCTAAAATAGAACATCATGCGGTGCTTCACACTACGGAATTTTTAGAAAAGCACGGCTTTGAAGTAACGTACTTAAATGTAGATGAAAACGGACTTATAAACCCCGAAGATGTTAAGAATGCCATTACCGACAAAACGTGTTTGGTTTCGATAATGTATGCAAACAATGAAATCGGAACTATTCAACCAATAGAAAAAATCGGAAAAATTTGCCGTGAAAAGCATGTTATTTTTCACACAGATGCCGTACAAGCCGTTGGGCACATACCAATTGATGTTAAAGCTCAAAACATAGACCTTCTTTCACTTTCCGCTCATAAATTCGGCGGGCCAAAAGGAACCGGCGCATTATTTATTAAAAAAGGAGTTAAAATCACAAACTTTATGCACGGCGGAGCTCAGGAATCCAAAAAAAGAGCAGGAACAGAAAACACTGCGGGAATTGTTGGCCTCGGAAAAGCTATTGAAATCGCATGCACAGACATAAATATCAAATCCGGTAAGCTTGCCAAGAAAAGAGATAAGCTCATACATGAACTGTTAAAAATTTCTCATTCCAGATTAAACGGAGACCCCATTAAAAGGCTACCGGGAAATGTAAATATAAGTTTTGAAGGTATTGAAGGCGAATCGCTCTTGCTATTTTTAGATATGGCAGGAATTTGCGCTTCTTCAGGCTCTGCGTGTACTTCTGGGTCTTTGGACCCAAGCCACGTGCTTTTGGCAATCGGTCTTCCACATGAAATTGCGCACGGATCTTTAAGATTATCTCTTAGCGAAGAAAACACAGACGAAGAAATTGATTACGTTATAGAGCAAGTTAAAAAAATCGTAGAAAAACTTCGCAGTATGTCCCCACTTTGGGAAAAAATAATTAAAAAAAGTTAAAACTATAAATTAAGGAGGAATATTATGTACAGCGAAAAAGTAATGGATCATTTTTCTAATCCCAGAAACGTTGGGGAAATCGAAAACGCCGACGGAATCGGCGAAGTAGGCAACCCAAAATGCGGGGACATTATGAAAATGTATCTTAAAATAGACAGCGGAATTATAACAGACGTAAAATTTAAAACTTTTGGCTGCGGGGCTGCAATTGCCACAAGCTCCATGGCAACTGAACTTATAAAAGGCAAATCAATAGAAGAAGCACTTAAAGTTACAAATAAAGCAGTTTTAGAAGCCCTCGATGGGCTCCCGCCGGTTAAAATACACTGCTCGGTATTGGCCGAGCAAGCCATTAAAGCAGCACTTGCGGACTATTACATCAAAAAAGGTATAGACCCCACACCGATTGTTGGCGAGTATTCAAAAGATTGCCACGGCGCATGCTCCTGCGAAAAATAAAGTGTATTATTATTAAATAGTTATTCATATATAAAGTCAACGTTTTAAAAATTAAATGTTGACTTTTTGTTTTGTATATGTTACAATAAAAATACAAACTAAATTTGGAGGTTGAAACTTTTGAAGAAAATTTTAAAATCATTATTATGTACTGCCGTTATTGGCGTAACAATGCTGCAAAGCTGCTCGGCTTTCTTCCTTGGGTCCGATAAATACACCAAAGAAGAATACGCAAAAGCTGGAATAAAATGGGAGCACAACACAATACTTTTAGACAATTATTACTTTAACGGTAAAAGTATTAGCCAATCAATGGCGGAAAGCATAACATCATTCTACAATAAAAACGAAGATATTATTAAAAATAATTCTAAAAATTTCTATGTAGATATAATTGAATTTGTACTTAGCACTGCAACAGAAAAGGATAAAGAAATTACTAAATTAACACGTGAGTACAATAATTTATGGTTTGAAAATTATAACTTACAACAAAAAATAAACGAGCTACAACAAAAAATAAACGAACTTAAAGAAAAACTTAAAAAAACAAAGATTAATTAACAAAATAATTAGTAAAAACCGCCCTGATGTTGATTACATAGGGTGGATTTTTTATTTGTTTTATTCTTGTTCTTCTGCTATCATCACGGCCATTTGAACACTTATTCCGGGGTAAAGTTTTACTCCAAATTTATATGTACCAAATGCTTTCACATCTGATTCTAAAACAATTTTATGTTTGTCTATATCAACACCAAAAACCTCTTTTATTTTACTTGATATATCTTTTGTGGTTACAGACCCAAAAAGCTTGCCGTTTTTTCCTGCTTTAGAAGTTATTTTTATTATTTTTTCTTTTATAATTTCTGCTATTTCTTCTGCTTTTGTTTTTTCTATTTCTTTTCTGTGCTCATTAGAAGACTTTTCATTATTAAGTTCGGTTAGTGATTGAGACGTCGCTTCTTTAGCCAAATTTTTTGGGAAAAGAAAATTTTTTGCATATCCGTCCGGCACTTCCACTACGTCCCCTTTTTTACCTTTTTTCTTCACGTTTTCAAGCAAAATTACTTTCATAAATTCATTCTCCTATTCATTTTTTAATGATATATTTTCTTTTATTATTTCAAGAAGGCGCTGTTCTACTTCTTCTATGGAATGGCTATTTATTTGTGCAGCAGCCATGGTTTGGTGACCTCCTCCGCCCAATTTTTCCATTATAACCTGAACATTTACATCTCCCAAAGACCTTGCGGATATATTCACAGTTTCACCCGACGAAAAAATCACAAAAGATGCCTTTACGTTTTTTATATTAAGAAGTTCGTCTGCTGCCTGAGAACAAGACACCCTCATGTTTTCAATTTTTTCGTTAAGTTTTGCAACTGCACAATCACCAAATATATAAGCCGTTTCGATTATTTTACACCTAAGTTTGTAGGTGTCCATTGAATTTGCAAACATTTTTTTAACCGAAAGATTATCGGCACCTTTTTTCTTTAAATACGCTGCCGCTTCGAAAGTTCTTATGCCGGATTTTAGCGAAAAACTTTTAGTATCCAGCATAATTCCGGCAAGCAAACACTCCGCTTCTGCTTTTTTTAAGTATTTGTCTCCCATATATTGCACCAATTCAGCAACCATTTCGCAAGTTGAAGAAGCAAAAGGTTCATGGAAAAATATAGATGCGTTTTTTATTTTGTCTATACTCAGTCTATGATGATCTATCACAATTACATTGCTAATTTTATTATAAACATCAAGGCTTTCCAAAAATTTAACCGAATGCGTATCCACCGCTATAAGGAGCGAATTTTCGGTTATTAACGGCAACGCATCTTCAGGGGTTATAAAAATATTTTCTTGCCCTGATTTTTCCAGATGATTAATTGCTAAGCCCGCAAGTGAACGGCT
Source organism: Clostridia bacterium (assembly GCA_017432165.1). Taxonomy (GTDB): domain Bacteria; phylum Bacillota; class Clostridia; order Oscillospirales; family Acutalibacteraceae; genus UMGS1491. The sequence continues at coordinate 35,745 of JAFRJS010000057.1, read as the reverse complement.
TTTATCCACAACAATATATGATTTTTTCTTTTTTAATTTTGAGCAAACCCCGTAAAGGCCTGCCGCTGCTCCAACTGAATCAAAATCAGAATACTTATGGCCCATAATAAACACATTATCGCTAAGTTCAATTTTTTCTAAAATAGCCATTGCCGCCACACGAGTACGGACTTTACTGCGTTTTTCCAAACCTTTTGAAGCGCCGCCAAAAAATTCATACTTTGTTTTATTTTTTATCGCCACTTGGTCTCCGCCACGTCCCAAAGCCATATTAAGCGCTTTTTCCGCCCAATTTTTAGCCTCTAAAAAATTCTCCGCACCGCTGCTTATACCAATAGAAATCGTTGCATATTTGTGGTCATCTATTTTTGCTTCGTGAATTTTATTTAAAATTTTAAATTTTTCCGATACAAGACCTTTTAAGTACTTTTCTTCAAAAACAACTATATATTTTCCGTTGTTTAATTTTTTCAAAATACCGTTAATGCCTTTTGCCCAGCTACTAAGAACATTATCCACCGCTACTTTTATAATGGACATTTTTTCATCTTCGCTGCTTTCGGCAAGTTCTTCTTTGTTATCAAACATCACAAGCCCTACGCATACTCTGGAATCTATATATTTCTTTTTTAAATCTTTATATTTTGTATCGTTTTGAAAGCAAAAAACAATAAAATCGCCTATTTTTTCTGCGCTTACATTAAACTTCTTTTCTTTATAAGAAACCGGGGTTTTTTCTTTTTTCAGCAGGCTTTCTGCAGTTTGCCCACCGGAATATGCAGTCACCGAATCATCTTCGCAGTAATTTTCTTCAAAAAATTCTTTTTTAAATTCTTTATTATAAAAAATGATTTTATTTGGATCTTTCGCTGCAGCTAAAACAAGAGGCGTTTTTATGCAGTCTATGAGGTCTTTATAATTAGAATCAATATATTCTTTAATAACATTTACCGTTTTAAATCTACAGCCGCCGTAGCTTTTTAAAAACACTAAAATAGCCAGTGACCCAACGACTCCAATGCAAATGCTAACAGCCAGTATAACGTAATTATAAAGCGCAAATGGCAAGCTGATAATTAAAAACACCGCCACCATAAGCATAAAAATTCTGTAAATTAAAGCATTACTATTTTTCAATTTAATTTCACCTCTTAAAAATAAAAGCTAAAGAAAATGTTTATAAGTAATAACATTATTATACCTATAAAACAAGATTTTCTCCAGCTTTTTTTAAAAATAATAATAAAAATAATTATACTTCCATAATAATTGGCAATATTACAGGGTTTCTGCGGGTCTTGTTATGGAAAAATTTATAAAGTTCATCTTTCACTTTAGTTTTCATAACTCCCCAATCACGCAGTTTTTTATCTGCACAACTTTCTAAAACACTAAGCGCAACATTTTTTGCTTCCTCAATTAAATCTTCGGATTCCCTCACATATACAAACCCACGCGAAACAATATCCGGCCCGGCGATAACATGTTTATCTAACGAATCAAGCGTTGCAACAACCACAATAAGGCCATCTTCTCCCAAATGTTTTCGGTCACGAAGAACTATACTTCCAACGTCACCAACACCAATTCCGTCCACAAGCACAAGCTCCAAAGGAATTTGACTGGTTTTTTTCATGCCATTTTTGCTTATTTCCAGAATATCGCCCGTATCCCCCACGAAAACATTGCTTTCCGGCATACCCATAGAAACCGCTAATTTAGCGTGCTTCATTAAATGCCTACGTTCGCCGTGAATAGGGATAAAATACTGTGGCTTGACTATTCCTTGAATAATTTTCAGTTCTTCCTGGCATGCATGCCCCGAAACGTGAACCTCGTACATCGATTCATAAACAACTTCGCAACCAAGCCCCATAAGCTCGTTTACAACATTGCCGACCATTTTTTCATTTCCGGGGATAGGCGTTGCGGAAATTATTATAAAGTCTTCCGGTCCAACTTCCACTTTTTTGTGTTCCGACGATGCCATTCTATGCAATGCAGACATGGGCTCACCCTGGCTTCCGGTTGTAACCAAAACAATTTCGTCTTTCGGGTATTTGGTTATTAAATCTATATCTATTATGACATTTTCAGGATCATCCAAATAATTCATTTGTTTTGCGATTGCAACATTGTTTATCATACTGCGCCCGGAAAACGCCACTTTTTTGCCATAATTTGCTGCGCAGTTAATAATTTGCTGTATTCTGCCTATGTTTGATGCAAAAGTTGCTATTATAATCCTTTTGTTTTTGGCCTTTTGGAATAACCTTTCAAACGACTGATCTATCTTTTTTTCGGTCATAGTATAGCCTGGCCTTTCGGCGTTTGTTGAGTCCGCCATAAGCGCCAAAACTCCCTCTTTACCAAGCTCGGCAAATCTTGCCAAGTCTATCATTTCGCCCCTTGAAGGCATACAGTCTATTTTAAAGTCACCCGTATGAACTATAATTCCTGCGGGGGTTCTTATTGCAAGAGCCACCGCATCAGGTATAGAATGGTTTACCCTTATAAATTCCACACTCATGCAACCTAATTTTATGGTCTGACCTTCGGTTACTGTGTTTAATTTTGTACTGTTTAAAAGTCTATGCTCTTTAAGCTTGTTTGTTATTAACCCCACAGTAAGCGGAGTTGCATAAATCGGAACATTAATTTTGTTTAAAAGATACGGTATTGAACCAATATGATCCTCATGCCCGTGAGTTATTACCAGGCCTTTGATTTTTTCTCTGTTTGCTTCCAAATACGAAAAGTCCGGTATAACTAAGTCAACCCCAAGCATTTCGCCATCTGGGAACGACATACCGCAGTCAACTATAATTATTTCGTTGTCGCATTCAAAGGCCGTTATGTTTTTCCCAATTTGATTAAGTCCACCCAAAAAAACAACTTTTACCGACTTGGCGGATTTGTTATATTGCCTTTTCAGACCACCTTTTGGCATTTTGGGATAACCTTTAACAATTTTTGAATTATCATTTTTTTTTGCACTTTTTTCTTTGTGATAATCTACATTTGAGTTTACGGTTTTATTTGCATCTTTACTTGTGTTATAATTTGTTATTGTAGATTTCTTATTTTTACCGTTTGATATTACTTTTTTTATTGGTTTACTTGGTTTTTGATTTTTTTTGCTTAAATTGTCTTCCATTAGCATTCTCCTTTAATTTGCGTATTATATAATTACATAAAAATAAACATAAAATCAGAAAATAAAAATAAACTGATTATTATTTTTAAAATTATTATATTGAAATTCCGAGTATAAAAATAAAAAATAAATCCGTACAACAAATGTTAAGATTATTGTATCACAAAAATTAAAATATGTCAACAAAAATTCCAAATAAATCCATTTTTTCAAAATTTTTATAAATGAGGTATAAAAAATGAAAGAAATTACAATATACACAGACGGCGCATGCAGCGGAAATCCCGGCCCCGGCGGTTGGGGTGCAGTGCTTATTTATAACTCCCACAGAAAAGAAATTTCCGGCGGAGAAAAATTAACCACCAATAACCGCATGGAACTGACCGCTCTAATTAAAGCACTGGAAATTGTTAATCAAAAGTGTAAAATAAATATATTCACAGACTCCAAATATCTTTGCGACGGCATAAACAAAGGCTGGGCGGAAAATTGGCGCAAAAATAACTGGAAAAAATCAGACAATAAACCGGCAATAAACCCGGATTTGTGGGAAAAGCTCCTTGATTTGCTTAAAAATCATAAATATAAAATAAACTGGGTAAAAGGCCATGCGGGTCACCCGGAAAACGAACTTTGCGACAAACTCGCCACAGACGAAATTAAAAAAATAAACAGCATACCATAAATCTTTGGTATGCTTTAAATTTAATTTATGCGATTTTCTCGTTTAAATGTTGGTACAATTTTTACCAGCATATTTTCTATCTCTTTTTTATTTCCTTCGGCGCATATTTCTTTAAGGCTTTTCAGCTCATCTTTAAATTTATCCACATTAAAGTCAATAGGATGACCAATATATATTTTTTTGCTTTTTGTTTTTTGTATTCCTTCTTCGTCCATAAGAAGCTCTTCAAAAAGCTTTTCACCAGGCCTTAAACCAGTATACTCAATTTTTATATCTTCGTGCGGAATTAACCCCGAAAGCCTTATTAAATTTTCCGCCAAATCTTTAATTTTAACAGGATCGCCCATATCAAGAACAAAAATTTCTCCGCCATTTGCCATACTCCCCGCAGTTATTACCAGCGACACCGCTTCCGGTATGGTCATAAAATAGCGTATTATATCGGGATGCGTAACCGTTACGGGACCCATTTTTTTGATTTGCTCTTCAAAAATCGGTATAACTGAGCCGTTTGAGCCCAAAACATTACCAAATCTAACCGCTACAAATTCCGTTTCACTTTCACGGTTTTTCATTTGTATAAGCATTTCGCAAATTCTTTTTGTTGCACCCATTACATTCGTTGGATTAACGGCTTTATCGGTGGATATTTGCACAAATTTCTTTACTTTATATTTATCCGCACAATTAATCAAATTTATTGTGCCAAAGACGTTGTTTTTCACGGCTTCTTCCGAATTTTTTTCCATAAGTGGAACGTGTTTATGAGCCGCCGCATGGAAAACTACGTCTATATTTTCTTTTTTAAATATATCTTCAAGCTCTTTTTTATCGCAAATCGTAGCAATTTCCAACGATACATCAAGGCTGTTTCCATATTTCATTTTTAGTTCTTGCTGAATTTCATAAGCGCTATTTTCGTAAATATCAAGAATAATAAGCTTCTTACAGCTAAGTGCAGCAATTTGCCGGCAAAGTTCCGAGCCGATGGAACCTCCTCCACCGGTAACCAAAACGGTTTTACCGGTTATATACTGCCCGTATTTGTTTTTATCAAAAATAATAGGTTCTCTGCCCAAAAGGTCTTCCACTTTTATTTTTCTCATTGAAGCAGCTATTGAACTGCCGGAAGTAAGAGTTTCGTACATATTTGGAATAATTCTTACTTCTAAATTCGTCTTTGCGCAAATATCCAGTATTCTTCGTCTGTCTTTTGTAGAAATAGATGTAATTGAAAAAAGTATTACTTCCACTTTGAGTTTTTCACAATATTCAGGTATTTGCTCGGTTGTTCCTTCCACTTTTACGCCAAGTATTTTTCGCCCGATTTTTTCGTGGTCATCGTCCACTATTGCCACGGGAATATACTGATTTGCGGAATATTTAAACATTTCCCTCAGTAGTAGCGCAGTAGATTCCCCCGCACCGACTATAAGCATTCTTTTTTTGTTTGCTAAATCTTCATTTGAAACATTATCTATAAGGCGGTTTATTCTATAAAGAAGCCTAAACAAAATTATTGCCACAAGCGAAGACAAAAGAAACAAAACATGCATTCTGGGGCTCATTTTCATCATAAATATTCGGGTTGAAATAAAAAACAGTATATTGGCGCAAAATGTAGCCAACCCAGCATAGAAAAAATCCTCAACATCTGCGTATCGCCAAATTTTATCGTACAATTTAAACAATAAAAACATAGCAACAAAACAGACGTTTACCATTAGCAAATACTCAAAAAAACGTTCGTCAAGTGGTATAAACGTCAGGCTATTTTTATTTATTGCAAAAGATACATAAAAAGAAAGATTCCATATGATAAAATCGCAGAAAAACAGCGCATACTTTCTATACCTTTTTACAAAACGCCAAATGGCATCTTTTATTTTTTCCATAAATAATATTTCCTTTTATAAAAAATTTTATTTAGTACCAAAAATTCTGTCTCCGGCATCTCCAAGTCCGGGCACAATATAAGAATGTTCGTTTAAGCGTGCATCCTTTACCGCACAATAAATTTTAACATCCGGGTGTGCTTTTGTAAGAGCTTCTATTCCCTGCTTGGAAGCTATTATGCACATAAATTTTACTGACCTGGGGTTGTGCTTTTTAACGCTGTTGATAGCATCAATGGCCGACCCGCCTGTAGCAAGCATTGGATCTAAAATTATTGCATCACCCTTACTTATATCAAAAGGTAATTTGCAGTAATATTCAACAGGCTGCAGGGTTTTTGGGTCACGGTAAAGACCAATATGACCCACTCTGGCCGTGGGAACCATATTAACAACACCTTCTACCATGCCGAGGCCTGCCCTTAAAATCGGTATAAATGCTAAATGCCTTTCCTCCAAAATTTTAGTTTTTGCCACAGCAATCGGAGTTTCTATTTCCACTTCCTTTAACGGTAAATCGCGCAAAGATTCATAGCACATAAGCATTGTAACCTCGCTGATTAGCTCCCTGAATTCCTTGGGGCCAGTGTTTTTATCCCTTAAAAGTGATATTTTGTGCTGAATTAGCGGGTGATCCATTACAAGAACATTATCAGACATTTTTCAAACCTCCTGTTTAATTATTTTCTAATTTTTTTATCATATCTATTCTTCTTTGATGTCTTTCACCTTCAAAAGCTGTGTTTAAAAAGACATTTACTATTTCTTTTGCTTTTTCAAAATCAGTAAACCTGCCGCCCATGCAAAGAACGTTTGCGTTATTGTGCTTTCTGGCAAGTGCCGCAAGTTCCGGTTCATAGCACAGCGCCGCTCTTACATCTTTAATTTTATTTGCGGCAATAGACATTCCAATTCCGGCTCCACATATCAAAATCCCCTTTTCACTTTCTTTATTTAAAACCGAATTACCGACCTTTTCTGCAATTATTGGATAATCGCAAGATTCCAAGCTAAAAGTTCCAAAATCGGTAAATTTTATGCCGCTTTCTTCAAAATATTTTTTAATTTTTTCTTTTAATTCATATCCGGCGTGGTCTGAACCTATTGCTAACACTTAAAATCACCTACAATTTTTTGTTTTCCTCCAAAAGCCTTTGCGCCTGAGGAATTCTTATATAGTTTATCTCTGAATTTATTTTGTTTTTATCTTTTTCGCTACTGTAAATTTCAGCTGCGGCAAGACCTAAATTAGCCGCACTTATATACTTGTTTTCGCTGTAAAAAAGTATGTTTTTAGCAAAATTTTCATCGCTTTCTTTAAAACTATTATAGCATATTTCGGCGCCATCTCCAACAATTTCTATTTTCTCTTTAAATTTACTAAGTTCTATTTTCAAATCATTAATATCAACCGCTCTATCTTCCGTAAGTCTTATTATTTTATTATTTTCCACCTTAAAAATCGCATTATACACTTGATTATTTCGCGCGTCCATACAAGCGCATAAAATATTGTTTTTATCTTTAAGATTATACGCCAAAGAATAAAGCGACGAAACACCCAAACACGGCTTGGAATTTACCAATGCCATAGCTTTTACGGTAGATAACCCAATTCTAATGCCGGTAAAAGAGCCGGGGCCATTCGCTGAGGCATATAAATCAATCTCGGAAGGCGATATTTTAGAGCATTTTAAAACAGACTCTATCATTGGCGCCAAAGTCTGGCTATGAGTGAGCCCTACGTTTAAAAAATACTGTGCTATAACTTCTTTATCCTCTAAAATCGCAACCGAAGCGGTTACAGAGGAAGAATCAACCGCCAATACTTTCATTTATTATCCCACCCTTTTAGCGTTATAATTCTTTCAGAATCATTTTCGTTTTTTTCAATGTAAATCTTAATAGTTTTTTCCGGCAAATAATTTTCTATATTTTCGCTCCATTCTATTACAAAAACACCTTTGTACATATAGTCGAAAAAACCCGTAGATTCAAGATCTTCAAGGTTTTTTATTCTGTACATATCAAAATGATATATTTTAAACTTTGGAGCCGCATATTCATTAACAAGCGTAAAAGTGGGGCTTGTTACTGCATTTTTTCCCCAAAAGCAGCTTACCAATCCACGAGTAAACGCAGTTTTACCCACACCCAAATCCCCGTAAAGAGCAATTATTTCGTCGCCTTTTAGTTTTTTCCCAATTTCTTTTGCAAAGTTTTCGGTTTCTTGCTCGGATTTTGTTATTATTTTCATTTTTCTTTTTAAACCCCTTATATAATTTTTTGCAAAAATCTACTCACACGAACATTCTGGCAATTATTAAAAAGTTCTTCCGGGGTTTCGTCCGCCAAAATTCTGCCCTTGTCCATAAAAACAACTCTCGTGGCCGCTTCACGAACAAAACTCATTTCATGGGTTACAACTATCATTGTCATTCCTTGTTTTGCGATGTCATTCATAACATTAATTACTTCTTTAATCATTTCCGGGTCAAGGGCCGAAGTAGGCTCATCAAAAAGTATCACCTTTGGGTTCATAATAAGCGCACGGATTATTGCAACACGCTGTTTTTGCCCGCCCGAAAGCTTTGCAGGGTATGTGTTTGCTTTATCTTTTAGCCCCACTTTTTCTAAAAGAGCAAGTGCACATTCCTCGGCATTTTTTTTGGAATAAAGTTTAAGCGCAACGGGTGCCAAAGTTATATTTTGAAGTATTGTAAGGTGCGGAAAAAGGTTAAAATGCTGAAACACCATGCCGATGTTTTGCCTTATTTCGTCTATATTACATTTTGGGTCTGTGATACTTTTCCCTTCAAACAATATTTCACCGCTTGTGGGAATTTCTAATCTGTTTAAACACCTTAAAAAAGTACTTTTTCCGGATCCCGACGGCCCAATTATGGCAACTCTTTCGCCTTTTTTAAAGTCTATGTTTATGCCATTTAGAATCCTTTGTGTCTTTCCGCTATGTTTAAATTCTTTGTAAAGATTTTTAACGCTTATCACTGGCACGAAGTCTCCTTTCCATAAACGACATTAAGAAAGTGGTAAGTGTAACCACTGCTAAATAAATCACTGCCACAGTGGCAAGAGGCACAAATGGTTCGTAAGTTTGGCTCCTTATTATATCCCCCGCTCTGGACAAGTCTGTTATACCTATAAAACCTGCAACAGCGGTTTCTTTTACTAATTGAATAAATTCATTTACAAGTGTCGGCAAAACATTTTTAAATGCCTGCGGAAGTACAATTTTTCTCATAGTTATAAAAGAATTTAACCCCAGCGAACGCCCTGCTTCATATTGCCCTGCATCCACGGAAAGTATTCCCGACCTTATAATCTCCGCCACGTACGCTCCAGAATTTATTCCAAAAGCTATCATAGCAATCGTTATTTTATTTAGCCCAGTTGCAGAAAGTATTAAATAATATATTGCAAAAAGCTGCACAACCAATGGGGTTCCCCTGATAATAGTTAAATAAATATTTGCAAGGGCTTTTAAAAATTTAAATAGAATGCTACTGCTTTTACTTATTTTTATAAGTGAAACCACAAGCCCCAAGGTAATACCGATCAAAAGCGCTACGGAAGTTATTTCTAAAGTGGTCAAAAAGCCGTCAAAAATCATTTTATACCTATTTTTATAAACCAAATTATTATAAATTTGTCCAATAAAATCCACACTTGGGGTTTGTGAATTTTTCACATAAGAATTAATTATTTTTTCTACTTCTCCTGTTTCTTTCATCTTATGAAGCGTTTCATTTACTACATTTAGTAACTCATCTTCATCTTTTGATACAACTATTCTGTACTCTTCTTCAAAAAGGCAGTATCCATCTAATATCTTACATAAATTATTAGATAAGTTTACAAGACTGCGCGCAGGAACTTCGTCTACCACCACAGCATCCAACCTGCTGTTTAAAAGGTCAAAAACTGCATCTGACGATTTGCTATATCTTTCTATTTTAGAATCCGAATAATGCTGCGTACAATAAATATCGCCCGTAAAACCCATCGCAACACCTATGCTTTTTCCATGAAGGTCTTTTTCGGATTTTATTTCGCTTTCATTTGGAACTATAATTACCTGTTTAGAAGTATAATAAGAGTCAGAAAAGCTTACATTTTGCGCTCTTTCTTCGCTGTAACTCATTGCAGAAATTGCTAAATCACATTTTTTATTCTTTATTTCAAGCGTAACGGCGTCAAAAGAAACATCATTAATTTGAACATCTACTCCCAGATATTCTGCTATTTTTTTTATTATGTCTATGTCTATTCCTTTTATTTTGTCTGCGTCTTTGTATTCAAAAGGTTCAAATTCCGCATTTGTAGAAACTTTTATGTACCCTCTTGATTTAATGTTTTCAAGGCTATCACCTTTGGCAAAAGCACCAATAAAAAAACAAAAACACACAAAACAAACAGCCGCTATGCATTTTAAAAATTTTTTCACTTAAATTTATATCCTCCTATTTATATAAAAGCTTATTTTTTGCTTTTTGATTTAGGTCTGCTGTAAAAATACGGCACCAGTATAGTTGCAACATTTTCGTGTTTTCTTAGCTGCTGCTCAATGAAAAATGTTGTTTGGTTATGGTATATTTTATCTTTCCAACCGTTACCACTTATTCTCGTTAAAACCACTGTAAGACTTTGCCCGTCTTTAAGCTCTTTTTCACGCTCGTTTATATAATTTTCAATAGGTGTAATTATATCTCGGTAGGGAGTATATATTATTTTTAGCGGAACTTCTATTTTAAGGTCTTTCCACTGTTTTTGAAGCCTTTCGGTTTCTGACTTTGAAACAGAAATATGCAGCGGCGTAACATTAGAAGTTATTTCGTTGGCATAATCAAAAGTTTTCAGCGCTGCCCTATTCATCTTGTTTATAAGCACAACGCAAGGAAAAGAATCGTTGCTGTTGCTCTTTTTATATTTATAGTTATATCCCAAAATGCTTATACCTTTTAAAAATCTAAAATAATGGCTGTGCGTTGCAGACATAAACCACATTAAAAGCGGTGTTACTATTAAAAGCGCCCATGCACCGTGTGTAAATTTGGTAGTAAACACAACAATCGAACCCACAAAAGTTACCAATGCACCAAAGCCGTTTATTAATGATTTATACTGCCATCCGGGTTCTTTTGAACGCATCCATTTTATAAACATTCCAAACTGCGAAATCGTAAAAGAAACAAAAACGCCAACCGAATAAAACGGTATCAAACGATGAGTATCTGCGTTAAATGCTATTAAAAGTAGCGAACTTGTTATAAATATAAACATTATTCCGTTTGAAAAGCTAAGTTTTGTTCCCCTTTGAGAAAATTGTCGAGGCATATATCTATCTTTTGCTAAAATAGAAAGAAGTATAGGCAAACCGCTGTAAGAAGTATTTGCTGCCAGCAAAAGAATAAGCGACGTTGTGAACTGCAGCACATAAAACATTATTCCGCTGCCAAAAATTTCATACGCCATTTGCGAAAGAACAGTTTTTTCGCTAATAGGAACAACATTTAAAAAGGTTGCCAAAAAGCTTGTTCCGCCAAATATAAATATAATTATTCCACCAAGCATAAAAAGAACTTGTCTGGCTGTTTTTTGCGAAGGCTCTTTAAAGCTTGGTATGGCATTACTTACCGCTTCCACACCAGTAAGCGCCGAACAGCCTGAAGAAAACGCACACAAGAACAGCGTTAACGTCATTCCGGATAAATTTGTATTTAAAATATTTGAAATTTGATCAGGAGAATAATTTATCGGAGTAAGAGCGCCACTAAAATAACGAACGAAACCTGTTATTATAAGGGCAACCATGGAAATTATAAACATATATGTCGGTATTCCGAAAATTTTAGAAGATTCGCCAATTCCGCGAAGATTTATAAGTGTTATCAGCCCTACACAAACAAGAGAAATAATAATTCTATAAGGTTCTAAAAAAGGATAAACCGCTAAAATAGCTGCAGTTGAAGACGAAACACTTACCGCAACCGTCATTATGTAGTCAATAACAAGGCATGTTGCCGCCAAAAGAGAAGCTTTTTTCCCAAAATTTTCTTTGGAAACAACATACGCCCCGCCGCCATTTGGGTAATGATTAATAATCTGAGAATAAGAAAAAATAAGTATTAAAAGCAAAAGGATTATAGGAACACTAACGTATCCCACAAAACTTGCAGCCATTATTCCCAGCGCAGGAAGAAGCGCTATTAAAATTTCTTCCACAGCGTATGCAACCGAAGACACCGCATCGCTCGCCATTATAGGAAGACCCCAAAGCCTGGACAGCTTTTCATTTTTTAACTGATCATCTTTGAGCGCAGACCCCAAAAGTAACTTTTTTAAATTTTTAAAATTACCCATTTTTATAAACCTTTCTTTAAAAAATTTTTTAATAAAATTCATTTCGTTAACAATATTATCACAAATTAAATAAAATACAACCTTTTTATATTAATTTTATTCTTTTATTATATCACTTTCGCAAAGTTTATTTCTAAGATTCAAAATTTTTTCTTTTCTCTTTAAGTAAATTTCTTCTTTTAAAATGATTTTGTCGCCTTTTACTTCAATTATGCTGCCTTCTTTTATTTTTGGCATTTTCTCTTTAGGCTTTACGCTGTGTAAATCGCCACTTTCTATATCTTCGCATATTAAAACTCCATCTTTTATGCGGTCAACAGAAAAAATCATTTTTAACTCCCCTTTACTTTTCCGTTTTTATATCTATGTTCTTTCCGTCTGTTATAAATATTATATTCCCGTTTTCATACGTTTTATAAACTCTTTCGCATGATTCCTCCAGCCTTTTTATCACAGAATTTTTATTTTGCTTGTCTTCAGATGATATAACCGCATATTTTGGATGCACCGCCTTTAAAAAATTTGCAGTGGTGGACGTTGTGCTTCCGTGGTGGCCCACTTTTAAAACTGTGGCATTCAAATTTCTCCCTGATTTGAGCATACTGTATTCTTCAGCTTTTTCCGCATCTCCCGTAAATAAAAAGCTAACATCTTTATACTCGATTTTAACAACCAACGAGCAGTTATTTAAGTTTTCACTGCTCTTTACAGGCCCCAAGATTTTAAATTTTAAATCCCCCAGGTTAAAATTGTCGCCTGCACCAAGTGTTTTTGTGTTTACTTTTTTATCTACAAGAGATTTTAGCATATTTTCGTATGTTACTGATGTTGGCAAAATGTTTTCCGGAATATCGGACTGAACAAACTTATCTATATCAAAATTATCTATAATGCTTTTCATTTGACCGATGTGGTCTCTGTGCGGGTGCGACATAATTACCAAATCTAATTTTTTTACATTATGTTTAATTAAATATTCACAAACGGTGTCTGACGGCTCTTTATCCGCAGCATCAATTAAAATTTTATAATCCCCGCACTTAATATATGCGCAGTCTGCGTCGCCAACATTCAAAAAATGCACTTCCATATCGCAGTTTACACTTTGAGAAGAAATATTAAGCTTTTCGGATATGTCTTTCCAGTAATTTTCTTTTGTGTTTGTTAAAAAGAATGCTACTGCCAAAAATATTAAAAATACCGGCAAAATTAAGCTTTTAAGTAATTTTTTTATTTTATGCTTTTTTAAATTTGCCACTTACTCACCCTGATTCATACTCATTTCTAAAAATTGCTGGTAATTCATAAGAACCTGCCTTGGCTTAGAGCCTTCATGCGGCCCAACTATACCCATTTGTTCCATTTCATCAATAAGGCGTCCGGCTCTTGCGTATCCAACTCGAAGCTTTCTTTGCAGCATTGATGTTGAAGCTTGTCCGGCTTCCACCACACACTTCACCGCTTCTTTCATCACAGGGTCAATATTTCCGCCGCCCACAGCTTGATTTTCTGATTTTCCTCCTTCAGGAAGTGTGTTTTTCTCTATTTCTTCGGCGACTTTATTGTCGTAAGAAACTTCCCCGGAAGATTTTAAAAATTCTATTACTTTTTCTATTTCTTTGTCTGTTACGTAGCAGCCCTGAACACGCACCGGCTTTGCTGAACCCACAGGTGAAAACAGCATATCTCCACGGCCGAGAAGTTTTTCTGCGCCGCTCATGTCAAGTATCGTTCGTGAATCGATTTGCGAAGAAACTGCAAATGCCACTCTGCTTGGAATATTTGCTTTAATAATTCCCGTTATAACGTCCACAGACGGGCGCTGCGTTGCAATAACAAGGTGCATGCCCGCTGCACGAGCCATCTGAGCAAGTCTACATATGTAATCCTCTACCTCGTTTGGTGCAGCCATCATAAGGTCTGAAAGTTCATCTATTATAATGACTATTTGTGGAATTTTTTCCAGAACTTCGCCTTCTTTGTCGGTAATACACGGGTTGTTTTCAATTAATTTATTGTAAGATTCCAAATCTCTTACATTGTTTTCTGCAAATTTTTTATAACGTGCAAGCATTTCTTTAACTGCCCAGTTAAGTGCGCCTGCAGCTTTTCGGGCATCTGTTACCACAGGCACCAACAAATGCGGTATGCCATTGTAAATTCCAAGTTCAACGACCTTTGGGTCTATCATAACAAGTTTTACTTCATCGGGCCGAGCATTGTACAAAATACTTATAATAAAAGAATTTATACACACCGATTTTCCAGAACCTGTGGAACCGGCTATTAGCAAATGCGGCATTTTGGCAAGGTCCGCAAGCATTATATTACCTGAAATATCTTGCCCTAAAACAACCGTAAGTTTACTTTTTGCATGTTTAAACTCATATGAATTTATAAGCTCTTTCATAGTTACAACACTTACAACTTTATTAGGTATTTCTATTCCTACAGCGGCTTTCCCCGGAATCGGAGCTTCAATTCTTACTCCGGGCGCCGCTAAATTAAGGGCTATATCATCGGCTAAATTCGTTATTTTGCTTATTTTTACTCCGGCTGCAGGTTGAAGTTCGTACCTCGTAACAGCAGGGCCACGGCTAATATCTATAATTTTTGTTTGAACATTAAAGCTTTTTAATGTTTCCACAAGTATTTTTCCGCCGTTATTAAGCTCGCTGGTAATATCTCCGCTTTTCGGCGATACAGATGATTTTAAAAGACTAATTGGCGGAAATTCGTACTCTTTTCCCTCGTCATTTGAAAATTTTTGAGAGCTTAATTCGTGTTCTTCGAATTTTTCTTTACTTAAATTATCACCAGCTTGCTTTTTTTCTATTTTAGAAAGGATTTTTTCCGTAACTTTTGAAATTTCTTCGTCTTCGCTTAAAAGTTTTTCTTCTTTTTGCGGCCTTATTTCTTCATCACCGATGTCTATATCAATATTAGTATTTCGGCGATTTTTATATTCGGTAGTTCTATCTTCAATTTTTTCTTTTATAACTTTTGCAGGCTTAGAAAATACACCTAAAAATTCCATGAGTGTTCTGCCGGAAACAAACATAAAACAAACGAACATGATAATTATTACGCTTATTTTTGCACTGGTAAGGCCAAAACCCCAAACAAGCGGCTGACCGATTAAAGCACCAACAATCCCTGAATTTCCGTTTAGATTTCCTTTTATGCATTCATTAAAAATATATCCAAACCAACTGCCAAAATTTCCATAAAAATTTTTAAAGGCAAACACATAAAAAGCTGCGCTGCATAAAACTACAAGCACTGCGGAAACTGTGTACTTAAATTTTGTTTCTTTATTATTTTTGCCGCATGAATCAAAAACAGCAAACACGCCAATTAAAATCGGCCAGAATATACAGCTTGGGCCAAAAAGAGAAAACACAAAGTTATGCATGGCAAGCCAAATATTTTCGCCTTTTATTAATATCAAGCACATCAAAAAAACAGCAAAAGCAAAGAGTAGCACCGCTTTTATCGGGCTGCTTTGTTTTTTGCTATTTTTACTGTATTTCCCGTATTTTTTGTTAACTTTCCCTTTCATTTTTTATCTCGCTTTCTTTATTTTTTTAAATAGGTCTTCCAGTAAATAAATTAAAGCCATAAATATTTTCTATTATTGCAATAATCACCGACAAAATCCCGACTACAAAAGTATAAACAACAAAAATCATCATTTTGTCTGTTTTTAAAAGCCATTTGAATAGTTTTATTGATAAAAATCCAACTACTGCGGAAACAATCATTCCCACTACAACGGGAATTACATCTATATTTGAAAGAGCGCCGGATTTTAAAGCGTCTTTAAGTTCCACGGCGGCTGCCGCAATAATTGCAGGCACACCCAAAATAAAGGAATAATCAAGCGCAGTTTCTTTGTTTATTTCTCTAAGAAGTCCTGTGGACAAAGTAGACCCCGAGCGAGAAATTCCCGGAAACACCGCCGCAACAAATTGAGTAAAGCCAACCCAAAGTGCGTCCATCACATTAAGGTCTTTTTTACCGTCCCATAAATTTCCGTCTGAATCAAATGCCACATTTACTTTATAAGATTTTCTTTTATTAATTCCTATTTTTAGCATAAAGCTTGTTACCATAAGCGCCATTCCCACAAGCAAAAGATTTTTTTCGCTTGCAAGTTCAGGAGCCAAGTCCTTTATATTCATGCCGCTGCCTGGAACGGGAATAAACAACAAAAACAGCGGAATTAAACCTATAATGAGCATTAAAACCATGTTTTTTTCGTGATTTAAATCTTTAATATTGAACCTTTTTTTAAAAACATCTGAAATCATCTCAAAAAACGCCTTTATAAGCTTAAAAATGCTTTTGTAATAAACAAACAGCACCGCAAGCAAAGTCCCTATATGAAGCATAACATTAAAAAACAAATTATCTTCATGGACGCCTAAAATATGCTGAGAAATCAAAAGGTGTCCACTACTT
Organism: Clostridia bacterium; assembly: GCA_017432165.1. GTDB lineage: Bacteria > Bacillota > Clostridia > Oscillospirales > Acutalibacteraceae > UMGS1491. The sequence goes on along the minus strand of JAFRJS010000057.1, from coordinate 19,163 downwards.
GAAACAGGCAAAAACTCTGTTAATCCCTGAACTATCCCCTGAATTACTGCGCTAAAAATACTCATCGTTAACTGCTCCTCTTTATATTTTTATTTTTTATCAATAAATATGTATGATTTTCTCTAACATTAAATTATATCAGATTTTCAAAGATTTTTACAGTTATTATTAAAAAAATCAAGAACTTAAAAAATAAATTCTTGATTTTTATCTGTTTATTTTTGTTTTTTCTTTTTTTTAATAAGCTTATTAAGCGCTTCCAAAGCATCAGAAAGCGTCCCCACGTGGTCGATTAATCCCTCTTTTACAGCTTGCTCACCCTCTACCACAGAACCTATATCCAAAACAAGCTCTTTTGTATTCATGCAAAGTTCGTAAAATCTTTTTTCTGAAATATTTGAATTAGAAACCACAAAATCCGATATTCTCTTTTGCATTTTTTGAAAATATTCAAAAGTCTGCACAACTCCGATTGTCATACCGTTCGTTCGAACGGGGTGTACTGTCATTGTGGCGGAGCGCGCTATAAATGATTCATCTGCGCTCACCGCCAAAGGAACACCGATTGAATGCCCACCGCCAATTACCATCGAAACCGTAGGTTTGCTCATCCCCGCCACAAGCTCCGCAATAGCAAGGCCGGCTTCGATATCTCCTCCAACGGTATTTAAAAGTATAAGCAGCCCCTGTATTTCCGGGTCTTCTTCGATTGCCACAAGTTCGGGAATAATGTGTTCATATTTTGTGGTTTTGTTTTCTTTTGGAAGATAGTTATGCCCTTCAATTTGGCCTATTATCGTCAGGCAGTAAATTTTTTTATCTTTGGAGGGAACTATAACCGACCCTATATTTTGAATTCTTTCATACTGCTCCTGTGTCCCTACGGAAAGTTCTTTTTCTTCATCGTTTGTGTTTGATTTACTATTTTTCATAAACAGTCACCCCTTTAACATTATTTTTCCAATTTTTTATTTATAAATACATAAAAATTATTTTTTACTCAAAAAGTATTGACATTATTTGAAATAATAGTATTATTTTATTATTATGTACTATATTTAAATAAAAAAATTCAAAAGTAAAGGTGGTATAAACATGACAAACAACGAAAACTTACTAAAACTAATAGAGGAAGTTAATTCAGACCCCGAAAAAATCGAGCAATTCAGCAAAAAAGATTCTCCCCAGGAACTTTATGATTATTGCATAAGCATCGTGCCGGGATACACTTACGAAGAATTTACCGAATTTATGATGTATCTTGCCGATTTAATTTCCAAAGATTTATCGGAAGATGAACTAAACAACATAACAGGCGGAACAAGCAAACCTTGGCTAAATTCAGCAGCTAAAAAATTTAAACTTATGCTTAATTTATAAATAAAAAAACCGACCAATTTTTCGTTGGTCGGTTTTCATTTGCATATATTTTAATTTTTTTCCAAAAATTTTTGCAGTTCATCCATAAATGCCGAAACATCTTTAAACTGCCTATAAACCGAAGCAAACCTTATGTAAGCAACCTCGTCTTTGTTTTTAAGCAAATCCATTGAGTATTCGCCTATTACGGAGGATGAGACTTCTCTTTCCAAGGAATTTTGCACTTTTGCCTCTATTTCGTCTACCATTTTATCTATTTCGCCCACTGATATAGCTCTGTTTGCGCATGCACGCATTAAACCTTCAAAAACTTTTTTGCGGTCGAATTTTTCCCTCTGACCGCTACGCTTAATTACCACCACAGGTATGGTTTCTACCACTTCATACGTGGTAAAACGCCTAGCACAATTTTCGCATTCCCTTCTTCTTCTTACGCTGGAACCCTCGTCCGCACTACGAGATTCTATTACTTTGCAGCCTTCCATATTGCAGTAAGGACACTTCATTTAAATTCCCCCTGAACCACTCATTTACTTTAATTAACTATAATTTTAAACTCCGGATCTGCGGTAAGCTCGATGCTTCCTATATTAAAGCTACCATTTTCTATTATTTTCATAGATATTTTATCTTCTACTTCTTTTCTTATTAAATTTCTTAAATCACGCGCTCCGCTGCTTTTTCCAATGGATTTTTTCGCCAAGTAATCAAGTGCTTTATCATCATAAGAAAGTTTTATTCCTTTTTCGCCAAGCGATTCTTTATACTCATCTATTATCAAAGCGGCAATTTTTACGTAATCTTTTTCAGATAATTTGTTAAACACTATTACCTCGTCTACACGGCTTATAAATTCCGGACGTAAAAACTCTTTAAGAGCTTTTACCGCTTTTTCTTTTACCAAATCATTTTCGCTTTTTGCGAATCCAAGCGAACCGTCTTTTTTGTTACTCCCGGCATTAGAGGTCATTACTATAACGGTATTTTCAAAATTGACCACTCTGCCGTGTGAATCGGTTATTTTTCCTTCATCAAGAACTTGAAGAAGAATATTCATAACATCGGGGTGGGCTTTTTCAATTTCATCAAAAAGTATAACGGAATACGGTTTTTGGCGAACTTTCTCGGTTAATTGCCCGGCTTCGTCATAACCGACATATCCCGGAGGCGAACCAACTATTTTTGACGCAGAATGTTTTTCCATGTATTCCGACATATCAAGCCTTATGAGCGCATCGGGAGAATCGAAAAGCTCTTTTGCCAAAACTTTAACCAGCTCAGTTTTTCCAACGCCCGTGGAGCCAACAAATATAAATGAAGCAGGTCTGCGGCGATAACTAATTTTAACTCTGTTCCTGCGTATAGCAGATGCCACGGCTTTAACGGCTTCGTCTTGGCCTATTATTTTTTCTTTTAATTTATTTTCTAAACTTTCTATTTTCTTAAATTCGTTTTCTTGAATTTTTGAAGAAGGTATTCCCGTCCAAAGCTCGATAACATGGGCTATGTCGGATTCAGTTACTTCTTTGCCGAGCGCTTTGCCGGCAAGTTTTTTTATCTCTTTTTCGTCTTTTGCAACGTTAAATCTAATCTCTGCCAGTCGCTCGTAATCGGCTTCTTCCCCGGAAGCCAAAAGCTGCTCTTCCTCCGCTTTTAATTTTTCTATTTCCGAGTTTAACATATCATATTTTAAAAGCGCTTGATTATTAAGAGCGCAGTAAGTTGCGGATTCGTCCATCAAATCAATGGCTTTATCAGGCAAAAATCTATCTATAATATATCTTTCGGAAAGAACCACTAAACGTGTTGTGAGATAATCCGGTATTTTCACTCTATGATGTTCTTCATAGTAACTTTTTACGCCTTTTAAAATGCTAACGGTTTCAGAAATTGACGGCTCCAAAACTTTAACAGGTTGAAAACGTCTTTCAAGTGCAGCATCTTTTTCAATGTGCTTTCTATATTCGGCAAAAGTCGTGGCACCAATAACCTGAATTTCTCCTCTGGAAAGAGCGGGTTTTAAAATATTTGCGGCATTCATAGAACCTTCTGAATCGCCTGCACCAACCAAGTTGTGGACTTCATCTATAAACAAAATTATATTTCCGTCTTTTTTTACTTCGTCAATAAGGCCTTTTATCCTGCCTTCAAACTGCCCTCTAAACTGAGTTCCTGCCACCAACGAAGTCAAATCAAGAAGGTGTATTTCTTTGTTTTTTAATCTATACGGCACAGAGCCTTCCGCAATTTTAAGCGCCAAGCCCTCTGCTATTGCGGTTTTGCCTACTCCCGGCTCCCCAATTAAACAAGGGTTGTTTTTCGTTCTGCGGCAAAGAATCTGCACAGTACGGTTAATCTCTTTTTCTCGGCCGACAACTTTGTCAAGTTTTCCTTCTTTCGCCTTTAATGTTAAATTATTACAGTAAAGGCCAAGCATTTTGCGTTTTGTTTTGTGGCCAGATTTAACATCTTTGCTTTCTTTATTTTTTTCTGTTTCGTCGTCTTTCCCTTGAAACATCATATTTGAAAACAGCCCTTTTATAAAAGGAAACGTTGCAGCTCCACCGGGGGTAAAGCCATTTTCTTCGCTGCCTATATTTAATTCATCGGGGTTAAAACCTGCTCCGAAAGCATCTGAAAATTGTTCTCCCATGCTTTCAAGCTCTTCCCCTGAAATATTCATTTTATCCATCAAATTTTGCAAGGGTTTTATTCCAACTTCTTTAGCACACGAAAAGCAAAAACCTTCTGCGCTGGAAGAATCCTTGCCGGAAGAAACAAACACAACGGCTGTTCTTCTTTTACATCTGGAACAAAGCATAATATTTACTCCTTATTTAGTGTATTAAATCAAAATAAAGCTTTTTTGCTTAATATTTTTCTTCTTTTATCATCATTTTAAAAATCTTAAAGTATCTATATAGCGCATACAGCATACAAGTTGCCGTAAGAGTCATTAAAATAATATTTAAAACTTCGCAGTCCGTATTCCACAAAGCTTTAAGCAATATTATGGTAATTACTGAAACATAAAATACTACTGTGGAAATTTTTCCATACCAGCGTGCTGAGGGCGGAGTTATTTTGTGCTTTAAAAGCACTGCTCCAGCCGTAAGCATAAGAATTTCTTTTACGATAAGTAATATCATAAACGGAAAAATCTTTGGAAATTTAATTCCAAAACATATCATAACCGCCATTAAAGTGAGTTTATCAGCGGTAGGGTCAAGCATTTTCCCAAGTTTTGTTATTTGGTTATATTTTCTTGCAATAATTCCGTCAAATAGGTCGCTAATCCCCGAAATAACAAGAACTGCACCCGCCAAAACATAGTTGTTTTTAGACACAGCAAAAACAAACGGAATAATAAAAATTATTCTTAAAACAGTTAAAATATTTGGAATATTGAAAATCGCATTATAACTATTTCTTTTCATTTATCCATCACTCCGCTAGTTTTAATTTTTTTAAATCGTTTTAAAAAGTCCGTAAACGGGGTTGTTATCGTATATAATTTTAAAAATCGTTGTTGAAGAAATATTATTTGCGGTAAATATTTCCGGAACTTTAGTATCCATGGAAGCAAAAACTTTTAAAAAGCACATTGCCGCCACAATTACTACATAACCTTTAAACACTCCAAAGACTCCGCCAAGAATACTGTTTGTACTTTTTAAAAATTGAGTTTTAAAAAATCTTAGCGCAAAACGAGACAAAAATTTCATAACAAAAATTAAAATAACAAATAAAACAATTACCAACACCGATTTTAAAACATTTGCAATTACGGGGTATAAAATTTCTGATATTTTTGAAGGAAGAACTTCCGCAGTACTATTATTTATAATATGGTTAACTTCTTCTGTTGTTATTCCGAACCTTGGTAAAAAGCCGGAAAACGGAAACGCCAATTTACTAAATAAAATATCGCAGTTTAAAAACGAAGTACCTGATACACTCCTTACTTGCTCTTCTATTTGCGGAGAAATAAAATTAAAATAAATTGCTTTGGAAAAAATATCGGAAAAATAAACCGCAAAAATTACCGCAAAAAGCGAACCTATTAAGGATAAAAACGATTTTAATATTCCTTTTTTAAATCCCATAACAGTAAAAAATAAAAATATTATTACAACGCAAACATCTAGTATAAGTGCATTCAAAAGTAAAACTTCCTTCCAAAATTTCTTAACTTAATTATAGCATAAGTTTTAGTGCTTGTACAATTTAAAAACGCATATAAAAAATCCACTTAAGCGTATCGTGCTCTAGATAACCTGCAATCTAGCAGGTGGGTGCCCTCCCCATATTTTCACGCTCCCTCAGATGGCTTTGCCAAGAGGTATGCAATCCGATACAGGAGTCAAGCTCCCGAAAACATTTTGTAGGGTTATATGAACACAGTCCGCGCATTAAGTAGAAAATAAATTTATTTAGTCTATATTTTTAAATATTTCCAAGTCTTCTTTCAAATTCTTTGGAAAGATTATCAAGAAGTATATCGTCATCTACTTCCACCAATTGTTCTTCTCCGTTTTCTTCTATAACTTCAAAGATAAAATAAGTTTCCTCGCTATTTAAAGTTTCGTCGGAAAGTTCAAAATTCGGCATAAGAGCGTAGAATCTTCCTTGGGAATTTTCTATGAAATCCAAAACTTCAAACTCTCTTTCTATTCCTTCGTCGTCTATTAAGGTAACAATATCTGTGGGCATGCTTTCTTCCATCCGGAATCCTCCTAATTTATAATAAATGTTTTCATAAGTACTATTTTAATTATATTATACGATCTAGTCAACAAAATTATTTATAAAATCTTAAATTAAAATGCCCATTTTAATTATGCTATTTTTTTATCAGACATATTTTATAAAACTTACATTGACATATACTTAAAAAAAGTTTATTATACATAATATACCTATGAAAGGACATTTTATTATGGACGAAAAAAAACTATCAGATATTCTTAAAGACGAAGATTTCATTGAAGAAATATTTACAACCGCAACCCCCCTGGAAGTTAAAGAACTTTTTCAAGAAAAGGGGCTTGAACTTTCGGACAAAGAAACCGAAAAAGTAATAGAAATCTTTGAAAAAAACATCGAAGATGCGGACAATCTGTCAAACGAAGAACTGCAAAGCATTTCCGGCGGCACTGACGAAGAAATAAACACTAATTTAGAAATCTTTTTAAGTAGTGACACCAAAATCCTGGAAAATGCAAAACAGTGGGAACAAAAAATTAAAAATTAAAAATTAAAATAAATTTTTCAATCTATCAAAAAAGGTTTTCCTTTTTTGGTAGTTTTTTTCTACTAACGTCTTTTCAAAATCTTTTAAAAGATTTTTTTGGTTTTCAGATAAATTACACGGAACCTCAATATGGACTTTAACGTACTGGTCACCGGACCCACGGCCATGCAGTTTTGGAACGCCTTTACCTTTCAGCCTAAAAACATCCCCATTTTGAGTCCCTTCGTGAATGCGGTACTGAACTTTTCCGTCTATTGTCGGAACAGTTAAATCCGCACCCAAAGCGGCCTGCGCATATGTTATTGGAATATCGCACCAAACATCATAATCTTTTCTTTCAAATATTGGGTGCGGCTCTACATTCACGTAAATTTGAAGGTCACCGTTTTCTCCGCCCCTAGTGCCTGCATTACCACGGCCGGAAACGTTTAAAATTTGCTTGCTGTTAATTCCGGCGGGTATTTTCACTTCTATTTCGCAGCGTTTTCTAATTCTTTTCTTTCCGCCGCAACGTGTGCACGGATTTTCAATTATTACACCTTCGCCACCACATTTTTCGCATGTCCTTGTGGTTTGCATAACCCCAAAAGGCGTCCTTTGATTTACAACCACATGACCCGAGCCCCCGCAAGAACCGCATGTTTTTGGCGACGTGCCTTTTTTTGCTCCGGTTCCTCCGCATTCATCACAACTTTCAATGCAATAATATGAAACCTTCTTGGTACAGCCTTTTGCCGCCTCTAAAAATGTAATATTTATTCTGCATTCCACATCAGAACCTCGGCGCGGGATATTTGCACTACTGCGACTTCTTCCGCCACCAAATCCACCAAAAAAGCTGCTAAATATATCTCCTAAATCAAAATCATCGCCAAACGGGCTGCCACCGTAGTAGCTGTATCCTCCCGCACCGGCACCACCGTAATTTGGATCTGTACCCGCATGGCCGAATTGGTCGTATCTTGCTTTTTTTGTTTTATCGGAAAGAACATCATACGCTTCGTTTACTTCTTTAAAGTTCTGCTCGGCGGTTTTGTCGCCCGGATTTAAGTCGGGATGATATTTTTTGGCGAGTTTTCTGTATGCTTTTTTTATTTCATCATCAGAAGCGCCTTTGCTTACACCAAGCACTTCGTAATAATCTTTTTTTTCGGGCAATATTTTCACCTCTTATTTAAAATGAGCTCCCTCCGCCACCTTTTTAGAGGCAGAGGGCTGGTAAATAGAATTTTAATTATTTCTTTTCTTCCGGGTCAACATCTTTATAATCTGCATTATAAACATTTTCAGAGCCGTTTTCAGATTGGTTTGCTTGACCTTCTGCTCCGGGCTGACCTCCTGCGGCATTTTGATTTGGGTTTACTTTTTGATAAAGCTTTGTAGAAACATCATACATTGCTTTTTGAAGTTCTTCGGTGCCGCTTTTTATTTCATCTACGCTACCGCTTTTAATTTTTTCGCGCAGAGAACTGATCTTTGAATTCAAACTATCTTTGTCTGCGCTTTCAATTTTATCTTCGCTGTCTTTAATAAGTTTTTCAACTGAATAGCAAAGATTTTCTGCTTGATTTTTCACATCGACTTCTTCGCGGCGTTTCTTATCTTCTTCGGCATATTGTTTTGCTTCGTTAACAGCTTTCTCAATGTCTTCTTTACTCATATTACTGCTTGAACTTATTGTGATGTGCTGTTCTTTGTTTGTTCCAAGGTCTTTTGCGGTTACGTTAACTATACCATTTGCGTCAATATCAAATGTAACTTCAATTTGAGGTACTCCGCGCGGTGCCGGAGCGATACCATCAAGCCTAAAGAGACCTAATTGTTTATTATCTCTTGCAAATTCACGTTCACCTTGAAGAACATTTACCTCAACTTGCGTTTGACCATCTGCGGCGGTTGAGAAAACTTGGCTCTTTTTCGTTGGGATTGTGGTGTTTCTTTCGATGATTTTTGTCATTACACCACCCATTGTCTCGATACCGAGTGAAAGAGGTGTTACATCCAAAAGGAGAAGACCTTTAACGTCTCCGCCAAGAACGCCGCCTTGAATTGCCGCACCGATTGCAACACATTCATCGGGGTTAATTCCTTTAAACGGATCTTTACCGATAAGTTTCTTTACCGCTTCTTGAACGGCAGGAATTCTGGAAGAACCGCCAACCATTAAAACTTTATCAATTTTAGAAATTTCGAGTCCCGAATCTTTAAGAGCCTGACGGACAGGTTCCATGGTTTTTTCAACCAAGTCTGAAGTAAGTTCATCAAATTTAGCTCTTGTAAGGGTTAAATCAAGGTGTTTCGGGCCTGTTGCGTCTGCCGTTATGAACGGAAGATTTATAGACGATGAAGTCATGCCGGAAAGCTCAATTTTTGCCTTTTCTGCGGATTCTTTAAGCCTTTGCATTGCCATTTTGTCAGAGCTAAGATCTATTCCGCTTTCGGCTTTAAACGAAGAAATCATCCAGTCTACTATTCTTTGGTCGAAATCGTCGCCACCCAAGCGGTTATTACCTGCTGTTGCCAAAACTTCTTGCACGCCGTCACCCATTTCGATAATAGAAACGTCAAATGTACCGCCGCCCAAATCATAAACCAAAACTTTTTGGTCATTTTCTTTATCAATTCCGTAAGAAAGTGCTGCAGCTGTTGGCTCGTTGATAATACGTTTTACATTAAGCCCTGCGATTTTCCCGGCGTCTTTTGTTGCCTGGCGCTGAGCATCTGTAAAATATGCAGGAACTGTAATAACAGCTTCTGTAACTTTATCTCCAAGATAGCTTTCCGCATCGGTTTTTAATTTTTGAAGAATCATTGCAGAAATTTCTTGCGGAGTGTAGGATTTACCATCTACCGTAACTTTATAATTCGTTCCCATTTCTCTTTTTATTGAAATAACCGTTCTGTCGGGATTTGTAATTGCCTGACGTTTTGCAACTTGGCCTACCATTCTTTCGCCTGTTTTTGAAAACGCAACCACTGAAGGCGTTGTTCTAGAGCCTTCTGCATTTGGAATTACAACGGGTTCCCCGCCTTCCATAACTGATACACATGAATTTGTTGTTCCTAAATCGATACCTATAATTTTTGCCATAATAAAATTCCTCCTAAAATTTTTAATTTTTTATTTTTAAAATTTATTTTAATTTGTTACTTGAACCATTGCGTGGCGAATGATTTTATCGCCCATTTTGTATCCTTTTTGAAAAACTAAAGAAATAAAATTTTTTTTCTCGGCTTTTTCGTCGTCAATATGCGAAATTGCATTATGAAGATTTGGGTTAAATTCTTCGTCTACTTTTCCAAATGGCTCTACATTCAAACTTTTTAAAGACGTTTCCATTTGACCTTTTAAAAGCTCCAGACCTTTTTTCAGCTCGCCGTCTTCATTTTTTGCCATATTCCATGCGGAGTCTAAACTATCCGCAATCGGCAAAATCGCATTCACCGTATTTGCCACCGCTCCGGAGTAAATCGAATCTTTTTCTTTTTCCGAACGTTTACGATAATTATCGTATTCGGCAGCAGTTCTAAGAAAAATCTCTTTTGTTTTTTTTAGTTCACTTCTTAAATCTTCTATTTCTTTATTTTTTGTGTCTTTTTTTTCTTCGCACTCCTCTTTTTTTATGTCTTTTAAATTTTCTTTTTTGTCCACTAAATCATTCTCCTTTCCTAAAATATACCTCAGTCGCCTTTTAAAATTCTTTCCATAAATGTACCAACCAGAGAAGAAACATATTCAATTTGAGAATAAATCTTGCTGTAATCCATTCTGGTGGGCCCTATAATTCCTATGGCTCCGAATTTACCTCCTATGTTATACTGCGTGGAAACAACGCTTGCATTATGAAGCTGAACATATTTGTTTTCTTTTCCGATTGTAAATTTCATTCCGTAGTTATCTGAATCTAGAATGTCGGAAACTTTTTCTTCATCTTCCAAAAAATTAAATATATCTATTACTGTGTCTGTTGTAATCCCCGGTATAGACAAAAGATTTTTTTGACCATAAATTTTAATTTTAACCTCGCATATTTCTTTGGCTGCTTCCATTAAAATATCTATTATCGGAAGCAAAATAAGCGCCAGTTCTCTGTCTTCTCCCACCAAAATATTAATAAATTCCGGCGTAATATCTCTTAATTTTTCCCCTCTGAATTTGCTGTTTAAAATATCGCTTACCATATGGAGAATATCGGCATTAAGGTCGTAATCACACCTAAATATTTTATTTTTCAGCATGCCGTCCGACGTCATTAGCACCAGCATCGCACTTCTTCTGCCTATTGGCACAAAAGTAATGTTTCTTACTCTGGAGCCACCGCTTGGAGGTGTTGTTGCCACAGCAGTGTAATTAGTAACTTCTGAAAGAACTCTCACGGAACCCTCCAAAAGTTTTTCCGGATCTTCGCAATAAGTACTAAGCATGCCGTTTATAAAAATTTTTTCTTCCAAAGACAGTGGCTTTTTTGGCATTAATTTGTTAATATATAATCGGTATCCTTGATAAGAAGGAACTCTGCCCGAAGAAATATGCGGCTGTAAAAGATAGCCATAATCAGCCAAATACGCCATTTCGTTTCTTATTGTGGCAGAAGAAAAAGAAAATTTTAAGTCCTCACACACGGTTTTTGAACCTACAGGATCTCCCGAGCATATATATCTTTCTACCACAGAAGTTAAAATTTTTAACTTACGATCTAACGGTTCCAGTATATTTCACCTCGCTTTTTGGTTATTAGCACTCTAAGGTGTCGAGTGCTAATAATTAAACTTTACCACTAATTTTTAATTATGTCAATACTTTATTTAAAATTTTTTTAATTTTATTTTTTAAAGGAGGTTTTATTTATGATTATCATGGCAGTTGACTATGGTAAATCCCGCACAGGGCTTGCAATTTGCGACAAAAAAGAAATCTTGCCGTTCCCCATTGGCATTATAGAAGAAAAAAACATGGAAATTTTATGCGAGAAAATTAAAGAAAAAATAAAAGAAAGCAAAGCCGAATTGGTTGTAATAGGATTACCGAAAAACATGGACGGAACACTTGGCGAAAGCGCAAAAAACGCCAAAAAACTTGGCGAAAAATTAAAATCCAAAATAGATATTAATATTAACTTTTGGGACGAACGAAAAACCACAGTAACCGCACACGAATACTTAAACCAAACCAACACGCGCGGCAAAAAAAGAAAAAGTATAATCGACGCGGTAAGCGCAACGATTATACTTCAAAATTATTTGGATTACAGAAGCAAAAACAGGGTGTAAAAAAACTACACCCTGCTAATTTTTTACTTACCATAATAGCATTTAAGATAAATTTCTTTTATTTCACTTACAAGTGGATACCTGGGATTTGCACCCGTGCATTGATCCTCGTGCGCAAGCTCGGAAAGAGCGTCAACTTTGCTTAAAAATTCTTCTTCCGGGATACCGTAATCTTGCAGCGTTTTCGGAATGCCAAAATGCCTGTTTAAATCGTTTATATTTTCAATAAGATTATTTATATTTTCTTTGATGTTTTCTCCACCTATACCTAACATTTTAGCTAAATCGGAATATTTTTTATCTGCTATATATTTTTTATACTTTGGAAAACTTACAAACTTAGTAGGCTTTTCCGAATTATACTTTATTACATAAGGAAGAAGCATTGCATTCGCTCTGCCGTGCGGAATATGAAACTCTCCACCTAATTTATGCGCCATAGAATGATTAATGCCCAAAAAAGCGTTTGAAAATGCCATTCCTGCAATAGTGGAAGCGTTATGCATTTTTTCGCGCGCTTCCAAATCGTTTTCGCCGTAATCATAGGCTCTTTTTAAATAATCAAATACCAATTTTGCGGCTTTTTCCGCAAAGGCATCGGTGTAATCGCTTGCCATCACAGAAACATAAGACTCAATAGCATGAGTCAAAACGTCCATACCCGTATCGGCAGTGGCTGATTTTGGCAAAGTTTTTGTAAGTTCAGGGTCAATAATTGCCACACTGGGAGTTAAATAATAATCCGCAAGAGGGTATTTTACGTTTTCTTTTTTATCTGTTACAACGGCGAAAGATGTAACCTCCGAGCCAGTACCCGATGTGGTTGGAACAGCCACAAGAGGAATTTTATGGCTACTTGGGTATTTATAAATCCTTTTTCTTATGTCCATAAATTTAAGTTTCAGACCGCTAAAATCAAGATCCGGATATTCATAAAACAGCCATATAGCTTTTGCGGCATCTATAACCGAACCCCCACCCAAAGCAATTATGCAATCGGGGTTAAAGTTTTTAATTATTTCCAACCCACGCCAAATTGTTTCTAAATCCGGATCGGGGGTTACATCGGAAAATATTTCAAAACGGCATTTATCTTTCCTGTTTTTAAGATGATAAAGCAATTTGTCGATATTTCCTATGTTTATCATAGTTTTATCCGTTATTATAAACGCTTTATTTATATTTTCCATGCTTTCCAGATATTCAAGACAGCCGGCTTCAAAATAAATCTTTGGCGGAACTTTAAACCACTGCATATTAACCCTCCTTTTAAAAATTCTTTTTATATTAATAAGATTTTCCACAGAAATATTAGACGTTGTAGAATTTTTCCCCCAAGAACCGCAACCAAGAGTTAAAGATGGAACTGCGGCATTGTATATATCTCCGATTGCGCCTTGAGATGACGGAGAATTAATTATAATTCTGCCGGCATGCATTTTGGTGCCAAATTCATTAATAATCTGCTCATTTCTGCTGTGAATAACTGCCGTGTGACCTCCTCCTCCAAATTTAAGAACTTTTTTGCAAAGGTCAAAACCCTCGGCCAAACTTGAAACCTTATAATAAGACAGAACAGGCGAAAGCTTCTCCATGGAAAGCGGGGAATTCACTCCAACTTCACTTAGCGGAGCAATTAAAATCTTAACTTTCTTTGTAACATCTATTTCCGCACCTTTTGCAATTTCATAAGCACTTTTCCCCGCTACAAAGCCGTTTAAAAAATGCTTTTCGGGGTTAATCATATAATTTTCCAACTTTTTTGTTTCAGAATCATTTAAAAAATAGCAACCGTTTTCTTGCATTATTTTTTCAAAATCTTTTACGATTTTTTCATCAACTATAACAGACTGCTCTGATGCACAAATCATGCCGTTGTCAAAGGTTTTTGACATTATTAAATCATTGCATGCGCTTTCTAAATCTGCACTTTCTTCTATGTAACACGGCACGTTCCCAGGGCCAACTCCAAGCGCCGGTTTACCCGTGGAATATGCAGATTTAACCATCCCCGAGCCACCTGTTGCAAGCACCACATCTACTCCCTCGTGATTCATAAGAGCCGTGGTGGCTTCCAGCGAAGGAGTTTCAATCCACTGAATGCAATTTTTTGGCGCACCGTTTTTAACCGCCACTTCATAAAGTTTTTTTGCGGCAGAAACAGAACATTTTTGCGCACCCGGATGAAATGCAAATATAATAGGATTTCTGGTTTTAACGCATATTATAGACTTAAAAATAGCTGTGGACGTTGGATTTGTAACAGGCGTTACTCCCGCCACAACCCCAAGCGGCTTTGCAATTTCTATATAGCCTTTTTCGCTGCAATCATTTATAATTCCGGCAGTTTTTTTATCTTTTATGTAGTTCCAAACATATTCCGAAGCAAACATATTCTTTATTATTTTATCTTCAAAAACGCCTCTGCCCGTTTCCAAAAAAGCTTCTTTGGCTAAAATCACTCTGTTGTCCATAGCTTCTTTTGCCATGGCATGACAAATTTTATCCACTTCTTCTCCCGTCATTTTGTCATATTTCAAAAGTGCTTCTTTAGCGTTTTGAACAAGCCTATTAATCATTTTTTGAATGTTTTTCTTGTTTAATTTTTCCATAGTAAGATAAACCACCCCTTTACTTCACTTTATGTTTTAGGTATAAAGGTAATGATTTTTTTATTTAACCACCACATTTAAGAGCCTGTTCGGAACGTAAATAACCTTAACTATTTCTTTGCCGGCTATAAAATTATTAAACGTATAGCATTCATTTTTTGCTTTTTCAAAAACTTCATCTTTAGAAAAGTCTATTTCACAATTAATTGTTCCTCTAAATTTTCCGTTTACCTGAAGTGCAATTTTAATTTGGCTGTCTTTGCATTTTTCTTCGTCGTATTTAGGCCACTGCGAAACACTTGCAAAACCTTCCCCCAAGTGGCAGTTTTGCCACACTTCTTCTGCAATGTGCGGTGCAAACGGAGAAAGGAGCAAAGCAAACACCCCAAGCTGCTCACGAGTTATTGACCCGGCATTATAAACTTCGTTTATCAAAGCCATAAGTGCAGCAATCGCTGTGTTAAACTTAAGAATTTCTATGTCTTTATCAACTTTTTTTATAGTCTTGTGGATAACCGAGTCAAGGCATTTGTTTTTTTCATTTGGCTCGCTTATTATTTCTTGAAGACCCCAAAATCTTTCCAAAAACCTCTTACAACCTTTAATTCCTTTAGTGCTCCACGGCGCAGGCTGTTCATAGTCGCCTATAAACATTTCATAAAGGCGCATCGTGTCAGCACCATACTCGGCAATAATATCATCGGGATTAACAACGTTACCCCTTGATTTGCTCATTTTTTCTCCGTTTTCCCCAAGAACAAGGCCGTGGCTTATACGTTTCTTATATGGTTCGGGCTGTGGCACAACACCTATATCATAAAGAAATTTATACCAAAATCTGCTATAAAGCAAATGAAGCGTGGTGTGTTCCATGCCGCCGTTGTATATATCAACGGGCATCCAGTATTTCATAGCTTCGTTTGACGCTAAATTTTTATCGTTTTTAGGGTCAAGATACCTTAAAAAATACCAAGAAGATCCGGCCCACTGTGGCATTGTGTCTGTTTCTCTTTGGGCTTTTCCGCCACATTTCGGACAAGTAGTGCTAAGCCACTCTTTTGCATTTACAAGGGGCGACTCACCGCTATTTGACGTTTCGAATTTTTCCATATTGGGAAGTGTAAGTGGCAAATCGGATTCTTTTAAAGGAACGTAGCCGCATTTTTCGCATTTTACTATCGGAATCGGTTCCCCCCAATATCTTTGCCTGGAAAACACCCAATCCCTTAGCTTATAATTTATTTTTTCTTTGCCTTTTTCGTTTTTTACAAGCCAATTTATCGCTGCTTTTTTTGCTTTTTCTGTGCTAAGGCCGTTTAAAAATTCAGAATTTATCACTTTGCCGTCTTCATCGATAACTTTTAGCACATTTAAATTATATTTTTCGGCAAATTCTTTATCTCTTTTGTCGTGAGCCGGAACAGCCATTATAGCTCCTGTCCCGTAAGAAACCAAAACATAATCTGCAACAAATATCGGTATTTTTTCGCCATTAACGGGGTTTAATGCGTAAACTCCTTCTAATTTAACTCCGGTTTTTTCTTTGGAAAGTTCAGAGCGTTCCAAATCGGTTTTTTTCTTGGCGTTTTCTTGATATTTTTTAATTTCTTCAAAATTTTCTACATTTTTGCTCCATTTTTCAAGCAGCTCGTGTTCGGGCGACAAAACTATGTAGGTAACGCCAAAAACAGTATCGGGGCGAGTTGTAAAAACTTTAATATTCTCTCCCAAATTAGTTTCAAAATCAATTTCTGCACCGCTTGACCTACCTATCCAATTTATTTGCTGAGTTTTAACTTTTTCGGGGTAATCAACCGTTTCCAAGTCATCTATTAATCTTTGAGCATACTTTGTGATTTTTAGCATCCACTGCGATTTTTCTTTTTTAATAACTTCGCTTGAGCATCTTTCGCATTTGCCGTCAATTACTTCTTCATTCGCCAAAACACACTTGCAAGACGTACACCAATTAACGAATGCACGGCTTTTATAAGCAAGCCCATTTTCAAAAAGTTTAAGAAAAATCCACTGAGTCCACTTATAATAATCTGGGTTTGTGGTGTCTATCTCCCTGCTCCAATCAAACGAAAGCCCCAGCGATTTTAACTGGCTTTTAAATCTTGCTATATTTTTTTCGGTTACAATTTTTGGATGGATTTTATTTTTTATTGCGTAATTTTCCGTTGGAAGTCCAAATGCATCCCAACCCATTGGGTAAAGAACGTTATAGCCCTGCATTCTTCTTTTTCTTGCAATTATATCAAGCGCAGTGTAGCTCCTTGGGTGACCAACATGCAAACCTTGGCCCGATGGATAAGGAAATTCAACCAAAGCATAGTATTTTGGCTTATCATATTCATTTTTTGCACAAAACAAATTTTCTTTATCCCAAATATCTTGCCACTTTTTTTCTATATTTTTAAAGTCATATTTACGATTCATAAATTTCTCTCTTTTCTATAATTCTTTATTTCCAAAGTTTATCAAGCTCGTAGTATTCGCGCGCTTCGGGCGAAAAAATATTCACTATAACACTGCCGTAATCCAAAACCATCCAAGAATCAGACATTCTGCCTTCAAAATTTTTCGGTGTGATATTTAATTCTTCCATTTTGTCTTCTACTTCTCCCGCAAGCGAACGTATATGCGTAATGCTTGTGCCTGTGGCGATTACAAAATACTCGGCAAGAGTTGTTTTTTCTTCCACCTTTAAAACTTCTATGTCAATTGCTTTTTTATTGTCTAGTATTTCTTTTATTTTGTTTGCTTTTTCTTGTGAATTCATTATTTATCTCCTTTTTGATTTAAAATCAAATAATTATATGCCTCTGCAGTATCCGGCGAAATTTGGCAACCTTTTTGAACACACGCCACTATTTCTGTGGAAACTTTTTTTAGCATTGCCAAATCTAAATCTTTATATGCAAGCTCACGAGTTTTAGAAACATCTCCCCATTTTCTTTCCGGCGAAGTATAGTCCGCAATGGAAATTATTTTTTCAAAAGTGGACATATTTTTTCTTCCAACCGTATGATACTTAACTGCATTTAGTACCTCTTCGTCTGTTATCCCAAACTTATTTTTTATATATTCACTTGCAGCAGGGCCATGCAATATTTTTGGCGAACAAATTCTTTTTTTTACATCTTTTGGAATTAATTTTTCGTTTTCTTCGTTCGGCATTTCTTTGCAGATATCATGAAGAAGCCCCGCTATTTTCGCTTTTTCGGGGTCTAAGCCATAATGTTTTGCTAAATCCTCTGCCACGTCTGCCACATTAACACTATGGTTAAATCTTTTTGGCGACAGCATTTTTTTCAGGATTTCTTTGTATTTTTCGTAGTCATATTTATTTTCCGTCATCAAAAATTGCCTCCACAAATTCCTTTGGTTCAAATTTTTTTAAATCATCTACTCCCTCGCCAATGCCAATAAATTTAACGGGGATACCAAGCTTTTCTTTTATTGCAATTACTATTCCGCCGTGAGCGGTTCCGTCTAATTTTGTAAGGACTATTCCAGTGATATTCAAAATCTTTTTAAATTCACTTGCTTGATTTAGCCCATTTTGCCCCGTGGAAGCATCCAAAACAAGCAAAATCTCCTTTGAAGCGTTTGGTAGCTCACGGTCTATAATGCGATTTATTTTTTCCAGTTCTCCCATTAAATTCTTTTTATTATGCAGTCTTCCGGCTGTGTCGCAAATAACAACGTCTATATTTTTGGCTTTAGCTGAAGAGATAGCATCAAAAACCACAGCCGCCGGGTCTGAGCCTTCCGGCTGTTTTACTATCGGGCAATTTGTACGTTCAGCCCAAATTTCCAGTTGCTCAGAGGCCGCCGCTCGGAATGTATCTGCCGCCGCAAACAGAACGCTTTTTCCGCTTTTTTTTAGTTCATTTGCAATTTTACCAATCGATGTGGTCTTACCAACGCCATTTACCCCTAAAACTAATATTACCGAAGGCGTTGAACTAAGATTAAGTTCGTTGTTACATTCCAAAATTTCAATTAATATTTCTTTTAAGGCACTTTTTATATCGGTGGGCTCTTTAAGACCTCTTTTTTTGATTTCCGCTCTTAGTTTATCGCAAACCTCACCCGAAGTTTCAACGCCAATATCACTAAGTATCAGCATTTCTTCCAGCTCTTCAAAAAATTCCTCATCTATTTTTGTAAAAGAATTTACAACGGTTTCAATCTTACTTGATATATTTTGCCTGGTTTTAGAAAGACCATCTTTTATTTTTTGAAAAAACGACATATTTGCACCTCCAATTTAATACCCCATTAAAACAAGCGCTTCGTGAGCCGCTTGCTGCTCGGCTTCTTTTTTGTTTTTCCCGGTTCCTTTTCCAACCACATTGTTGTTTATTTTTAGCTCAACCGTAAACACTTTGTCATGGTCTGGCCCGGATTCTCCCACCAAATCATATTCAATGGTTTCTTGCGGATTTTTTTGAATTATCTCCTGAAGATCCGTTTTATAATCATGAATAGTAGTAATCTGTGGATTTTTAATTGCAGAAACTATAAATTTAAGGATAAAATCAGATGCTTCTTTATAGCTTGAATCCAGATATATTGCGGCGCAAATGGCCTCAAAAACATCCGCTAAAATAGACGGCCTGTTTTGACCCCCGCAG
>JAFRJS010000056.1 GCA_017432165.1 Clostridia bacterium | reverse complement strand
AAGCATGTCTTTCCTTCTTTTTTGTGTGGTCTAGTAACTTACATTATAGAGGGAAGGATTTTTTTATGCAAAAAAATCGCATGGGAATATATTTCCCACACGATTTATTATAGAGCCTCAATTTTTAACAACTCTTGTTCTTTTTGTTGTGCTAATTTGTTTAAACTTGCTAAGTAATGTAATGGGAAGATGTATATGTTGAATTTTAGAGATTTAGGCGCTCACTACCGAAAAGTGAGGGAAGCTAGGGGCTACTCCATGGGAGATGTCACAAGTGATAATTTGCATAAATCGCAAGTATCAAGATTTGAAAATGGAACACAAATGTTATTATTAGATGGTTTCATGCATGCAATTAACGGCTTAAATATGACCGTTAGTGAATTTTTTCTAACGATTGGCAATTTTGAGGTAGGTAGTCTGCAAATATTCAGCGAGAAACTACAAGAGTTAATCACTGCACAAGATATAGATGGACTTAAAGCGCTGATTATCAGAAAACCACGAACAAATGAAAAAAAGATTTTTAATATCAAGGTCAAGTGCGCTATTCGTGAGTTATCAGCGCAAAACTTACTGACGGATGAGGAAACTCAATTTATTGATAAATATCTGACAGATTGTGAAGAGTGGACGATGTTTGATACAACTGTTTTCAGCATGTGTTTAGAAGCTTTAGATACAGTCTTGGTTTATCAGCTGGGTTTACAATTAATTGAAAAAAATACATTTTATAAAACTTTACCTTACAATGCACAAATTGTAAAAAGAACACTTGTCAATGTCTATGTCTACATGATATTTCGTGGTTGTTTCGTGTATGCCGAGGAATTTGAAAAGCAACTTAATACCTTACTAAAACCGACTGATACAGATGAAAAAATAACTATTCAGATTTTTAAAAAAATATTAATATACCGGAAAAAAAAAAAACCAGAACTTTTATCAGAAATTAGTAGAGATATTCATGCGTTAAAAGATTTGGGAGCACAAGGATTGGCAGAAAGAATTGAAATTTTCTTGTTTAACTACAAATAAAAGGAGATTGAAACATAAATAAAATCTTTATTCCAATTTTCTTATTAAATTCCCCAGTCGCCTAAAAGTCCGCGAAGAAAGCTGAACAAATGCACTACCTCCTTATTTGATAATTATATTTTATCAAATTTAAAAAAGAAAAATGTAATGTTGCTAACTTGCAACACTTTTTGCAATAAACCGTTGCAAGTTAGCAACATTACGCACGGTGGTGTTATAAGTGATATGATTATTTTGTAAGTTAGTTTAAACGATTTATGAGAACTGAACAAGACTGACAGCTAAGGTTTTGTTAAAAAGGAGGAAACAAATATGACTTTTGAAGAGAAACATATATTGGATAGCAACGATATCACAATTTGCATCATTGCATAAAACTTAAATGGCGATGAATATGAAGCAATTTATATTTATCGCTTTTTTAAATGACTATGGAGAGTTTATGAACCTTTTTCTAAAAAATAAAGTGTTTAGATGGATAATCATTTCTGATTTTTTAAACAACTCGGGCGCATCTATCTATAATATTGTTTTTGTTATTTTTGCTTCAACGATGCCTAATCCAAGAATCATGGTTTTCATTGCCAATGCCGTCGTGCTCATCCCTATTTTTTTTCAAATTTCTGTGGGTATACGGGCTGATAAGACTGAGCGAAAGGTGAAGTGGGCGATAAACATTGGGTTTTGTCAGGCTATTTTATTTATTATAGTCGCATTACTACAGAGAAACATGTCCTATCTTGCTTTTTCTGCAGTATGCTTTATTAACATTATATCTGATACGTTTAGCAATTTGGAGCGTGGTTTAAAAATGCCCATTTTACAAAAAAATATTCCCCAAAATACTATGATGGCTGCATTCTCGTTCAAACAATTTGTGACTTACATCAGTTCTTTACTAGGTCAAATCTTCGGTGTTTGGCTATTGAGTGTGAGTTATCAAAATTTTTCGTTTGTCGCTATTATAAATGCGGTAACTTTTTTATTGTCAGTTTTTTCACTGATGATCATCAGAAAGGAGATGTCTTTTGATTTCATCTCTGCTGATAGTAAGGATAGTAAAACTACGCTAACTACAAGATTGAAATCAATTTTATCAAATGCTAGACAAATATTTGGTAAAGAAGGAGCATCTGGTTTTACTAGGATGTTAAGCTGTATTATTTTAGTTAATGTACTAGGTAGTGCAATTTTACCTATTTTCAATATCGTTTTACTGGATAAGACAATTTTAAATCTTCCATTTGGGACGTCTATCTTAATCATGCAAAGCGCTTATATTCTAGGTGTGATTGTCAGTAGTCTATTGCCAAATGATGTTTTTTCAAAACTCTCACTCACCACCTTAATTTCATTTGTATCAGCTAGTTTATTAGGCCTTTCCGCTCTAAACATGTCACAGTTCCCAGCTTTAATGAGTACAATATTTATCGTTTTCATCGGGTATGTGATAGGTAAAATTAATCCTAAATTATCATCACAATTATTGAACGCCCTATCACCTGAGGTATTGGCACAAACAGGTGCTTTTCTTGATACCCTGTTTATGCTATCAATTCCAGTTGGTACAGTTATGTTTACGAGTCTTACTTTGTGGCATGTGAAAATTTCATGGTTCATCTTCTCAATATTATCTCTAGTGGCACTTATCTTGATATTAACAACTCATAAAAGGAAGCAAAAAAATGAAGCAATTTAGACTAAAGTCAGAATTAATTTGGATGAAAAAAAAAACAGGAATAGAGATCTATCATGGTAATAATCGTTTAAATGTGTTAATTAATACTGATGATAATGATGCTTTTTTTTCATTTTTGCAGTTTATTAGTACCGTAAAATATAGAGAAGAAATCAACAGTTACACGTCAATATCACAAATACAAAAAGATGATATTCTTTTATTTTTAGAAAAAAAAGGGTATGGTTACTGGATATCTGAAACATTGAAGCCACTAACAAGAACTGAAATGTTTATTAATACTTTTCCTCAAACGTTCTATCAAAACTATGAGATAAAAGTTTCAAATCAAAGAATTATTATCATCGGTTTAGGTACAGCTGGTAGTTATTTAGTTGAAGCTCTGAGTAAGTTGACGTTCAATCATTTTGTTTTAATTGACGGCGACTCTATCGAAGAAAAAAATTTAGAGGCACAAAACTATTTATTAAATGAAATAGGAAAATATAAAGTTGAAGCATTAAATGATAGGTATGGCGAAAAACATCAGATCACACCACACAGAAAATTTATAGCTAACTACGAAGAACTAAATAGATTAGTTGGCGGGCTTACGGATAAAGATATTATAGTAAATGCTTCTGATGATCATGAACTAATGTTAAGTTTAACGCAAGCCAAAGTTGATAATAAAATTAATGGTCCTATTCTCGTATGCGGTTATGGTGTTTTAGCTCAAACAGCCTATTTAATTAAAAATCAACAGACAGCTATAAAATTTATTGATAAGATTAAATCGCTGATTATCAGTAAAAAAGATGGAATTATAGCAAATAGTGGTTCAGTCCTAAATGCATTTCTAGGTACATATATGGTTTCAAAACTGGTACTTGATTATATGTTAGAAAAAGAGACTGTTTTAGCATATGGCAATTTTGAAACAAATGAAATTCGTTTTGATTGCAAATTTTAAAATGAAGTTAGCTACTCAATTCATGGCAACCTTTCCGTGGATTAAAACATCCTGGGAAATTTAGCTACAACCCTAGCTACTATTAACTTCTATATAATTTTAAAAAAGAAAAGGACTCTACACCAAGATGTAAAGTCCTTTTTAATATGCCCCCTGCATGAATTATTTCGATTATGTATGTCAGTTTAAACGCTTAAAACCTTATTATATCTCGATTTAAATTCATAAAAACTGTTCAAATTCGTGCTTATTTTTTCTGATATGGGACAAATGTGGGACAGATACTAATTTTTACTAAATACTTCGTTTATTTCTCCATTTTGCAATGATATAACCCTTTTTGTATAGCTTCACGTTCTGAACATGAACAAATATAATTCTTAGATTCAGAGGATATCATTTGTAGATTTAATTTTTTCTCAGAATACCAATAAACTTTTGGCTTTTTGGACTTATAATAAACAATAATATCATCTCCGTTTTTTGTGGAATCTCGTTCTGTGGAGATAGTGATCATATCTTTGTACTCTGGTCTAACTGTAGCTCCTCCAGTTTTATAATCAATTTCCAATCCAGGAAAATAATTATCTATTGTATACTTTTTCTCATCAATAGAAATGTCTATTGTCCTTGGTATCTTTTCTCCAGACGAAATGTTAGCGTTAACAACATAACTAGTTACATTATCTGTTGTAACCCTATTTTCATAGTATCTCATGCATTCTTTATTGAATCCTTCTTCTCCATTTTTTGAATATGCTAAATAGTTGGTCCATGAAGTCTGAGTACTAAGATTGTTAATTTTGTCAGAACCTCCTAAATTTTTAGCTTTTAGATGCCCTTTATTCCATAGATAAATACTCTTCCCATCTTTTGTAATTCTAATGTTTTTATCTGGATATCCATTAGGTTTTGGTAATTTTGAAGAAGAACTCTGTCCTTTCTTGAAGTATTTATCTGTAGAAAAAATTTCCTCTAATCGTTTTTTTTATTGGTAATTTCCTGAACGTTTTTATCCTGAACGCTTTTGTCCTGAATGCTTTTGTCCTGAACGCTTTTGTCCTGAACGCTTTTGTCCTGAACGCTTTTGTCCTGAACGCTTTT
>JAFRJS010000055.1 GCA_017432165.1 Clostridia bacterium | reverse complement strand
TTAACTGCAGGTATAGCACTAGATAAAGGGAAGGATTCAACAATTGAGAAAGAGGATGAGGAAGGAGGTTATCCTAAAAGAAATCTTATAACAGCTACTTATCAAATTGTTAGTTCGCAAGCACAAAGTAAAGGAAATGGACAACAAAAACGTTATATAAATGTTTCTGAGACCGGTGATTCCATTCATCAAATTGTTCGTGAGTTTTCATTAAAAAGAGAGAGCACAATGTTCAGCCCACATTTAAAAAACATTGTTATTAGTGATAGTCTTGTACGTACATACAGTTTAGAACAATTACTTGAACAGTATCTCCGTGACAATGAAGTTCGGCTTAGCTGTATGCTCTTAATTAGCAAGGGTCTAGCGAAGGAGGTACTGGAATCAAACAAAAAAGGAGAAATCCCAGCATTTCGTTTGTCTGGAATTGCAGATAATAGAAATAGAACAACAAGGATTTTACCTCCTGTATCGCTCGCTAAATTGGAAGGAAAGATGCGGTCAGGGTCCAGTTTTCTTTTGCAAAATGTAATCTCGATAAAAGGAGAAACAAAATTTGCAGGAGCTGCTGTAATTAAAGGAAAGACAAAAAAGTTGATGGGCTTTTTAAATGAACAGGAATTGGAAGGAGTAGTATGGATAAACGGAAAAAGGAATGGTGGTGTGGTAAAAACTTTTGATAAAGAATCAAAGAAACTCATTATATACGAAATAAAGTCAATAAAAAGCAAAATCATACCCCATGTTAACAGAAATAATATTTCCTTTGATGTAAACATTGAATCAGAAGGACGTTTGTCTGAAAATTGGATGCAATCAGGAAAAGATTTTGAAAATGAATTTTTAAAAAGGGAAGAAAAAGCTATTGAAAAAGAAGTAAAGCACTTAGTGCATCATGTTACAAAAAAAATACAAAAAGAATATCAAGTCGATATTGCGGGTTTTGGCAACCAATTAAGAATTAAACACCCGAGAACATGGGAGAAAGTCAAAAAAGATTGGGATCGAACATTTAGTAAGGTACCGATTAAATATCATATAAATGTAACTATACAAGATTATGGAGCGTCAAGTTTAAAACGATGAGACGTCTTAATCGACCTTATATTTACACAAAAACAAAAAGTTACGAAAATTTTAATTTGAAAATTTTTGTAACTTTTTGTTTTTTTATGTCCTTCTTATTATAGATTAAAGAAATGATTTTATTAAAAGTTCATTCTTTATCCTATACACTTCTTTTGCACTATAAAGTAAATAACAACCGTTACTAATGGTGTTTTATTTAACGTTAGGAAAAAAAGAGGAATCGTTATATATCCGAATAGGAGGAGTTTGAAGTGCAAGCGAAAGCAGTGCAAATAGAAGGGAATTTTGAAAATAAGTAATTATTAGAGGTATATGTAAGCTCTATATAGGAAGGAGAATTTTTAAATTCTATTGATAAACCCAGTAATTGTAATAGCCCTTATTTAGAATAATAATTTCAAAATCAATAAAATTTAGAGTAGAAGGAGCAAGAGCAAATTATTATGAATAAACAAATAGGATTCATCGGATGTGGAAACATGGGTATTGCTATGATAGGTGGG
>JAFRJS010000054.1 GCA_017432165.1 Clostridia bacterium | reverse complement strand
CCTTTGTCTAAATTATACAATAGTGACTCTAAGATTTAAGGATAACATCACTCTTTAATTTTACTTTGTATTTTATTAATAATTGATAAAGAAGATATACCCTTTTCTTTTATCTCTCCTTCTTTATAAATTTTTTCTCGTAAAATTTTTGTTAGAGAATCAGCACTAAAATATTTTATGTATTCGTTAAATGCTTTTTCTTTTCCCATTTCTTTTACTAAAGATAAAAAAATAGACTCACTTTCTGACAATTCTAATCTGCTAAAATTATTTTTATTTATTAAAATTCCGCCGTTTTTCTCAACTCTAAATAATAATTCATCTGATAAAACATACATATTAACATCCTTTCTAAATATTACTCAAAAAAAGGCGACTAAATGTCGCCAATTCTGCTATCAAATTTTATTTGCTAGCAGCCCATCCATCTCCTTTAGCCATTGAACTATTTTCCAATACATTTTTAAGCATTGCCAAAAGCTCTGGTTTGGTTGATTGTTCTTTAAGTTCTTTTTGCATAATAAATCTCCTTTAAATATAAATATGCACTAATCTTTAGACCAATTAGTACTTATTATCTTAGCAAAAATATTGATAGTAAAAATATCATTTGGAATATATGCCAAAACTTCATTAAGTGTTGAACTCGCCAGAAACCTTTGTTTTTACTAGATTATAATTCTTTTTCTAATTCCAAGTTTCTCACATTATCTCCAGTTTTACTTTCAAAATCTCAATCCTAAACTTTTTTTAAAAAATTTTATTTTATTTATCTTTTGTCATATATTCCAAAAATATCCGATAAAAAAACTACTGATAGAAAAGCTGTCAGTGATTTTTATTTTTCTAAATAAGTTAAAGCGTCCTGAATAGTCTTGACGGGAACAATTTTCATCTTCGTTTTTAATTTTTTAGCGGCTGCTTTGGCTCCAAGATAGTTATTGCTGCTTTCTTTTTTGGTGCCTGAGTCAGGAACTAAGAAAACTTTTGCGCCTTCTTTGCTAGCAGTAGCTACTTTTTTATCAACCCCACCGATTTGGCCAATGCTTCCATCATGTTCAATCGTTCCAGTTCCTGCTATTTCGCGACCACCACGTAAATTTTTACCTGTCAACTGACTGTAAATCTCTAGTGTAAACATCATTCCGGCAGATGGTCCACCGATTGAACCTGCATTGACTGTAACTTTTGGGTCTGTGACTACTTCAGTATGGTCAACTAGTCCAATTCCGATTCCGGTTTTTCCATTAGAGATTTTGATATATTTTCCAGTAGACTTGTGTTTACTGCCATCAATCCGTGTATATTCAATGGTAACTGAATCGCCGACTTTTTGCTTCGAAACGTAAGCAATCATATCTGCACTTGATTTAAATTCTTCCCCATTGACTGCTGTAATCGTGTCCGAAAGTTCCAATTTATTTTTAAAAGTCGAATTTTTAGCGATATCAAGGACATAAACCCCTTCATATTTCAGTTCATAGGGTTTATTTGCCAACTTGAAGGCCTGATAAACGGCTGTATTTTGTGCAGTTTCCATGTAAAACTGGTTGACACGATTGAACTGCGCATCATTAAGGCCACCGGTCATTTCTTGTTCACTGTAAATGCTTGTAAAACTATTAAAATGACTGTAAATCATTGTGGCAAGATTAGCACGCGCAATTTGAACGGTAGTAAGGAAAAAGTCACCTTTGTGCTCATCTTTTTTTCCTTCAACTTTGACCATTTTCCCTAATGGCTCGGTTGTTCCAGGCATTTCCACATAGTAATTTGTTGGATACACTAAAACAAGGAGAGCGACAATAATCAGGCCAATAGAGATGCCCCATTTTAATTTGGGACTGATTTTTTTATTTTTTTTGTTCATCTAATTTCCTTAAT
>JAFRJS010000053.1 GCA_017432165.1 Clostridia bacterium | reverse complement strand
ACTATAATCATTCTCGAATAAAAGAAAAATTAGGCTGGCAAAGTCCAGTTCAATTTAGAAAGAAAATGAGTTTCACTGCGTAAAAAAACAGAGTAGAAAAATCTACTCTGTAAAAAGTCTAACTTTTGGGGGTCACTACAGGTTCTAGATAGAATCCAAGAAAGTTTTTTTATTTTCTGATAGCACAATCGTTCAATTTTAAAAACTTTTCAAATAACGAAGCCTGATTTATTGTTTTTTTCTGAAATATCTTCATCTCCATTACCTGAGATGTAATCCTCAGTGTATTCTTTAATTCAACTAGTTCACTAATCTATGCTATACTAGTTGCAATAAAAAAGTTGGCGACAAGGGAGGAAAACACAATGACAACACTACCAAATATTGGTAAGCCCGCAACAAATGCATTACAAAACATTGGAATTAATGACCTGGAACAGTTAACACACTACAGTGAAAAAACACTGTTACAAATTCATGGTGTTGGCCCAAAGGCAGTTCGTATTCTAAAGGAAACATTGGAAAGTCAGAATTTATCCTTCAAAAATGCTGAACTTCCGAAGGTTAATTTTGCTGTTCTTTGTACCCTGAATTGTGAAAATGCCCCTAAGAAAAAAATTATTCATGATTATTTAATTGCTGCAGCAGCTGCTAATCAAGCTGTTCTCGAAACCTTATTAGTAGACACTTTAAGCTGGATTAAACCCGGTGAATCTCAATTAGAAGGGAAAACACCTTTTATTAAAGCAGTTATTAACCATCGTCAGGATCTTAGTTCACTAGAAATTCAATCGATTTTAACCCATGGTCGTGAAGCTTCAGCACATGGGATTATTACTGATAAAAAAGGCAATAAAACATATTTTTCAGATATTTTTCTATTTTCGAGCTCAAAAAAAGAGGCAAAGATTAAACAAATAACCTCTTTTGTTAAAACTGAAAAAAATTATCATACAAACTAATAAGCAAAGCTATTCCAACTAAAATTGGATACTGTTGTACTATTCACCATTTTTTTGCGGGTCCCTCACTAATTTTTGCAAAAAAAGGTGAAATTATCAAATAAAAAAGCGTATAATAAGAGTTTAGAAGTGTCATAAAATCTACTTAATATAGGAACAGGAGTGTCCTCATGGAATTAGATTCATTACTTAGCACATCAACGTTACGAGAAATAACCTTAATTAAACTTTTAAATCAACGCTACCCCAATTGGATTAGCAAAGAAGAGATATCTAGTCAACTTTACATTTCCAACCGAACACTTAAAAGTACCGTAATTGTCATTAATTCCTTTTTTAAAGAAAAAAATTATGAGCAATATATCGAGACTGATGCAGCTTTGGGGTATAAGCTAAGTGCAAGCACAAATGCTATTTCTAACTTAATTTATTTAGAACGTTTAAAAAGTTCAACTTCTTTCAATCTATTATTAAGTATTTACAATAAAAAATTTATCTCTTCTAAACATTTCACAGACTATTATTTTATTAGTTTAACTTCATTTTACAAAGATGTTCGGACAATCAATCTCATTCTAGACAAATTTGGCATTCAATTCAATAGCCGAGAAGGGACTTTATCTGGGGAATCTTCTCAAATCCGCTATTTTTTTTGTAAGTTCTTTTGGTTCTCTTATGGCATGTCTGAGTGGCCTTTTCAACAAGTTGATGAAGGCGAAACCATGGAAATGAGCAAAAAAATTGGTGCGCAAATAAATCCTTATCTAAGTCCAATCCAAACGAGACAGTTAGCTTTTGCACTTAGCGTTTGTCTCAATGATTTAAATACAAAAAAATTTATTGAGCCAACTTTTAAGACACTTGAATCTGACAATTTGCTCTATCAAGAAATCCAAGCTACCATTCATCAAAAATATTATTTTTTCAAACAAAACATTCTTAAACATGAGGTTAACTTTATCTATAGTTTTATTGTATCCAATCCAATTTTTATTCAAACTGAAAAGATGTTTTCATTTATAAAAACCAGTTTCCAAGAAAAGGATTCAGCTAACTTTGCCTATTCTAATCAGTTATTGACTGAATTAGTCAATAATTCTTCCCATTTAATGACTGTGAATTTTTTAGATAAACAAAATTTTTTAGCGCATATTCTTTGCTTAAATTTTCAAATGGACACTTTCCATGATACTCATAAATATATTGAAGATTTACAATTAGACGAACTAAAACAACTAAACCCAGACTTATTTAATGGTTATTTACTAATTTTTTCAGCTATTGAAAAACAAGGAATTTATCCAACCTATCCTATAGAAACTCGTTCGTATCGTTTAAAGGCCTACTTCTTTTTCTTATTTTCTTTATCTGATTCAGCTGTTGAGATTAATCAAATCAGCATTCAAGTTCTTTCTGATAAAAGTATCTATCGAAAGATTTTGAAAAATGAATTGATTAAAAATATCCCTTATACAATTGATTTCACTGATAATAATGACCAAAACAATGGTCCTGATATTGTCGTCACAGATACACCAACTTTTTTTAATCAATTGGATATACCGATTTTCCATATTTCTTTTCCTCCAACATCAAATGAGTGGCTAGAATTAAATTCTCTTGTTGAACAAGAAATTCAGAAAAAAAGAACTCTCCAAAATTT
>JAFRJS010000052.1 GCA_017432165.1 Clostridia bacterium | reverse complement strand
CTTTTTTTTTTAGGAGAATATATAAATGAACTATAACTTAGATTTCCTACAAAATTTTGATGGAAATATGCATCCAAGAGACATTAAAATTTCAGATTTAATAAATGTCATCGAAAAAAATGTATCTCAATTTCGTTATTTCTATTCTAGTAAATCAAAACTTTTTACAGATTTTAATATTGAATTAAGAAATGATAATATCCCCCACTTATTAGGTCTTTCTAAAAATCACAACCCAAACTTACCTACGTATAGACCTAATCTTATTATTTCTAATCTGAAAAATAATTGGGATTTAGATTATTTAATTTCAACAGACAATGGTTGGTTTTCTGAAAATCAAGATAAGCTAGTAGGTATTCTTATGTTATATCAATTATTACATATTCAGAATTGCAAGGTATTTACCACACAAAACATTATAAATACAGTATACGGCAATAGATTTAAAAGAGATAAAATATATTTTGTCATTCATACAAATCCCACTAACAAGTCCTACACAATAGAACTTTCTAAAAAAGAGAACTCTCAAAATACATTCTTTCCTAAAAGTCTAAAGATAAACGATACACAGATAAGTAGATGTAGTGAATTCGATTTATCTTTTGTTAGACGTGAAAGATTAAATGAACAAAGAAAGCGTTGATAATTATCAACGCTTTCTTTGTTTTGAGGAGATTTTGAGAGGGTGCACCCTCTCATTTGGTAAAGAATTTTGCCAATAGCTAAACGCCAGTTTTCGGCAGATAGCCCGCGTAGTTTTGACAGGTATCTGTCAAAACTACAAAAGCGTTCACTTTTGACAAAAGTGAAATAAAACTGTATCCTAAGTTCAAAATATCCATTAAGAAAAAAAGAGGGTTCTGATATGAGCTTTTCAATTACTACTTCATTTCGTACTTCCGCAAAATCGACATCAATATCGCACAATAATCGAACCGTTAATGACCCACTAAAAAATGACAAATACCACAAACATATCGACTGGGATAAAACAGACCAAAATATTATTTTGGTACAACGTCCAATTCGAGAAATTTATGACGAAAATTTTAGTGATGCCGTTCAAAAATATAACGCAAAACAAAAAAGGGCTGACCGACAGGTCAAAAATTATTTTGAGAAAGTCAAAAAAGATAAAACGCTAGATTTGCAACGTGAATTTATCGTCCAATTTGGCGACAAAGAACTTTGCGAAGAATTTCCTGATGCAAGACAAGGCTTTGCAATTCAACTAGAAAAATACGTTGAATGGTTTGAGCAAAATTTTCCTGATCTAAAAATTTACAATGCAGTGATTCACATGGACGAAGCTACACCTCACTTGCACATGAACGTTGTTCCTGTAGCTACAGGGTATAAACAAGGTATCACTAAGAGACCCTCTTTTTCAAAATGGTTTAAGAACAATGGACTTGATTTTAAGCAGTTTAGAGCGCTACAAGTCGAGAAAATGGACGAATTAGTCCAAGAAATGGGGGCAGTCAGAAAAGTTGTTGGCACTCATAAATACGAAAAACCAAGTCAATATCGTGAGACAATGCAAAAAGCTGATAAAGTTTTGTCTGTTGCTAAAGAAAATGCTGAAAATATCGAACGAGAGATTGAGTTACTGGCGATAAACAAAGAAAATCTGGTAGCCGAGTTAAAAGTATTGACAGACGAAGTAAAAGAAACATACGACAATGCCCTTAATTTGCGTTCTAAGGTGTCTGAACTAAAAAGCGAGGTAAATACACTCAAAGATACCAAAAGGGGCTTAAAAAAAGAATTAGAGACTCTCAGAGCCGATAAAAACAATCTTCTGAAAATAATGCAACGTGGCAGAGAGTTTGTAGAAAAATGGCGAGTTAATTTTTCAGCGAAAGAACGAAAAACAATCACAGGTAAAAAATATTACGAAGTCAGTCAAGAAGTCTATGAAAAAGCACGTGATGGGTTTTCGTATCAAGAAAACAAACGAGACAGTCTGCTTGCTGAAGTCTCCAATTTAAGCGAGGAATTAGCGAAAGAACGTAGATATAGAGCGAATTTAAACAAAGATAAAGACCACTTGGAATTACGTGTCAATCAGCTTAAAAAACAAAACATAGGTTTGATACAACGCTTGCATTTAGCGACTGATAAACTAGCATTTTGGCGACAAAATAGTAAAAATGAAATGCCTAAAAAGGACTTTAAGTCTAAGTCTCAAATCGTAAATCGCTATAATCCGTTTAAAAATACTGAAAAAGTCAAGGATAATCATATTTCTAAAGGTCGGTCAAGATAGATTTGTGGTAAAATAAAGTAAATCATCAGTAAGAAAATCAGGTTGAGTTCGCTCAACAGGTTGGGGTGCTACCTTGACAGCTTGGCTATGGTTGTCTAAAGAACTCGGATTGCGGTTAAAAGTTCCGCCAACTGGTGACTTTAGCTCTTGACTTAGGTCAAGGGCTTTTTGTATTGTCCTAGAAACGCTCAGAATGGCTTGTATGACATTTTAGATTTCCTGAATAGAATTATTCAAGTTTATCTCTAAAGTAGCTTAAAACGGCTTAAAATTGACTTTAGGGGCATTTAACAAAGTGTCGGTCAGTTTATTTTGCGTTTGATGTCAAAATGGACAATCAAAAACTCGAATACCTCGTTTAGTTTTCCTTTTAGCCCTCTTTTGAACTTGGGGGAATTTTCTCGAAAGAGAAAAGGGGCTTGCCCCTTAAAAATGAACTTAGGAAATTTCGCTAGAAATTTACCTTTTTTATTTTCTTTTGATTTGTTGTTTTCGTTTTTGATATTTAAAAACAAAACGGACGCTCTCGCGTGCGCCTTATATTTCTTTTTATTTATAAATACTTTATAATACTTAGGGATTTTTAAATGGCTCAACCACGCGTCTGGAGTCTTGCATACATCACCTAAAAGTACATGATACATCACCTAAAAGTACATGATACATCACCTAAAAGTACATGATACATCACCTAAAAGTACATGATACAACGTATCGTTGTGTATTATAACTTGTTTTTGGGTATTTTTTATTATATAGTTATTTTACATGCTTTTACTTTACGTTAGAAAGGAGAAAAACATATAGCTAAAAAACAGAAGTACATCTGGAAAAACGACCGAAACTTTGCTTTAGATGATTATGAAAAGCAACAACTCTATTATGTTGTCGAGTCAAACGACATAATCAATAAGGCAAGGCATGACTTAACAGCTAGAGAACTTAAACTCATGGACTTTGTCATTTCAAAGATAATGCCTGATGATAATAATTTCCACGTAGTCAAGACTTCCATGTATGAGCTAACAAAGGTCTTAAATATTAATCAAAACGGCAAAAACTATGCAGACATGGCAAAGGCTATTGGCGAATTACGAAAAAAAGAAGTACTTATTCATGATGAAGAACGCAGAACAATCACTCAAACTGGGTGGGTACAGTCTGCTGAATATCACGAAAATGGTCAAGTTGAGATTGAGTTGTCGCCTAAACTAGCACCTCATTTGCTCGGTCTAAAAAACAATTACACTCAGCATCTACTGCTTGATACCACTAAATTAAAAAGCCGCTACTCTATTTTGCTTTATAAACTCATGCGTGAGTGTGATAGAGACAATGGTCGTTCAATCGCTATCTTACAAGGAACACCCGAAGAGTTTAGAGAATGGTTAGGTGCTCCGAAATCCTATACTTATGGACAATTCAAAGACAAAATTTTAAAGCTTGCAGTTGAAGAAATCAATTTAAAAATTGACGATATGGACTTAGAAATTTTTCAAGCTCGCTATGGTCGGAAAGTTGTCCAAGTTGAAGTACACAATAATTGGACAGTAAATAATATATAAAAAGGAGAAATATACATTGAGCAAACAATGGGGACACGGGTATCACACAGGAAAAGCTGCAGGGTTTAAACAAGGTAAAACTAAGGGAAGTGCAGAAGCTGCTCTAATTCTTTTGGGAATTCAAGCGATTGCTGCTGTATCAAACAAAACAGGATTAACCGATTACGTTAAAGAAAAAGCTAAGAAATCTGATGTAGTCAATAAATTGAAAAATATTGGTAAATAAGTATTTGGGCTAGAAAAAATTGAGGCTTTTTTTAGCCTTTTTTTTTGTCAAAATTGATAAAATTTTTGACGAAAAAAGTCGGTCATTTTGACCGAAAAAAATAGAAAATAGCTTGCATTTAGCGACAAAATAGTAAAAATGAACTCATGATGAACAAAAAGAACTTGAAAGAATCAAGCAAGAAACTTTAGACAATATGACAAAAATAGCAGAAAAAAAGAGGAATGATCCTCACTAAAAAAGTAAAAAACACTTAAATTCGTTCAAGTTGAAGTACATAATAACTGGACGATTGACAGAGCAATTGCGGATATTTAAATTTTTTTATTCCTTTTTTTACCTAATTTGTATGAATTTAAATATGTATGTGAGACGCTATTAAATTTCAATTGATAGCGTATAATTAAATTTAATTTTTCTAATTCAGAAAACCAATTAGATACAGTTCTATCACTAACCTTGAAATAATCAGAAATAGTAGAAATTTTATAAAACGATTCTCCAGTTTTATTATCTGACTTTAATCCTAAAAAAATATACAATTTCATTGCACCACCACTAATTTTTTGCAATATATTTTCTTCTAAAAACCCATTGAATATAACAAAAAAACCATGATTATCCAAACCTTCTTGTTTCCATGATGAAAAATTTTTTTTTAGTGATACTACTTTATTGTTATTACTATTTTTCATGTTGTATCCCTCTCTATATATACTTCTACACTATCATGAAAAAAATTTCATGTCAATATAGAAAATATTTTCTATCTATTTAAACTCAGTGATATAAACTTTTTCTATTATTTTTAGCTTAAGCTAAAAATAATAGAAAAAGTTTATATCACTATATTCACAAAAAAAATAAAATTCAAACTAAAAAAAATGGTTTAATATATATAAATAATAAAAAACATTGCGAACTAGTGGATATAGTTTGCTCCCGTCTGTGGGCTCTATTTTAGAGTGAAATAATGTCAGAACTACCATCCCTTGAGGTAAGATAGGGCATATCTAGCGTGAGGTGAAACTCAATACGTGAAAGAAAAAAAGGAGAGATTAGAAATAATACTCTCTTTTTTTTTTAGGAGAATATATAAATGAACTATAACTTAGATTTCCTACAAAATTTTGATGGAAATATGCATCCAAGAGACATTAAAATTTCAGATTTAATAAATGTCATCGAAAAAAATGTATCTCAATTTCGTTATTT
>JAFRJS010000051.1 GCA_017432165.1 Clostridia bacterium | reverse complement strand
GTTTAGATATAACTTCTCGTCTTTCTCTTTAAGGCTCACTCCGTTCGGTCAGGGCAAGCCCTAACAACCTAAAGGCAGATTTTAGATAGCTTATAGAAACTGGAATATCCCTAGAAACGATTTTAAGACCTCTGACAGCCGTTTAGGTATCTCCCAAGTAAAATTATCCGTCTTACTCGTTAAAAGCTCTTAAAACGCAAAATATGAGCTTGTAGGGATACCTATCATATCGTAAAGTCCTTTTGATTAATAATTTCTTTTTGTTGGGTAGCCAACTGAAAGTTATATAATTGCACGTAAAACTTTTTCTCTTCTTCCGATTCCGCCTGTATTAAGGCTTCATCAAGGTCTTTAACCTTCATTTCAAGGACTTGTTTATAAACTTCTTTTAAAGTTATAGGGTTCATTTTTATCTCTCCTTTTGTTATTCAGCATTTTCAATTAGATAACCGATAATCGTATTGTTTTAATTTTTCAAGATTATCTGAAATCCACATAACAAAATTATACAAAAAGACAAACAACTTGAAGAAAGTCAAAAACTTCAAATATAGACAGTCTTTAGAATAAATGAGGCAAGCTACGGGTTTGTGTACACAAACCCAAAAACTAACGTTTTTACTTGGTAGGATATTCCTACAACCTTTACTCAAACACAGATGAAATTTCTTTGAAATTATTATCTGTTTTCGTTGTCGCTTTGCTCGATTTTTTAGATTAGTTTACCCAATCATGAGTAGTGATATTTTTTATTTCGTTTGCATTTTCTGCTGTTGCTCTTTGTACGGTCCAATTGTTATGAATTTCTACTTGCACGACTTTACGTCCATACCGTCCTTGTAAGATTTCTAAATCCATATCCTCAATTTTTAAATTGATTTCTTCAACTGCTTTTTTTAATATTTTTTCTTTTAACTGATTATAGGTGTAGTTATCTGGGGCACCTAACCACTCTTTAAATTCTTCAGGAGTTCCTTGTAAGATTGCAATTGAATTGCCTTTATCCTTATCCGCTTCTCTCATAAGCTTATAAAGCAAGATAGAGTATTTACTTTTTAACTTAACCGTATCAATCAGCAAATATTGAGTATAATTATTTTTCAAATCAATGAGATAAGGGGAGAAATCTTCATTGATTTTTAATTCAATTTGACCATTTTCCCAGACTTTAGCTCTTTCAAACCAGCCTGTCATAGTGATTGAACGGTCATTTTCATTGTATATTTTTATACTTTTAGCACGCATATCTTCTAAGTTTTGGGCTATTTGACTATAAGTTCGTCCGCTGGCTTTTAGTTCTAAAACTTTTGTAAGTTCATACATCGAAGTATTTATAGTTATTAGCCCACTATCAGTGGGTTGTATCTTTGAAATAACGTAATCCATTATTTTTAATTCTCTAGCAGTTAAATCATGTCTTGCCTTAGTGATTAAGTCATTAGATTCTGCCACATAGTAATATTGTTGTTGTTCATATTCATCTAAAGCAAAATTTCGGTCGTTCCGCCAAATATAATTCTGTTTGCCCATGCTTATATCCTCCAAATCAAACATAGTATTAATTACGTTACAAACCATTATATCATAAAAACATCTAAAAAGGGATTTTTACAATAAAGGGGTTGGAGTCATGTGCTTTTTGGGGTGGAGTCATGTGCTTTTTGGGGTGGAGTCATGTGCTTTTTGGGGTGGAGTCATGTGCTTTTTGGGGTGGTATTATGCTCGTAAACGTTGATATAAAGCCATTCTTGTCTCCCTAAGTATTATAAAGTATTAAAGAAGTATAAATAAAATATAAAGGCGCGCGTAGGCGTGTGTTTTGTTTCTCTATTTCAAAAACAAATAACACAGTCAAAAAAATAAAAAAAGGAGTGAGCGAAAATCACGCTCACATTTTACTTGCAGCGTTCGCTTCGCTCACTCGCTAAAATCAAAACCGTCTTTTAGGAAAAGGGAGGGATAGTCGTATACGGTCATATAATACGTTTTAAGCTAGTTTAGATATAACTTCTCGTCTTTCTCTTTAAGGCTCACTCCGTTCGGTCAGGGCAAGCCCTAACAACCTAAAGGCAGATTTTAGATAGCTTATAGAAACTGGAATATCCCTAGAAACGATTTTAAGACCTCTGACAGCCG
>JAFRJS010000050.1 GCA_017432165.1 Clostridia bacterium | reverse complement strand
TACGTTTTTACCTTCTTCATAACCTAAACTTTTTAGTTCATCTATAAAACCTTGTCTTGCGTTGTCAAGCGCCTCATGTTCAACGATTTGCGTAATTCCTATATTAAAAAATTTATTTTGCTTGTTTTCAAAAAAACTGAAAAACATTAAAATTCCGGCGACGCTTGCCATAACTGCCGAGTATTTATTAAAAAATTTCATATTTTATTCCTCCTTGAATATCAATTCATAATACTTAAATTCAACTTCGCTAAAACTTCTTCGTTAATTGCTAATTTTGAATTATTTATGTATTCAATAGGCATATTTTTAGGTGATTCTTGCCCCATTAAAATCCTTTTGGCTTGGTTTGCGGTAATTTTTCCGAGTTCGTTGTAATTTACTCCAAATGTTCCGGCAGCGCCTTTTGAAAGCAGATTATCTTCACCACATATCACTGGTATTCCGAGATTTAAAGCCGTTTTTGATATAAGTGTCATATTTGAAGCCACCATATTATCGGTCGGAGTGTATATTGCATCAATTTTGCCTTGCATCGATTCTATTACTTGCTGAATTTCCGTTATTTGACTGAACGTAAACTCTTTTGCATTTAAGCCCAATTTTTCAGCTTCATTTAAAGCTATTTCAGCTTGAAATTTGGAGTTTGCCTCGCTTGACGAATACAAAACCGCAATATTTTTCGCATTTGGTTTAATTTTTTTAATTAATTCTATTTGCTTGGCAATTGGTGCAAGGTTGGAAGTACCGCTTACGTTTGTTTCCGGTTTTTCGTTTGATTTTACAAGACCCGCACTTTCGGGATTGGTGATAGCCGTTACCAATATAGGAATTCTTGAAGTTACTGCTGCTACCGATTGAGCCGCAGGAGTGGCAATTGCGAAAATCAAATCGCAGTTTTCCGAAACAAAATGATTTGCTATTAAGGTGCAATTTGATTGGTCTGCTTGTGCATTTTTGTAATCTATTTCAACTTCCAATCCCGATTTTTTAATTTCATCAATAAAGCCTTGCCTTGCGGCATCCAAAGCTTCGTGTTCGGTAAACTGTAAAATCCCGATTTTAAATGCTTTTTTGCTTTGACCACCTTGTTTAAAAATGCCTATTATAGCTAAAGTTATAAATATTATTGAAATCCACCATCGTTTTTCTTTCATGGTAAAAACTCCTTTACATATTAGTTTTTTATATATGATTGAAACTAAGACCTTTCGGTATCGAGTATCGTATAGTACTATGAAGAACATAATTTTTCCTCCTTCAGAACAATAAAAATAAGAGCCCGAAACTTTTCAAAGTTATAGGCTCTTTAATTTGATTCTTTAAAACTAAAAAGCCATTACAGATTTCCTTTATCGGATATCCGTAATGGCACACAAAACTATTACAGATACCGATTACCTGTAATAGCTATACCAGTTATTATTTATTATTAATGTTTTTAATATACTCATTTCTTTATTCTCCATACTCATAATCTACTCCTTCATTGTAGCATATTTTTTGAACGAAGTCAATTGTTTTTACTTTTTAATCTTAAAATACTTTTAAAAGCTACAAAGTACGATAAAACCTTCCTGAAAACCCCAGCCATACTGCGAAACGGCTTACATTATTACCTGATCTAAAATTTAGCTGGGTAGGCTAAGTTTTTTTAATTTGCCTGCTTAAAAATAATCAAAGAAAGTGCACAGCCTATAAGAAAATTAGGTATTGACACTTTAAAAGGGGATTTTGACATATGGCATCTTAAATGCTTTGCAAAAATAAATTTTGATACATAAAATACTTTGAAAATTGGCTTTATATTATGCAGAGCATTTTTAATACCTGATTTTATGAGCAGAGTTTTGCACTTCCGGTGTAAAACTCTGCTCTTTTTTTAGGTTCAAGAGGACAAGCCTATGGAGCGGTGGTTTCTCTACTTCGCAAGATATCCATAGTATTGAAAATGAAAATTTACATAAAGCGGTAAAGAGTTTATCTATCGAAGATCAGATTTTTATCAGCTACATAGTTAAGGAATGTAAAACCCAACAGGAGCTTGCTTTAAAGTACGGAATTAATCAATCGAGTGTAAAAAATCGCTTTGATAAAATACTAAGGATTTTAAAAAATTTAATGTCCAAAAAATAATTTTTGAGTTCGACAAGTTTTGCGCATAAAAAATAGCCCCAAAAGGATCTTTATATAAGTGGAGGGATAAATTTATCCTTCCAAGAACATTGACAATTTAATAAAAAATCTTAGTAACAATTAAAGATACTCCCACTCAGTCACAGTCCGAGCGTGATAAAACCGTCGCAGGCAATGAGGGTGGCTCCACAGGCTGTGGGGACGTGAAATTCGTGTGCCGTTTTTAAAACGGACTAAGAGGTTTGATTTAGTATAGTACAAGTTTTTAGTTTCATATAATTTGTTTATATAAGGAGGGAATGTTTTTGGGCAAAGAAAATCGGCAGGGAAATGTAGCAAAAGAATTTAATATCGGAAAGACTAAAGTAAAAATATGCGTAGATTACTGCGTAAAAAGTCATAGCGAAGTAGAAAAGATATTAAATAACATTGCTCGAAAAGCATTGCCAAGCTTAAACACTCCCTCTATGAGAAAAGATAGCGGTTTTTAATGTATAACCTCAATGTTCTTATTCTTCTGTACCTATATCTGTGAGGATTGCTTTAAGTTCTGGATACGGCATTGAAAAACGCTGGCTTAAGTACCTAAGCGACGCCCCAAGTTCCCCATCAGGACCACCTTATTTCAAAAAGATATAAATTTTTAAAAATCACTGCCCACATAATAAAATATTTTAACACTATTTTCCCCCTTACTAAATACTATCCTGGAAATAAACGATTTTAATATTTGGTTTTTTAAATTTTCGGAGATTTTATCGCTTTTAAAAATTCCCAGAAGCTTAAAAAAATCAACCTTTAAAGCAGTGTTACTTGCATATTTCAAACATTTTTTTGAATTTAAACTATTTATCAAGCCACTTATTTTTTCTTTTTGCAAATATTTTTTGGTTTTATACTCTTCCAAAGTATCCGCGCCAATTTCATAGGCTTTTTCAATTTTTAAAATTTTTTTATTTTCTTTAATTAATGAATTTTTTAAAATTTCTATTTCGGCTTTTTGTTTTTTTGGATTTACAATTATATTTATTTTTTCATCGCCAATATCTTCTTTTAGTTTTTCTAAGACTACTTCGCTTATTTTTTTGGCAGATATCCCATGGCTGATCTTGCAGATACCTTTGGAGTATTTACAGCACTGCAAAAAATTATTTTTTGAACAAATTGTAAGTTTAGCCCCACAATTACCGCAAAAAACAAGGCCACTTAGCATATGAATATTTTTCCCTCGGGTTTTTAAGTTTAAATTCTCGCCCCGCTTCAAAATTTTTTGCACCTTTTCAAAATCATTTTTACTTATTAAAGGCCTATGCATACCGTTTATTACATCAAATTCAACCGCACACTTTTCTTTTTTCATTCTAAGTTTACCGGTATACACGGGGTTAGTTAAAATATACTTTACCGAGCGCACATCAAACTTATTTCCCCTATTGGTATAAACGCCTAAATTATCAAGCTTTATCGCAATCGACCTTAAGCTAAGTCCGTTTAAAAAATCTTCAAATATTATCTTTACCACTTTGGAAGACTGCTTATCCACTTCAAATGAAAAATCACCTTTTTTGTAACCAAAAGGTGGAGCGTTTATAATTCCACCCCTCAAAAATTTTTCATTCATACCCCTTTTTACTTCCTGCGCCAGATTTATCGAATAATACTCGTCCATTGCCTCAAGAAGCGCCTCTATTAAAATTGAAGTTGGGTCGTCAGACAAA
This sequence comes from Clostridia bacterium, assembly GCA_017432165.1. Classification (GTDB taxonomy): domain Bacteria; phylum Bacillota; class Clostridia; order Oscillospirales; family Acutalibacteraceae; genus UMGS1491. The sequence continues at coordinate 8,125 of JAFRJS010000050.1, read as the reverse complement.
TGCTCAGAAACAGACACAACAGAAATATTAAATTTCTTTTTTAGCATTGATTTATAAACCACGCTATCTTCCCTATTTCTTGCGAATCTGGAAAATTTCCACACCAAAATCACGTCAAAAAGTTTTGGCACATTTTTTGCTTTTTCTATCATTTTTATAAACTCGGTTCTGTTTTTAACGCTTTTTCCACTAATTCCTTTATCAACGAAAACATACTCCTCCGGCAAATCATAGCCATGCTCTTTGGCGTATTTTTTTATTGTTTTTATTTGACTTTCAGGCGAAAACTCAAGCTGATCTTCCGTTGAAACTCTGATGTATGCAGCGGCAGTTTTCAAAAAATACCCCCCTTTATACAAATCGTATCAATAAATATATATGAAAAAAAGGCAAAAAATAAAAACCGAGTGAATAAAAATTCACTCGGATATTTTTTGATTTAGGAGTTTATTCAGCCACAAGACATTTAAGCAAAGACACTAACGCAACAATCAAAAACGTAAAGAAAAACGCTCCGGCACCAATTAAAATTACTATTGAAATAACAGCAATTTCAAGCACAATAGAAAGTGCTGCCAATGAGGTTATAATAGTACCTATTGTACCAAATATTAGGCAAGAAAATTTTTCTCTTAAACAGTGCCATAACCTTGGGGTATTCTGGCGGCTTACACTAGACGCCGCCACAAGCAAAAATATAAGAGCTCCGCCGGCAATTGCAAAAGCTATCCAGATACCGGTTACAATTAAAGGTGTGAAACCCAAAGAAAAAAGCACTGCAATTATTACGCCAAAAATTATTCCAAGAATTATCCCTGAGGCTGTACATCCATTTCCACATACACAATTATTTTTTTCTGTCTTCATTTTTATCAACTCCCATTAACATACTATGCCACCAAATAAAAAATGTTAAAAAATTCGACAATTTTTCTTCTTTGGTTTATGATAAAATAATATAGAAAATTAATTTTAAGGAAGTGAACGGCCAAACGGCCAATTTTTATGAAAATATCACCTTCTATGCTGGCGTGCGATTTTTCGCAAATGGGGAATGAAATTAAAAAAATATCATCACTTGGCGCCGATTATATTCACATGGATATTATGGACGGAAATTTCGTGCCAAATATTTCTTTTGGGTCTGATGTGGTTAAATCACTGAGGGGCCTAACCACTGTTCCTTTTGACGTGCATTTAATGATAGACAGCCCACATAAATACATAAAACAATTTGCAGAGGCAGGAGCAAACATCATAACTTTTCACCTGGAATCAAACTGCAATATACTCGAAACAATTAAATTAATTAAAAGCTACAACATAAAAGCCGGATTATCCATAAAACCAAACACGCCCGCCGAAAAAATTATACCTTATTTAAACGACATCGATTTAGCACTTATAATGACCGTTGAGCCGGGATTCGGCGGACAAAAATTTATGAGGAATCAGCTTGAAAAATCAAAAACAATACGAGAAAACTCAAAAAATATCCTAATAGAAATAGACGGCGGAGTAAACGGCGAAACCATAAAAGAGATAAAAAAATACCCTGTGGATATTTGCGTGGCGGGAACATACGTATTTAAAGCCCCGGATATAAAAGAAGCTATAAATTCAATAAAACTATGAAAAAAAATAAATTTAAATTTTTAAGGTCGGCGTTTGTTTCTTTTGCTTTATTGGCATCGATAATTTTAGTATGCCGATATATTAAATCTTACAATAATTCGTACACTGTGTCTTCGATTAATCAAAATAAATCAGAAAATAGCAAAAACGACACACAAATGGTCGGCGTTTGGGTACCATATTTAGATTTAAACATAAACTCCCCCGAAAACACAGAGGAAAAATTTAAAAATAAATTTGACGAAATAGTAAAAACAGCCAAACAAAATCGCGCAAACACGCTTATCGTACACGTACGATCTCACGGAGATGCGATATATAAATCGGAGTATTTTCCTTGGTCACATATTTTAACAGGAATTCAAGGCCAAAATCCCGGTTTTGACCCGCTTGAATATATGACAAAAGCTTGCCACGAAAACGGCTTGAAAATTCACGCATGGGTTAATCCCATGCGAATTAAATTGCCGTCCTGCCCAAACGAACTTTGCCCGTCAAATCCATGCTTTAAATTCGGGGAGGAAAAATATTTTATAAAAAGTGGCGGCAGTTTATACTACAATCCGTCTTACCCAAAAATCAGGGAATTAATCGTAAACGGCATTAAAGAAATTACCCAGAATTACAGCGTAGACGGCATACACATAGACGATTATTTTTATCCCGAAAATACTGACGAAAACTTACAGCAATTTAGCGGCATTTCCAAAAAAGAAGCTATAAATTTATTAATAAAAGAAATATACAGCTCCATAAAAAGCACAAATTCAAATGTGGAATTTGGGATATCGCCGCCCGGAAACTTTGAAAAGTGCAATATCATCGGCGCAGACATAAAAACTTGGGCAGAAAATATGGGGTATATCGACTACATATGCCCACAAATTTACTGGAGCACAGATTTTAGAGAAATGCCCTTTGAGCCTACAGCAAAAAAATGGCAAGAGATTTTTAAAAACAATAACAATATAAAACTTTACTGCGGACTTGCGCTTTATAAAGCGGGGACTCCAGCTGACAGTGGTACTTGGCGACTAAAAAATAATATTCTTGACAGCGAATTTAAAATATGCAAAAATTTAAATTTTGATGGCATAATGATTTATTCATGGAGCTATCTAAAATCCCCCTGCGCTAAAGAAGAACTTGAAAATTTGGTAAAAAATTTGAGCTAAATAGCAAAAAAGCTTCCCTTAATTTTTAAGAGAAGCTTTTTTTATTTGTTTTTTCGGTTTTTAAAATATAAATACCCAGCAAAATCACTCCGGCACTGATAAAATAATCCGCTAAATTGCACACAGGCAGAAAAAACGATACAGACAAATAATCTATAACGTGGCCATGTAAAACTCTGTCTGTTAAATTTGAAATTCCTCCGCCAACTATGAATGCTGCAGACAATATAAACAATCTATCTTTAATTTTCTTTATGGTTACCAAATACAAAAAGTAGGCTATAAAAATTATTGTAATTGCCACAAGAATCCATCTGATGCTGTTTAAAATGCCCAGCGCCGCACCAAAATTTTTTATATGCGTTATTTTTAAAAAGGGAATTGTGGTTTCTACCTTAAAAAATTCAGGAATACTAATCTTTACAAAAATTTTGGCCGCCTGATCTAACCCGCATACAGCAAAAACAATTACCCAAAACAAATACATAAAAAACCTCACACGATCTCTACTCTTTTATAACTTTTTGGCATCTTGCGCAAATTGTTGGGCTTTCGGGGTTTTGCCCCACTGTTTTGTCGTATGTCCAGCATCTTTCGCATTTATTATAAGATGAATGCGAAATATCTATTGAAAGGCCGTCTATGTTTTCCACTTTATACTGCCCTTCACCGGAATTTTTAATTTCCATTCCGGAAACTATCAGCACAGATTTAAGTTCTTCCAAATGCTCGTTTATAAATTTATAAAGCTCCCCATCTGCAAAAATAACAATCTCAGCTTCCAAAGAAGAACCTATGACCTTATTTTTTCTTTGGATTTCAAGGACTTTTTTTATTTCGTCGCGGATTTTATGAATTTTATCCCAATCGGCGATAAATTTATCATCTATAGAAACCGAAACTTTACCGCATATATCGTTTAAAAATATACTTTCTTTATTATCGCTTGATTTGTGCGGCATGTGTTTCCAGATTTCTTCCGCAGTAAATGATAAAATCGGCGAAATAAGTTTCACAAGCGCATCAAGTACTAAATAAATCACCGTTTGAGCGCTACGACGTCCTTTGCTGTCTGCCTTTTCAACGTATAATCTGTCTTTTAGCACATCCAAATAGAAATTAGACATATCAACAATACAGAATTTCTGAAGTGCATGAAAAACATTATGGAATTCAAAATTTTCATATTCCGAAATACATTTATCAATAATTTTGTTAAGTTTTGCAACTGCCCATTTATCAATATTGTAAATATTTTTTAAGTCTACCATATCTTTGTCCGGATCAAAATCATAAAGATTCCCTATAATAAATCTGGCGGTATTTCTTATTTTTCTGTATGCCTCGCTAAGCTGCTTTAATACTTCGTGCGACATTTTTACATCCGAATGATAATCAACCGACGCCACCCACAGCCTTAAAACATCAGCTCCATATTTTTGAATTACTTCCTGAGGATCCACACCATTGCCTAACGATTTTGATTGCTTTTTTCCTTCTTCATCAACTACCCATCCGTTAGTTACAATGCCTTTATACGGCGATTTTCCCGTCGTGGCAATAGATGTAATAAGCGAAGACTGGAACCAGCCTCTGTACTGGTCTGCGCCCTCTAAATAAAGATCCGCAGGGAAAGCCAAATCGGGTCTTTTTTGGCAAACTGCCGCATGAGATACGCCCGCATCAAACCAAACGTCCATAATGTCTTTTTCTTTGGTAAAGTGGTCATGACCACAATGCGGACATTTAAAACCCTCCGGTAAGAAATATTCAGGGCCATTGGCGAACCATGAATTTGAACCTTCTTTTTCAAAAATATCAGCAACATTTAGCATTATTTTTTCGTCTATTATTTCTTTTTTGCACTTATCACAGAAAAAAATCGGTATCGGAACTCCCCATATGCGCTGCCTGGAAATACACCAATCATTACGCTCCGTTATCATAGAAAGCATACGTTCTTCCCCCCACGCCGGGTTCCATTTTACTTTCTTTATTTCTTCGGATGCTTCTTTTTTAAACTGCTCCACAGAGCAAAACCACTGCTCAGTGGCCCTAAAAATTATTTCTGATTTACATCTCCAGCAGTGCGGATACTGGTGGTCTATAACTTTACTTGCAAAAAGAAGACCATTATCGCCCAAAAATTTGATAATTTCACCTGATGCTTTATCGAATTTAAGACCTTTAAACATACCCGCTTCTTCGGTTAAATTGCCCGAAGCGTCCACCGGCACAAGAACGGGAATGTTTTCATAATTTTTACAAACCTCAAAGTCCTCCATACCATGACCCGGTGCAGTATGAACGCAACCACTTCCGCTATCTAACGTTACATGATCACCAACGATAACCAAAGATTTTCTATCTAAAAATGGGTGCTCTGCTTCCATGAATTCCAATTTGCTACCCGGAATTTTACCAATAACTTCATAATTTTCTACATTTCCGGCATTCATAACACTTTCTTTTAAAGCATCTGCCACAATATAAAATTCGTTTTCGCTTTTTATTACGCTATATTCAAAATCTTTGCCCACACATATTGCAAGGTTTGCAGGCAAAGTCCACGCCGTTGTGGTCCAGATTATAAAATATGTATTTTGTATATCTACGCCCATTTTAGAAAGCACGCCATTATCGTTTGCAAGTTTAAACTTAACGAAAATTGAGCGGCATTTATCGGTTTTGTACTCAAGCTCCGCTTCTGCAAGAGCAGTTTCACAAGAAGGGCACCAATGAACAGGTCTGAGTCCCCTGTAAATAGTTCCTTTTTTAGAAGCCATATGGGCAAATGTCCTTATTTGTTCGGCTTCGTATTCAGGTTTAAGTGTAATATAAGGATTTTCCCAATCCGCAAGTATTCCTAAACGTTTAAACTGTTCTTTTTGCCTTACTACATAGTTAATTGCAAAATCTTTGCATATTTCCCGCAGCTCTAAGTCTGACATGTTTTTAGATTTTTCTGCCCCAACTTTTGCCCGGGCTTTTATTTCCGTCGGAAGTCCGTGCGTATCCCAACCCGGGACGTACGGTGCTTCATTCCCGCTAATATTTTTATATTTTACTATTATGTCTTTTAAAACACTGGTAAGCGCATGGCCAAGGTGAATATCTCCGTTTGCGTAAGGAGGTCCCGCATGAAGAACATAGCGGTTTTTCCCCCTGTTTTTTTCTATTATTTTATTATATAATTTGTTTTCTTCCCATATTTTTAAAGTTTCCGGCTCTCTTTCCGGAAGTGATGCACGCATGGGGAAATCCGTTTTGGGTAAATTTAAAGTACTGTTGTAATCTACTGACATAAAATTTTCTCCTCTCGTTTTCTACTATTTAATTTTATAACATTTTAGTATTTTTAGCAACCAAATAAAAATAAAAAATTAGCGCTACATTTAGCGCTAATGCTCCTATCAAAATTTAAATAATTTAAAAAAAAATCATATTGGTACTTTTTATAATTAGAATTTGACGACAAAAAAATATTATTAAATTGTTTCATGTAAACAGATACTATAAAATTAAGCACATCAAGTTCACTCAGGTCACTTTTCCTGGACATATCTTCCAATTTATCCAATTTAATAAAAAATTCATATCTCATATCATAAGCATTACACCCGTAAAACACCATGCCAGATTCGATTAAATCCTTTTCGTAACTAATTAAAAAGTCTTGCTCTTCTTCATTAAAACCATCATTATCAACAACAATAACAACGTCCGGGGAAGAACCTAAAAATCCATTAAAACTATTATTTAATAGGCTCAATTTCGACTCAATTTCTTTTTCGTAAGGTGCAAAAACTTCAGTAGAAAATTTGCAATTATGCGGGCTAAAACCAAGATATTTACTTTGTATTTTAATCATTTTAGCATCAGTTTTTGCACAAGAAAATACAATGACTAAAAATAGCCATAAAAAAAACACCTTTTTAAATTTCATTTAACAACCTCTTTCTTAATATTTATCCTTTATATATATTATACAATAAAAACACAACTTTTAAAATTATAAATATTAGCATATTAACCAAACAAAAATATTCATTTTATACAATAAAACGTTTTTTGCTCATAAGAAACCTCTTTTGTAAATAAGTATTAATATTTAAAAGTTACACGGTGATAACTATGAAAAAAAACGATTTAAAAGCAGAATCGTATATTATTTTAAACAGCAAAAAAACACTTAAAGTCAGCTCAAAAAATTTCGATTCCAACAAACAAAAAATCCTTGAAAGCATATCACAAACGCTTTCAAACTACTACACTTCTCACCCCGATGAAATAAATAACTTAAAATAATTTTTTATATTATGCTGCAATTAGGTCCTCCATACTGAGTTATAATCATTTTTGCAAGCGCAGGATTTGTATTTTTTATATTAATCGGATATTGCAGTTTCTTTTCGTAAACCCACATTACTTATTACCCCCATTATCATTATTCCATGGCCAAGGGTCGGAAATCCATCCCCAGCGGTTTTCTTCTATATTTTTAGAAGATAGCGGAGAAAATTTTTCTTGATATTCATTTTTTAGCTGCATACTTTTTTCTTTGTAATCGTTTAATTTCATGTTTACTTCTGTGTCGTTTGGGTGAGTATCCATATATAAATTAAGCTCCACAATCGCAAAATCCAGAGCCGCTATTCTGTTTATTAACATTTCGCGTTCATCCATTATTTGTTCCCCCTTCTATACTTTTTCCTTCAAATGGTTTGTTTAATTCCGGGAACATCGTACCCACGCTTATTCCTTGCTCTGCACTGTATACGTTTTCCGGAATTTGAAAAGGCACGTACGCCATTGCAACAACAGGGTCACTCGGCAAAGGTGTTATGCCGTATTCGTTTTTTAGCATGTTTTGCATAAAATCGTTCATAAATGTTTCATCCTTTAATATTTTTTTATTTGTGCTATTTCCAAGTAATAATGAACATCTTTTTCGCACATTTTTATATTATGAAAACGGTGCTTCAAAAGTGATTTTCGCCCTACTATCTTTTGCGCTTTAAATATAATTTTTCTATTTTGCTTACGCACAAGTACATAAATGACGCCACAACAAGCAAAATAAATATTCCTGCCATAACCAAATCCAGCTTAAAAACTTGACCGCCATAAACTATTAAATATCCAATTCCGCAAGAAGAAACCAAAAACTCCCCCGTTATTACGCCAATTAAAGACATACCAACATTTATTTTTAATGTGGAAAGTATTACCGATATATTTGCAGGTATAACGAGTTTAAAAAGAATTTGCATTTTACCGGCACCAAATGATTTCATAAGCAAAATTTTTTCTTC
>JAFRJS010000049.1 GCA_017432165.1 Clostridia bacterium | reverse complement strand
CATAAAATGGTCATTTTCTGGACACTTTATATTTTCTACAATTTTCATCTATTTCTTTTATATTTAGTGTTCATTAACTCATAAATTAATCTATGTTCAATTATATATGTTATTTTAAGTTATGATACAATTAAAGTAACGGAGGTGCTGAAATTTGAATATCGGATATGCACGAGTTTCAACTGGACTTCAAAATTTGCAGAAGAAATGAAGACTTGTTTCTTTAACTCAGGTTTTAAATTTAAGAATTTTAAAGGATTAGATAATAGAAATGCAAAAGAAAAAAGTGAGTTAATAAGCGAAGCAGAAGTTGTCATACTTGCAGGAGGACATGTTCCAACACAAAATATATTTTTTCAACAAATTAATTTAAAGAATATGTCTCCGGTCAGAATATTTTAGATGTTCAATCGACTTGTGATGAAATGTTAGCGACACGAACAATGTTTTGCCTTTTAAGCCCTCTTAAATGGTTTTGAGTAGAATTATGCTAGTTGAATAATAAAAAGCCTAAAATCTCATTTTATAGGCTTTTTGTCATTTCCAAAATTGATACCATTTTTTAGAACTTTTATTATTTAGTTCTTCCTGTCCTTTTATTTTATCATTCAAGGCTCTTGTTTGCTCTTTAAGCGTTTCTAATTCCTCTTGCGGTTGAATATTCGCCTGTTCCTCTTTTGTTTCCTGTGAGGGCATTTTGAGAACTTTTAATCTGTCGTTTTCTGATTTATACTCTTCTAGTAACTTTTTATCCTGTAAGGCTAGACGTTGTTGTTGGTCTAAAAGATTTTGCATATTACTTAATTGTTTAAATTGTTCATCTTTAGTGTTTTGTAAATCTTTTATCTGCTCTTTTTGATACTCAATTATATCTAGTATATATTTAATATCTGCATTACTTTCATTATTATTCCAGAAGTTTTCGGTTTGCGAATTTGGTTTTTGTTCTAGGTTTTCGGTTTGCGATTCTTGGTTTTCGGTCAACCCCTCAAACATTCTCTTTATTGATTTTTGACCATCTTCATTAATCACAAACTTGTTTCCTATTTTCGAAAACCAAACTTTTCGTTCTCTATCTGTGACCTTTTTGTTTATAGCTGTCTTACTAACGCCTAACTCGTCCGCTAGCTCCTTTATGGTTTTTAAATTATCACTCATTATAATCCCCGCCTTTTAACCGTTGGTAGGTATTGCTCAATGGCTTTTTTAAGATACTTTGCAATATTTCCTTTAGAATACGGTTCTTGTTTATAGTAAATGTATGAAAGGTGTTTTTTAACTCCATCTATACCCATTAAATCTTTGAGTTCATCATATTTTGGATAAACATTTCTCTGCAATCCAGCCATAGTAGCTGGATTTGTCATTTCATAAGGTGATAAAAGAAAATGTTCCAGCAATAACTTGGTGTATTTGCTTTGCATAGCTTCTGCATATAATAAATTTTCTTTTTGTTCTTTTTGAACTTTCGCTTTTTGATATACTTTATCTTCTAACTTGTAGCTATTATCATCTGCTCTTCGTTTTTTAGTGATATGAAAAACAATAGAATTAATGCTTCTTCCTTTTTTGACTTTCTCATAAGTCACTTTAAAAGAGGTATGCTCATTAATTTCTTTCAAAGAATTCTTTATTATGTAGCTTTCTAAACTTTGAAAACGAGGATAATCCTTCATTGTATCTGTCATTTCTCGCAATTCTCGTATAGAAATTGACGGATTGCGATAGGTTTCCACTTGTTCTTCTCGGCGTCCGCCTTTGGCACTGTAATGCTCGTACTGGTTGTAATTCATAGATAGCCATCGATACAAGATAATGCTGTACTTGCTATTCAGTTCTGCTATATCGGACAAGGCATGTTGCGTGAAATTTTGTTTTAGATTGATTAAATAAGGCATAATTTCAGGACTAAACCTGATAGTAACTTCATCATGATAATCAGCCCATTTTACATAGGGAATCGGCACAATATTTTCAAACTCGAACCCATATTCTTTTTTTTCTTGGATTTTAAAGAAGGCTTGTTTTTGCATATTCTCAACTGCCTGCTTGAAACGACTATGTTTGTCATTGTCAGAAACTTTAAAGAACGCAAAAAGTTCGGTTTTTGAGAGGTAAACCGTATGATCTTTAGGAGGAGCCTCGGTATTAATACATGATACCGCTAACTCAAACATTTTAAGTGGTGTTTTATCCATTTTCGCAATGCTGGTAATTAAAGAGTTATGCTCGACTACTTTACGCTTTGACAATTCATTCAAGGCTTTCACCTGCTTCTGATTTTTTTCAAATTCTGTTATAATAGACATAAAGATACGCTCCTCTGCGTGTTCATAAGTAAGTATGAAGAAATTCTCGTTCAAAAGTTTGTTCTTCATACTTTTATTATATCATAATATAGCATAAACTGATGATTTTTTTATGCTATATACACAGTTTTTTTATGCTATATACACAGTTTTTTTATGCTATATACACAGTTTTTTTATGCTATATTATTCTGTAACCCCTTAAAAATACTAACTTTTTTTTGACGCAAAAGAAGAAAAGATTAAAATATATATGATAAATTAATATAGGCTTCGCCTTTTTTTATTTTTTTCAAAAATTTAAAATCAAAAGTCAAAATCATCCAAAAAAAGAAACAGACTGCTCAAGTTTTATATTGAGCAGTCTGTTTCTTTAAATCGTGTTTATAGATCTTCTGTTTTAATTTCGTAATAGCCCTCGTAATAATAACTCGCATCAATTCCTTTAAAGAATTGTTCTTTTCCTAAATCATCGGTTAAAGCCTTTTGAATCAAATATTTTAATTCATTGGTG
>JAFRJS010000048.1 GCA_017432165.1 Clostridia bacterium | reverse complement strand
AAGAATTAACAAACTTAATAAAGCTATAACTCCAGATGAGTTAAAAGAAACTTTCAATACTGCTCTTTCAAAAGACAATTTGAAGGAATTAGAAAAACAATTTAAATATACTTCCGCAGAAAATCTGACTGAATTTTTAAAGGCCCCCCTTGATGACAATGCAAACACGGCATTGCACCTTGCAGTTCTTAATAACAAACCCAAATTAACAGAATTGTTAATTAAAAATGGAGCAGACCCATATGCAAAAAACACCTCGGGAACATACCCGTTACTGTACGCTGCCAAGGATATAAAATATAAAGATATATTTTACATACTATCAAATGGTAAATTTAATGATCCAATCATTAGGGAAGCTGCAGAAAAATCCGGTATATGGCCCCTAAAAAATTAGAAATTATATAATTATATGCTAAAAAATAAATCCACCTGCTACAACCGGCAAGTGGATTTTTGTGTTAAAAACTATTTTTTAAATTAGCCAGGCGGCCAGCTGAGTTTTCTGCTGCCAAGAACATGAAAATGAATGTGATTTACGGTTTGCCCTCCGTCTGTGCCGCAGTTGTTTACGATTCTAAATCCGTTTTTTAGGTTTAATTTTTTTGTAATTTCTGCAATTTTTATAAATATATAAGAGATTATGTCTTTATTTTCGGGGCTTATTTTTTTTGCAGATTCTATATGTTCTTTTGGTATAACCAAAAAGTGAACCGGCGCTTCGGGATTTATATCGTTGAATATCAAAATTTTTTCATCTTCATAAATTATTTTAGAGGGTATTTCTTTGTTAATTATTTTGCAAAATATACAGTCCATAGTTTTTTAAAACTTCCTTTCCAAAAACATTTTATTTGATAAATTGTTTATATTATTTATCAAATAGTGTGTACAAAAAAATATTTTATATTATTAGTTTAAAATTGTCAATTATAAAAAATAAGAAATATTAAAATTTAGAAAAGTCCTTGATATTGTTGGGGTTGTGTAGTAATATAATTATTGTAAAACTTTGTTAAAGCATTTGTTTATTGTAAATATTAATTTTAGAAAGTGTGATTTTTTATGGAAAATTGTACCAGTGTAATTAAACCAAAAGGGTTTATGAAAGGATTTAAAGATGGCATACCAATTGCACTTGGATACATACCGATCTCAATAGCATGTGCTATATCAGCCATTAAGGCGGGGCTGAGTTTCGGCGTTTCAGAGCTTTTGGGTGCGGCCCTTTTTACAGGTACAGGGCAACAAGCAGCCATAAACTTATTAAAAGGCGGCGAAACGGCAATAATAATGTATGCCATTACATTATTTGTAATAAATTGCAGATATATGCTTTTTGCAATATCAATAGCCCAAAGATTTGAAAAAGGAATGAAGCTTTGGCAAAAAATTCTTTTTGGAATTTTAAACACCGACGAAATATTCGGCTTTGCAATGAAAGAAAAAGGAACGCTTAGTCCTTCCTATTTGTTAGGCCTTGGCACATCTCCGTATATAGGCTTTTTCGTTGGCACAACGGTTGGTTCACTCGTAACTGATTTATTGCCGGCGTCTATAAGTTCAGCGCTTGGTATTATACTTTTCGCAATGTTTATTGCAATAATCGTTCCGGCGGCAAAAGAATCCAAATCGGCCAGAGGAGTTATTTTTATTGCACTGGCTTTGAGTGTTGTTATGGAATGTGTTCCAACAATAAAAGTGTATTTAGACGCATCTTGGATAATTATTATTTGCGCTATTGCAACTTCATTAATCGGCGCATGGCTATTTCCTATTAAAGAAGAAGGGGGAAAATAGTATATGATGAGCGAACAAAATTTTATATATGCAATTTTTGCAATGTGCGGCGTAATGCTTGCCGTAAAGGTGATTCCAATCCTGTTTTGCAAAGAAAAAATTAAAAACACTTTTATAAAATCATTTTTGGAGTATATCCCCTTTGCGGTTTTAACTTCAATGACAATACCGGAAATTTTTCATTCCACAAGCAGCGTCGTTTCCGCAACAATAGGTTTTGTGGTGGCCATTGTTTTGGCGTACATAGGGCAAAGCCTTGTGATAGTGGCGTTATCGACCACTTTGGTTGTGTTTATAGCTGAACAAATAATGCATATGATGAATATACTGTAAATAAAATAATCAAAAAAAATTCCACCTGCTACCATTTTAGCAGGTGGCTTTATTTTTTATTATATAATTATTCTATTTAGGCCATATACCGGATTTTTCTGCAGTTTCCCTAATGATGGGATCTTTAATGAATTTACCATTTAATAGTATGTAAAATATATCTTTATATTGTATATCCATGGCAGCATACATTAACGGGTACGTTCCCGAGGTGTTTTCTGCATATGGGTCTGCCCCATTTTTAATTAGCAGTTCTGTTAATTTGGGTTTTTTATTAAAAACTGCAAAGTGCAATGCCGTGTTTTTATAGTTGTCAAGGGGGGCTTTTAAAAATTCAGTCAGATTTTCTGCGGAAGTATATTTAAATTGTTTTTCTAATTCCTTCAAATTGTCTTTTGAAAGAGCAGTATTGAAAGTTTCTTTTAACTCATCTGGAGTTATAGCTTTATTAAGTTTGTTAATTCTT
>JAFRJS010000047.1 GCA_017432165.1 Clostridia bacterium | reverse complement strand
GATACTTTCCGGATTTTTGGTACCAACCGAAGGAAAAATACTTTTTAACGACAAAGAAATTAAACCAAACGATAAATTTCTTGGGAAAGTGGGATACATTGTTCAAAATGCGCCTCTTTTTAACGGAGATATAGAATACAACTTAAAAATTGCAAATCCACTTGCCACAAAAGAAGAAATTATGCAGGCACTAAAAGATGCTGAGATTTACGATTTTGTTTTAAAAAACGGGCTGGATAAAAACATATCCGGGGCGAATTTTTCTGTTTCCGGAGGGCAACGTCAGCGACTTTCCATTGCAAGGGCTTTGCTAAAAGACTGCGATGTTTATGTTTTTGATGATAGTTTTTCGCGCCTTGATTTTAAAACGGATTTAAATGTTAGAAAGAATTTATCAAACAGGCTGAAAGACAAAATAGTTTTTGTAATTTCCCACAGGGTTGGAACTATTAAAAATGCAGACAAAATTATTGTTTTGGATCAAGGCGGAATAATTGGCTTGGGAGACCACAAAAGTTTGACACTCAGCTGCAGTTTGTATAAGGAAATACTTAGTATGCAAACAAAAATAAAAAGCACGGGAGGTGAGAAGCATGAAAACTAAAAAAGAAAACTACTTTAAAAAATTCTTTAAATATGCCAGTGAATATAAATTTTTAATAGCTTTAATTACGATTTTTTCGGTGCTGGAGTCGTTTGTTGGGATTATTAGCCCAAAAATTTTTGGCGATATAATCACCTCGCTTTTTGCAGATGCTGTACCGGGACAACCTTTTGCAAATTATGATTATATTTTTAAAAGCGTTTATATGCTCACGGCCGTTTATTTGTTGTTTGCAAGTTGCAAAAGTCTGGAAAAATATTTTTCTAATTATGTTATAGAAAAAATTTCTTATAAATTACGGGAAGATATTTCTAAAAAAATAAACAAATTATCTCTTGGATATATCGAAGAAACAAGCTACGGCGATATAATGTCTCGCACTTTTAACGATACCGAGGCCATAAGCTTTGCGCTTACAAGCTTTTTGGGTGATACACTTTCTTCAGTTTTTATGGGTGCCGGAGTTATTTATATGATGTTTTCCATAAGCTGGGAGATGAGCCTTTTATCTTTTTTGAGTTTTCCGGTAATAGGTTTTGTTATTTTTTTAAGTGCGTTTAAATCTAAAAAATATTACAAAGAATACCGCGAAAGTATAGGTAAAATCAATTCTTGCACAGAGGAATCGTTTTCCGGGTATGAAACTTTAAAAAGTTTTGGAGCGGAAAAAAGTTTTGAAGAAAAGTTTAATAAAATTAGCGGCAGTATTTATAAATGTGAGTGGAAAACGGATTTTTATTCTTCTTTTATTGCTCCGGTTATGGGGTTTGTCGGTAATTTTAACAGCATAATTTCTTGCGTTTTGGGTGGATACTTTGTGGTTTTGCGGGGATTTTCCGTTGGTAATATTTCCGCATTTATTGCATATTCTGCAAATCTTAACGACCCACTTATAACAATTGGAAGTTTGGCAAATTCTTGGCAAAATATTTCTGCTGCGTCAGAAAGAATTTTTAATATTTTAAATGCACCGGAAGAAGAAACGGTGGAAAGTCTGGGTAGTGTCGATTTAAACAGCGATGTTGCCGTAGAATTCAAAAATGTGAAATTTGAGTATAAAGAAAACACCCCCGTGATAGAAGATCTTTCTTTAAAAATAAAAAAAGGTGACACTGTGGCGATAGTTGGCGAAACCGGCGCGGGTAAAACCACACTTGTAAATTTACTTCTTAAATTTTATACTCCAAACGGTGGAAGCATAGACTTTATGGGGCAAAATATAAGAAAAATAAATAATTTTGAATACAGAAAACATTTTGGTATCGTAACGCAAGACTGCTGGCTTTATAAAGATACAATAATGGAAAATATAAGGTACGGAAATTTAAAAGCTTCTGACAAAGAAGTGAAAAAAGTGGCAAAATTTATAGGAGTTGACCATTTTATAGAATCTTTGCCGGACGGCTATGAAACAATAGTGGAAGAAGGCGGAGCAAATATATCTGAGGGTCAAAAGCAGCTTCTTTGCATTGCGCGCTTGGTACTTTCGAACTCAGATGTTTTGATTTTAGACGAAGCAACTGCAGCAATAGATACCCACACAGAAATACAGATACAAAATGTTTTGAAATTTGTTTTGGAAGGAAAAACTTCCATAATAATTGCGCATAGGCTTAGCACAATAAAAAACGCCGACGTCATTGTAGTAATGGATAAAGGCAAAATTGCCGAAATGGGTAAACATAATGAATTAATAAATAAAAATGGTTTGTATAGCGAGCTTTACAAAAGCCAATTTAAAAATGTATAAAAAATCCCTTTTTACTATTGAGTAAAAAGGGATAAAATTATTTTTTTGTGGTTTATGGAATTTTTATTAGTCTACATTTTCTACGCCGAAAGCAGCGTTTAATTTGTTAATTCCAAAATTTGCTCCATTTTTTGCAGTGTCATAAACTGTTTTTGCTCCTGATTTGATAGTATTAAATGATGTTCCTTTTTCTAAATTAAAGATTTTATCTGTGCCTGTACAAACAACGTAAGTTCCGCCCAATGCACCAAGTGGATATAAAATTAATTTAAGGGTAAAAATAACGGGCCCTTTAAATATAGAAGAAAGTGTGCTTTCATTTTCTTCTTTTGCAAATACATTTATATTTGACATGGGAGTAATAAATATAAACAGTATTACCAGTATGCTGGAAATGAGTTTTTTCATTGTATCTCACCTACCTTTGCTATAAATTTTTACATAGATGAAAATATTTTTCAATACAAATATAATTTAACAATCATTTGTATTTTTATAAATTTTATATAAGACATTATTTTTTATATAAGAAAGTATCATAGATTGTAAAGGTACAGTTAGTTTGTTGCGAACTAAAAAAATCACATATTTTTTCTTCAAGATCTAAAAATTTCTTGCCTATAGAATCAATTGTTGCATTATTTTCTAGTCCGCGTGCTTTATCTATTCCTTTGCAAACAATCAAAACAATTCCTCCTGAAACGATTGGCATTATAAATGCTTTAAAAGCATAAATAAATACAGGATTTTTCCATATAGAAGAGTTTGAAGTGCTGTTTTCTTCTGCTTGTTTAGAATTGTTTATTCCGGATGCCGGAGTAATAAATATTAACAAAACTACTAATATACTAGAAATAAATTTTTTCATTGTATTTCACCCTCTTTCACTACAAATTTTATCATAAATGAAAAAATTTTCAACACAAATATAATAAAAATATATTTGTTTTTTATTTTTTTATTATTTAAAAAAATGACATTTGGTTGCTTTGTGGTAAGCCTTTTAAAACTTCCGCTTCTTCCAAGGTTTCAATAACCGCTTTGGTGACTTTGGAGCGAATTTGCAGGTCATCTATTGATATGTATTCGCCTTCATCTCTTGCCGCTTGAAGGCTTTTTGCGGCCGATTCTCCCACACCGCTAAGCGATGCAAACGGCAGTCTGATTTTTCCGTTTTCAACGACATATTTGTATGCGTCAGATTTGTACAAATCAACCGGCAGGACCTCGATATTTCTTGCCAGCATTTCGTTTATAATTTGGAATGTTGCAAATGCGGCGTTTTCTTTGGCTGTGGCTTCTTTGCCTTTTGCAATTATGTCTGCCATTTTTTTCTTAACAGCATTTTTCCCTTGCATAACAGTTAGACCATCGAAATCTTCTCCGCGCACGGTAAAATATGCGGCGTAGTATTCCGTTGGGTAATAAACTTTGTACCATCCAAGCCGGAGTGTGGAAATCATATAGGCTGCTGCGTGGGCTTTGGGGAACATATATTTTATTTTCATGCAAGAATCAATATACCACGGTGGGACTCCGTGTTCTTTCATTGTTTTAAGGTGTTCATCGGTTAAAAGTTTCGTTGCTTTGCCTTTTCGGACGATTTCCATAATTTTAAAGGCGGTTTTTGGCTCTACGCCTTTGTGCATAAGGTAAACCATAATGTTGTCGCGTGTTCCGATAACTTCCGAAATTGTGCAAATCCCTTTTTTGATAAGTTCATGAGCGTTTCCGTGCCAGACGTCTGTGCCGTGTGAAAGCCCTGAAATTTGCAATAAATCTGCAAAAGTTTTAGGCTGGCAGTCAATTAGCATTTGGCGTACGAAGGAAGTTCCCACTTCTGGCATAGAGAATGTTCCTGTTTGGGAATCTATGTCATTCGGTGTAACGCCCAGCGCCTTTGTGGAAGTAAACAAAGACATAACTTTTGAGTCGCTCATTGAAACATCGGTTACTTTAACGCCGGTGTAATCCTCCAGATATTTATAAATCGAAGGAACATCGTGCCCAAGCTCATCGAGTTTACAAATTGTATCGTGAATGGCATGGAAGTCAAAGTGAGTTGTAATGTTGTCTGAATTTTGGTCGTTTGCCGGGCGCTGTACGGGGCAAAAGTCGTATATTTCTTTGCCTTGCGGTACAACCACCATTCCGCCGGGGTGTTGCCCCGTGGTGCGTTTTACACCGGTGCAGCCTGTTGCAAGACGCATTGTTTCGGCTTTTCCGATTGACATGCCGCGTTCTTCAGCAAATTTTTTTGTAAAGCCAATTCCCGTTTTTGTGGCAATTGTACCGATCGTTCCGGCTTTAAAGACGTTGTCTTTACCAAAAAGAGTTTCTGTATATCTGTGAGCATCGTTTTGATATTCGCCCGAAAAATTCAAGTCTATATCCGGTGTTTTGTCGCCATCGAAGCCCAAAAATGTTTCAAAAGGTATGTCGTGGCCGTCTCTGGAGAGGTTTTCTCCGCAGTTTGGACATTTTTTTTCGGGTAAATCGAATCCCGAACCATAACTTCCGTCAGATATAAATTCACTGTATTTGCATTTTGGGCAAAGGTAATGTGGGCAAAGCGGGTTAACCTCTGAAATCCCTGACATTGTTGCAACAAAAGATGATCCAACGGATCCCCTTGAACCTACAAGGTAGCCGTGTTTTTCTGAATCTGCCACTAATTTTTGTGCAACCATATAAAGCACAGAAAATCCATGTTTTGTAATGGAATTTAATTCTTTTTCTAGCCTTTTTTGCACTATTTCGGGTAGTGGGTCGCCGTAAATTTTTTTAGCTCTATCCCAAGTTATTTCCACAAGCTCTTTTTCTGCTCCCGGAATAAATGGGGGAAACACTCCGGGCGGAATAGGCGTGATCTCGTCAATCATATCGGCAATTTTGTTTGTGTTTTCCACCACAACTTCGTAGCTTTTTTCTTTTCCCAAGTATTCGAATTCTTTAAGCATTTCTGCAGTTGTTCGCATATATACTGGTACTTGATTATCGGCATCCTCGTAACCCTGACCGGCCTGAAGAACTCTTCTATATTCTGCATCTTTCGGATCCAGAAAATGCACGTCGCCCGTGGCAACAACGGGAATGTTTAGCTGTTCGCCAATTTTAATAACTGTTTTATTAAAGTTTTGCAGTTGTTCTTCATTTTTTGCAATTTCATTTCGAATCATAAAGGAATTATTCCCTAAAGGCTGAATTTCTAAGTAGTCGTATATTTTTGCTATTTCAAGCAAATCCTCAAAAGGCCTTCCACCGGTTATTCCACGGAAAAGTTCACTTGCTTCGCATGCACTACCGATTATTAAACCTTCGCGGTGTTTTAAAAGTTCGCTTTTTGGTATTCTAGGTTTTTTATAAAAGTAGTCAAGGTGCGCCATAGAAATAAGTTTATAAAGGTTTTTAAGCCCTTTTTGATTTTTTACAAGGATTGTCATATGATGAGAAACAGATTTTTTTGCGTTGCTTCCCGAAAGTTTTGTATTTATTTGCTGCAAAGATGTAACTTCTCGGACCGTGTTTGCCATATCCAAAAGTTTTATAAATATATAAGCAAGGGCTTTTGCATCATCGCAGGCTCTGTGATGATGAAATTCTGGGATTTTTAAAATTTTTGCAATGGTATCTAGTTTATGATTTTTTGCGTTCATAATAAGCGCACGGCTCATCGGAACGGAATCCACATATGTAAAATCAAATTTTATGTTCAGCCTTTCGCAAGCGGCCTTAATGAAAGAAACGTCAAAATTAGCGTTATGAGCAACAAGAACGGGTTTTTCGCCGCAAAATTCAATGAATTTTTCTATGGCTTCTTTTTCTTTTGGTGCGCCGTTTAACATTTCCGGTGTTATGCTTGTAAGCTCTGTTGTTTTTTCTGAGATGATAATTTCGGGGTCCACAAAAATAGAAAACTTATCCAGAATTTCTTTGTTTTTAACTCTGAATGCGCCGATTTCTATTATTTTATCAAGGTTTGCGTTAAGTCCTGTGGTTTCTAAGTCAAAGCAAATAAATTCGCCGTCTAAACCTCGTTCGTAGTCGCCCGTTACAATTGGGAGCATGTCGTTTACAAAATATGCTTCCACGCCGTAAATTATTTTTATATTTCCGCCATTTTTGTTTATTTCGTTTGCGGTGTTCATTGCTTCCGGATATGCTTGCGCTATACCGTGGTCTGTAATTGCTACCGCGGTGTGACCCCATTCGGCCGCCCTTTTAATAAAATCCGAAGCAGGGTTTATGCCGTCCATAGCGGACATGTTTGTATGCAGATGTAATTCCACGCGTTTTTTTGGTGCTTTGTCTGCTACTTTATATTTTGAAACAAGGTTAATACTCTTTGGCCTTATTACGAGTTCACGCTCGTATTTGTCATCAGAAACAGTGCCTTCCACGAGTATTGCCATGTCTTTTTTGATTTTTTCAAGCTGTGCGGCTTTGCTTTTGTTTTCTATTAATTTTAAAATTATAGACCCTGTGTAATCGGTAATATATATGCTGTAAATTATGCTTTTGCCGTCTTTTGTTTCGTGAGAATCCACCATAAAAACGTCTCCCCATATGGTGGCATTTGTCATTTGCGGGTTGATTTCCCTTATAGAAATCGGATTTTTTGTTATTATTTTGCCAAAAAGCGGTTTTGCCGTTTTAACGGATATTTTAGGCAGGAGATTATCCTGTGTTCTTACTTCTATTTCCGGTATATCAGCGGGCTTTTCTTCGGTAGTTTCCGGTTCATTTGGAATGGTTGCGGCTTTCTCCGGAATATTTTGTGTTTCTTTTTTCATTTCGTTTAAATTATTTTGTAAATTGTCTGATTGAGTAAACACTACCTTTATAGTTTTACCCATTTTTTGCGATAGTAAAAGCGAAAGCTCTCTGCCGATGTTTTTTTGAACCAAAAAATCCCTTCCGCCGTGAAATAAAATGATTTTTATTTCATTTTCGTTTTGAGAAAATTCAAAATCTTTAAAAATTCTTTTGGTTGTAATGCTTTTGTTTACAAAAGATTCAATTATTTTTTGAATGTCTATATTTTCTGTGCTGTTATTGTTTGCTTTTTTAATGCTTATTTCTGCGTGGCTTAGGCCAAGATTTGATTTTGTAATAGCTTCTTGGCATGCGGTTATGTCTTTACCCGGAATATCATTTTCCGAAATTAAACTTATGCTTAATTTTCTGTTTTTTTTATCTATGCTTAAAGACTCTATGTCCAGGTTGATCATAGAGTCCGGTATTTTAGATATTTCAATGTAGTTTTCAAAAAGATTTTTAAATTTTTTCAATGCACTTTGTTCCTTTTTAGTTTTATTTTTTACATAAGTTTGATTTCTTTTATAAGTTCTTTTACTAGGTTTTTTTCGGGTACTTTTTTAATTATTTTCCCTTTTTTAAATATAATTCCAATTCCGTCTGCACCGGTAATGCCTATGTCTGCGTCTTTTGCTTCGCCCGGCCCGTTTACCACACACCCCATAATTGCAATTTTTAGTTTTTTGGGGTAATTTTTTAAAGCTTTTTCCACTTCGCCAGCTATTTTAATCAGATTAATTCTTGTTCTTCCGCATGTTGGGCAAGAAACAAGTGTAATGCCTTTATCGTAAAGATTAAGGGCTTTTAATATATCAATTCCCGCTTCAATTTCTTCGCAAGGGTCACCGGTTAATGCCACTCTAATTGTATCGCCGATGCCATTTAAAAGTAAAGACCCTATTCCGATGGAAGATTTAATAGTGCCGATTTTTGGCGTGCCGGCTTCGGTTATTCCTAAATGAAATGGGTAATTGCATTCCCTTGCGGCAATAGTGCAAGCGTCAACTGTGGTTTTTACGTCAGATGATTTTATTGATATAACGATGTCGTCAAAATCATATTTTTCTAAAAGCGACGCATTGTAAATTGCGCTTTCGGCCATTGCCTCCGGAGTGGCTTTGCCGTATTTTGCCAGCAAATGTCTTTCCACAGAACCGGAATTTACGCCAATTCGTATCGGTATTCCTCTTGTTTTGCAAGCGTGGGCTATAGCTTTTATTTTTTCTTCGTTTCCTATGTTTCCGGGGTTGATCCTTATTTTATCAATCCCCGCTGAGATAGCTTCTAAGGCTAATTTATAGTCAAAATGAATGTCCGCAACAAGCGGTATGTCTACTTCGTTTTTTATGTTGTCAATTAATTTAACCGAATGTATGTCCGGTATGGCAATGCGCAAAATATCGCAGCCGGCATTTTTCAGTTTTTTTGCTTGTTTTATGCTGTTTTCACTGTCGTAAGAAGGAACATTAACCATAGACTGCACAGCTATTGGGGAATCCCCTCCAATAACCACGCTCCCTATTTTTACTTTTTTAGATAATCTTCTTTCCATTTTACTAAAGCTTCTTTCTAAGTTTTTGATTATTTTATCCTTTACCAAATAATTTTGCTACATCAAAGTAAGAAATAAACAGTATAAATGCCATCAGCAAGAAAAAACCGATTGTGTGTATCCAGCCTTCGTATTTTGGGTTTATTTTTTTGCGTGTGATGAGTTCTACAAGTAAAAATATTATTCTTCCGCCATCAAGTGCAGGCAAAGGAAGAAGATTTACCACGCCTAAATTTATTGTTATTAATATCATAATGGTGAATATGTTCATAAATGCGGCGAACACACTGGTTTGAAGCCCTTCTGATGTTTTTTCTCCTATTATTGAAGCTATGCCTATCGGCCCGGACATGTTTTTAAATGATATGTTGCCCTTTATAACTCCCAAAAGGCTTTCCCATACTATTTTTGTGGTGGAAATAGTATCTAAAAATGTGGCTTTTAAAAGAGTGCCAAAATTTTTCTCCAGTGGTTTTAAGTAAAAATCCGGCTGGACTATATTTTCTCCGTTTTTGTTAGTTACAGAGCGAAATTTAACGTTTTCAAGGTTAATAATTTCTCCATTACGTTTTACTTTTATGTTGAATGATTCTTTGTTAGATGCTGCAAAGATATTAAAACTTAAATCTTTATAAGAATAAATTGCAGAGCCGTTTATTTTAATTATTTCGTCGTTTTCTTTTAGCCCACAAGTGGAAGAAACAGCACCCTCGTCAAATTTACTTATGGTGTTTGAAACCAGCGTGTTTGCTTGGCACAAAATTATAAAAGTCATCAAGAATCCCAGCAGCAAATTCATGATTGCTCCAGAGGCGACTATTATTATTTTTTGCCATGCTTTTTTTGCCCCAAATGAATCCGGGGACTCGCTTTCGGAATCTTCGCCTTCCATATCGCAAAATCCACCGATGGGCAGTGCCCTTAAAGAAAACAAAGTTTCACCTTTTTTAAATTTAAATATTCTTGGGCCCATGCCAAGTGCAAATTCATTTACTTTAACTCCGAATTTTTTTGCCCAAAAGAAATGTCCAAATTCATGCACAAATACAATTAAATTAAAAAGTAGTACTCCAAATATTATTAAAAGCGCAAATATCATTTCGTTCTCCTTTTCTGTTTTTTTGCTAATTATATTATATCATATTTTTGGATTTTATAAAACTGTCTATACTTGCTTTGATATAAATTCGCGGGTTTTCCTGCCTAATTCCGGTATATCTTCCGGGTTTAAAATTTCTGGATTTTTAAAATTATCAAGTGCTTTTTTCACAAGTTCGGTTATTTCCAAAAATTTAATTTTTTCGTTTAAAAATAAGCTCACAGCTTCTTCATTTGCTGCATTTAGAACTGTTGTTGCGGCTCCACCCAAAGATGCAGCTTTTCGGCAAATATTTATGGCTTCAAAAGTTTCATCATCGGGTTTATAAAAAGAAAGATTGGAATATTTGGTAAAGTCCAGGCTTTCAATGCCCGAATTTTGTCTGTGTGGATAAGTAATAGCGCAGGCAATAGGGGCTTTCATACTCGGTGTACCCATTTGCGCAATTATGCAGCCGTCTACGTATTCAATCATTGAATGAACCACACTTTGCGGGTGAATGATAACATCGATTTTATCCAGCGGAGTATCAAAAAGGTGCATGGCTTCAATTATTTCCAGACCTTTATTCATCATAGTTGCAGAATCTATTGTGATTTTTGCTCCCATTTTCCAGTTTGGGTGGTTGAGTGCATCTTTTATGGTAACGTTTTTTAATTCATCTTTTGTTTTGCCAAAAAAAGGTCCTCCCGATGCGGTTAAAATTAGCTTTTTTAAATCTTCTTTGTCTTTGCAAGATTGTAAACATTGAAAAATTGCACTGTGTTCACTGTCGACCGGAAAAATAGAAACCCCGTTTTTTTTTGCTTCTTGCATAACAAATTCTCCGCCCACAACGAGTGTTTCTTTGTTGGCGAGAGCTATATCTTTTTTTGCATTTATTGCGCAGATTGTCGGCTTAAGACCTATCATTCCGGAAACCGCCGTTACTACCATCTCGGAACTTTCCAAAGATGCCACTTCGCAAAGGCCGTTCATGCCGGATAAAATTTTTGTGTCGGTATCTTTAATATTTTCCTTTAATTTTTTGGCAAGATTTTCATCATACACAGCGGCAAATGGCGGCTTAAACTCTCTTATTTGATTTTCCAGCAAAGATATATTTTTGTTTGCCGCAAGAGCGGTTATTTTTGTTTTTAATTTTCTTGCCACTTCCAAAGTTTGTGTGCCTATCGAACCCGTGGAACCAAGCACGCAGATGCTGTTTTTCATGGTTTTATCATCTCTTTTAATGTATTATTTTAATAAATTTTAAAAAGAAAAAGACGTATGGCGCAACAAAAATTACGCTGTCGAATCTATCTAAAATTCCTCCGTGGCCGGGCATAAAATTGCCAAAGTCTTTAACTCCATATTTTCTTTTTATAACTGAAAAGCACAAATCCCCAAGCGTGGAAATCATTGAGCCGATTAATCCCATTAGTATTATTAAAAAGTAGTTTATGTGCTGTTTTTCAGGGAAGATTAAGTTGTTGAATATAGAAGCTATTATAACAAGCGAAATTATGCAAGTTACAATTCCGCCAAAAAAACCTTCGATAGTCTTTTTTGGGCTTACGTCGGGGCAAAGTTTGTTTTTGCCCAGTAGTTTTCCGGAAAAATATGCACCGGTGTCGGACATCCACGCGGTTATCAGAGCCAAAAACACATAAAAACTTCCGTAAATTCCTCCCAAATTTCTAAGCATGGAAATAGTCCCCATGGCCATTGAAATAATTATTGCCATAGAATGTGTAAAAGCGATATCTTTCAGGCGAAACTGAGGTTTTATAATCATTAAAGAAAACATAAACAAAGTGTATATATATATCATTATTTGCCAAATGTTTGCATTGCCGAAAAGTGCAAAAATCGGCACGAATATTAAAGTTGGAATAACAATTATGTTTTGATTTGTTATGCCCATCACGGTGAAAATTTCTCTCATTGCAAAAACGGAAATTATTGCTACTGTGGTACTTAAAATAAAAGGAAAGTTTTGACCAAAAACCAAAACTATAAGCGCAAAAAGCGCTCCAACAACTCCGGAAACTATTCTTTTGTTCATTTTTAAGCACCTCCAAATCTTCGTGTGCGAGAAAAATATTCCTCGATAGCACTGTTAAAATTTTTTTCGGAAAAATCCGGCCATAAAACATCGGTAAAATAAAATTCGGCATAAGCGCATTGCCAAAGCATGAAATTTGAAATTCTTTTTTCTCCGCCTGTTCGTATAAGCAGGTCTACGTCAGGGCCTCCGTTTGTGTACAGGTTTTCAGAAAAAATTTTATCGTCTATGCTGTTTATATCAATTTCCTTTAAGCGTACTTTTTTTGCCAGATTTTTTGCGGCTCTTAAAATTTCGCTTTTACTGCCGTAACTTATTGCTATATTTAGTTGTAGCCCTGTGTTATTTTCTGAGTCTTTTTCAATTTTTTGAATTAATTTTTGTATGTCCGGGGAAAACGCGGAAATATCTCCCAAAAATCTCATTTTCATGTTTTCATTGCTGAACTCTTTAATGACTTTATTTAAATACTTTTTAAGTAAAATCATAAGAGCGGAAACTTCGGCCGCAGAGCGTTTCCAATTTTCGGTGGAAAACGCGTAAACCGTAAGATATTTAAGGCCGATTTTGTTGCAGTAAATTGCTAAAGATTTAAAAACCTCTGCGCCGCGAGAATGACCCAAATAAACAGGTAGGCCGTTTTTTTTGGCCCATCTGCGGTTTCCGTCCATGATAATTCCCACGTGCAAAGGAAGTTTTTGATGATTTAAGCCTTGATTTGTCATTTTAATTATCTCCAAAGCTTCGTAAATTTATTTTATAAAGACATAACTTGCTCGCTTTTTGCCGAAGAAAGCTCGTCGATTTTTTTGCAAAATTTGTCTGTTAAATCTTGAATTTGTTTTTCGCCTCGGCTTACGTCGTCTTCGGTTATTTCATTATTTTTTTTCATATTTTTTATTTTGTCCATGGCATCTCTGCGGATGTTTCTTATCGAAATCTTTGAATTTTCTGCCATAGAAGAAACTTCTTTGGAAATTTCGCGCCTTCTTTCTTCGGTTAACTGCGGGAAGATTAATCTTATAATTTTGCCGTCATTTTGCGGATTTATTCCCAGGTCAGATTTTTGAATTGCTTTTTCCACTTCCGGTAAAATAGAAACGTCCCACGGCTGAATTACTAAAACTCTGGCTTCCGAAACGGATACTGCCGCTACTTGATTAATTGGTGTGTCGGCGCCGTAGTAATCCACTGTTATTTTGTCTATTAAAGCGGGGTTTGCTCTTCCGGCTTGAATTGATGTGTATTCGCTGCTCAGGCGGTCGCATGTGGTTTCCATGCGAGATTTTGCTTCGCTTATAATGTTGTTCATAAAAATTCCTCCGTAATTTAATTTTAATTTTTAAATTTAAGGTTTTGCTATGGTTCCAAGGTTTTCACCTTGCAGGGTTTTTAATAAATTCTCCGATTTGCTTAGATTAAACACCATCACAGGTATTTTATTGTCTCTGCACATAGATGCCGCAGAGCTGTCCATTACTTTTAAGTTTTTTGCAAGAATTTCATCAAACGTAACCTCGGTGTATTTTTTGGCATTTGGGTTTGTTTTTGGGTCGCTGTCGTAAATTCCGTCTGTATTCGTTGCTTTAAATATGGCGTCAGCCTGTATTTCTGCCGCTCTGAGCGATGCTAAAGTGTCGGTTGAAAAAAATGCATTTCCCGTTCCGTATCCAAAGATAACTATTCGGCCTTTTTCCAAGTGGTGAATTGCTCTTGAGGGGGAGTAATGCTCTCCGACTTGCGGGAAAGGAACCGAGGTCATAACTCTGGATGCCATGTCAAGTCCGCTGAATGTATCGTCAAGCGCTATGGCGTTCATTACCGTTGCCATCATTCCCATGTGGTCTGCTTTAACGCGGTTCATGGTTCCGCTGGTTCTTCCGCGCCAGAAATTTCCTCCGCCGACTACAATTGCTATCTGAACTCCTGTTTCGGCGCACTCTTTAATTATTTTTGCGATGTTTTCCACAACTTTAAAGTCTATTCCGCAGGATTTTTCCCCTGCCAGAGCTTCACCGCTAATTTTTAATAAAACTCTTTTATACATAATATTCAAATTAAAAAACACCTCGTTTAAATGTATATATGAATTTATGCCGTTATAAATATTTTACATTACTAATCCGTTTATGTAAATACTTTTAATAACAAAATCATTTTTTAATCTTTTGCTTATTTTTTTAAATTTTTTAAAAATTATAAATTAAGATATTGACATTTTAAATATTTGTATCATAATTCTATTTGAAGAAGTATTTTAAAAGTATCATAAACATGGAGGTAAATTTGCTATGGAAGATATGATTAAAAGAATAATTGAACTTGATAAACAAGCGCAGGAAAACCTTGTTCGTGCAAATCAGATGAAAGTGGATTCCGAACAGCGAATAAGCGATATGAAAGAGAAAAAAAGAAATGAATATATGGAAAAAGCAAGAATAAAAATAGGCGAAATGGAAAAAAAAGAAAAGGTAAACGCATGTTTAAAGCTTAAAGTAATAGAAAATTCATACAAGAAAAAATATGACCGTATAGAAAAAATTTATGCTGAAAATAAAGAAAACTGGATAAAAACAATAACCGAGCGTGTAATTAAGGACTAAAAAAGAAAAAATCTAAAGTAATGGTGGTGAAAAAAGCGGAGTAAAAATAAAGTCCGCCAAAAATATGATTTCATATGCTTCAAATGCTGTACTTTCAAAAGCTCGTGCGTTATACGGCAAAGGAATAAAAGAAAAACATTACAGCGACCTTTTGGCGTGCAAAAGTATACCGGATATTACTTCTTACTTAAAAAGAAAAACAAACTATGCTGATGTTTTGAGTGGTTTAAACGAAAACAGCTTACACAGAGCAGAGCTGGAAAACCACCTGAAAATGAAGCTTTTTATTGATTTTGAAACTTTGGGTAGGTACGATATTTCTGTTGGAGAGCATTTTTTTGAATATATAATCACTCGCGCTGAAATTGAGCAAATAATGCATAGTCTTATGCTCTTAAATGCCGGAAAATCCGGTGAATATATACACACCATACCGGAATTTTTTTACAGTCACGCCAAGTTTGAATTAAAAGCCCTTAAATATATAAAAAATTACGATGAATTTTTAAATGTAATAAAAAATTCCAAGTATTACAAAGTTTTGCTGCCGTTTAAAAACAAAAAAGGCGAACTGCTTGATTTAACCGCCATTGAAACGGCGCTTTATAACTATCTTTATGAAGTGGTTTTTGAGATTATCAACAAGTACGTAAAAGGTAGCGCAAAAAAAGAGCTTACGGACTTTTTTAACCTTTATATCGACCTTACAAACTTAGTAAGAATAGTAAGAATGCGTAAGTTTTATGATTTAGATAAAGATTATATGTTTTCTATGCTTATAAGCCACGGAACACTAAGCCGTGAGCAGCTTTATGGGTTTGTTGATTCCCCAAGTGATAAGCAAATGATGGCAGACATGAAAAAAACAAAAATGGGAAAGAAATGGTTTTCACGTGGGCTGGACGTTATAGACAAAGTCCCGCTGAACATGAGGTACAATAAGTGTAAGCACAGCATAAGGTTTTCGCTGTCGCCGCCCGTGGTTTTGATGTCGTACATTTTTTTGAAAGAAGTAGAAATTTTAAATATCACAAACATAATAGAGGGCATCAAATACAGAATATTGCCCGAAGAAATTAGAAAAATGCTTATTATTTAATAAATTTAAAGAAAAGTGAGGTATAAAGAATGTCGATTTCAAAAATGAGCTTTATCAGTATGATTGGCCCGATGGACAAAGTGGATGAACTTATTAACATTTGTGGCGAATCGGGAGTTTTTGAACCGGATAATGTTTTCTCATTTTATTCTAATACAGAAAACTTTTCGGCAATTTCGGAAGAAAACCCGTACGCCGAACCGCTTAAGAATTTAAAAAGTAGCGCTTATTCTTGCGGTAAGAAGTTGAAAGATGTAGACATAAGCGGTTTTTACACAAGCAAAAGCAAAGTTGACCGCTTTGTGAATTATATTTATCAAAATATTGAAAGTTTGGTTTTAAAAAAGAGGGAGCTTTACGGTAACCTTGCAAAATATAAAGAAGAAATAGAGAAGTTAAAACATTTTTATGGTTTGAGGCAATCAATAAATGAAATTCTTTCCTGCGAATGCACAAAAGCAAAATTCGGAAAAATGCCGATTGACAGCTATAAAAAATTTGAAGAAATTGCAGAAAAAAGCAGCGAAACAGGGCTTGATTTGGTTTTCTTTCCGTTTGATTCCGATGCGCAAAATCAGTGGGGAATATATTTTTCCTCTGTGGAAGATTCCGAAGAAACGGACAGGATATTTTCTTCGCTTTATTTTGAAGAAATTCCGATTTTGCATTCCGATAAAACCCCATATGAACAATCTACTTATCTTCAGAATTTAAGCACGGAAACGTATAAGCAGATTGAAAAAGTGGACAGAAAAATTGAAGGCTTTTGGAACTCGCAAAAAAGCCAGTGTATGAAGTTTTACACAAAGCTAAAACAACTGAGTTCGTACTTTGAAATAAAATCATACGCCGCCAAGTATAATAACGCATTTATACTGGTTGGTTGGGTCCCGCAGGAAAATTTGGAAGATTTTAAGCAAAAAATAAGCGGGGTTGAAAATGTGGAATATTCCACCGAAAAAGGCGAGGAGATTTTAAATCATCAGCCACCGGTAAAGCTGAAAAACAAGAAAATATTCAGACCTTTTGAATTTCTGGTAGATACTTACGGGACGCCGTCTTATGGCGAAATGGACCCCACAGTATTTGTGGCCTTAACTTATACTATACTTTTTGGTATAATGTTTGCGGATCTTGGTCAGGGGTTACTTGTTTCCTTGGTAGGATTTTTAATGTGGAAATTAAAAGGTATGAACCTTGGCAAAATGTTAATCTTTTGCGGTTTTTCCTCTGCAATTTTCGGAACGTTTTTTGGTTCGGTATTCGGTTTTGAACATGCGCTGGATCCGTTTTATAAAAATGTTTTCGGACTCAAAGAAAAGCCGATTGAAGTTATGGATGCATCAAGTACGAACGCAATTATTTATTCCGCAGTCGGGCTTGGCGTTTTACTTTTGATAGTTTCAATGGTACTTGGTGTGTACTCGCTTATTAAACGGAAAAACTACGGCGAGGCGATTTTTGGTTCCAAGGGGCTGTGCGGATTAACATTTTATATGGCGCTTTTGTTTATGATTGCGGACATGGTGGCGCTTCATACAGGGATAGTTAATAATTTTTATATAATTTTTTTAATAATAGTTCCGCTTATAATTCTTATGTTCAGCGAGATTTTGATAAAGCTTGTAAATAGGGAAAAGAATTGGCTTCCGGAAAGCTGGGGCGACTATCTGCCGCAAAGTTTTTTTGAACTTTTTGAAATCGTTCTTAGCTACGTTACAAATACGATGTCGTTTTTAAGGGTAGGGGCGTTTGTTTTGGTTCATGCGGGAATGATGATGGTGGTGTTTACCATTGCTGATATGTTCTCCGGGCCGGGATACGTTATAGCTGTGGTTATAGGTAACCTTATTGTAACAGCTTTAGAGGCTTTGGTAGCCGGAATACAGGTTGTAAGGCTTGAATTTTACGAGATGTTCAGTAAATTCTTTGAAGGCCAAGGTAGACCTTTTACACCCGTGAAAGCGGAAGATAATTTGGTTTAAAATTTTTAAAAATTTTATTATATATTTTATTTTAATTTGGAGGTATTTATTATGTCAGTTTTATTTTTTATTATTCCATCAGTTTTAATTATTTTAGGTGCTTGGATTGCCGTGAAAGCGGTAAAAAAAGGTGTTAGCAAGAAAAAGGCGGTTATTTGCCAAATTTGCAGTGCGGCATTAATTATGGGATTTAGCTTGTTCTTTGCGGCGAAACCTGTATTTGCTGCAGAAACAACAGAAGGTAGCACACAAATTACATCAAGCGCACAAACAACTCAAAATTCATCGCAAGAAGCTGCTTCTTCAAAGGCTTTAGCCTTCGGAATCGGTCTTGTTGCAGCAGCGCTTGTTACTGGCCTTTCCGGAATCGGCGGAGGAATTGCGGTTGCATCTTCTGCACCTGCGGCAATAGCAGCAACTTCTGAAAATCCAAAAGCTTTTGGTAAATCACTAATCATGGTTGTTCTTGGAGAAGGTATTGCGCTTTATGGACTTTTGATTTCAATATTGATATTCGGCCAACTTGAAAAACTTGCCGTGTAAGGGGCATGATGTTATGCGGTTTAAACTTATCAGCGATAACACAGACACATTGGTGGGGATGCGACTTGCCGGGATTACGGGGGTTATGGCCAAAACGCCGGAAGAGGTAAAAAAAGCAGTAAATGATGCCATAAAAACAGAAGATGTGGCAATAGTTCTTATTACCGAAAAATTGGTGAATATGTGCTCGGAGTTTATATATGACTTAAAAAGCACATCAAAACGCCCGCTTATTGTGGAAATTCCCGACAGTAACTCACCGGGCAGTAAAAAAGATTCAATCACTAAATATATTCGTGATGCAATAGGGCTTAAAATATAATGTATGGGAGGCGATAATGTGCATAAAAGCTTTAAATCTAGCAATTTTTTAAATGCAATAGACAAGTATGCAAAAAAACGCCGCAAGAAAATGACAGAAGAACTGGAAAAAATTGAAGAAAGAGAACTCAAAAAAGCAGAAACCGAAATTGTGGAAGACGTTAACACAATGATACAAAGAGAACTTACAAGCATGAAAAACAAAATTCTTATAGAAGTTTCTCACAAAGAGCTTGAAGAAAGAAAAAAAGTATCTCTTAGAAGACGCAACATGATAAAAGAGATGTTTTCTGAATGCCGTCAGAAGCTAATAGAATATACAAACTCAGAAGATTATGTTAATTCTTTAAAGCAGTACGCCGCTCAAATAGCCAAAACTTTAAATAATTTGGACGATGTTAAGTTGTTTGTTAAAAAAGAAGATTTAAAATACGAAGAAGAAATCAAAAAAGCATTTGCGGGAAAGTGTGAAGTAATTAGCGCAGATGATATTGAAATCGGCGGTATAAGGGGTTTTAGTGAAGTCAGGGGGTTAATTGCCGATGAAACACTTGACGCAAAATTAAACGAACAAAAAGACTGGGCAGCAGAAAATTTTGGTGTTCTTCTTGTTTGATTTTAAAAATATTATAAAGGCAGGAGGGTAAGCGCCGGTAGTAAAAAGCTTCCTTGCGCTCTTTAGCTTATGGAAAAAAATGATGTTATTTATGGAATAAACGGGCCGGTTGTAACCGTAAAAAAGACAAAATCATTTTCTATGATGGAAATGGTTTATGTTGGTAATGAAAAATTAATAGGCGAAGTAATAGGAGTTACCGATGAATATACAACCATTCAGGTTTACGAAGAAACTACCGGGTTGCGCCCGGGAGAACCTGTTGTGGGTACAAAAGGGCCAATGCAAGCATGCCTTGGACCAGGAATACTTAATAATATTTTTGACGGAATTGAGCGCCCTTTAAAATCCATTGAGCAGCAAAGCGGCTCGTTTATTGGCAGAGGGTGCAGTGTTCCTTCGCTTGATTTAGAAAAGCTGTGGGATACGAAAATACATGCAAAAAAAGGGGATTTTTTGAATTCCGGCACTGTGTATGCGTCATGCCAAGAAACTTCGATAATAGAGCATAAATGTATGGTTCCGCCAAATATTCAGGGCGAGGTTATAGAGGCTTGCAAAGACGGAAAATACAGAGTAAACGACGTAATACTGAAAATTAAAGATAATAAAAATATTATTCACGAATTAACGCTTTGCCAGTATTGGCCGATTCGTTTTTCACGTCCGATAAAAGAAAGACTTCCCTCTAATATTCCCCTTATAACCGGGCAAAGAATTATAGATACACTTTTTCCGATTGCCAAGGGTGGAGCGGCAGCTGTGCCGGGTGGATTTGGTACGGGAAAAACCATGACGCAGCATCAGCTTGCCAAATGGTGCGATGCAGACATAATAGTTTACGTTGGTTGCGGAGAACGTGGAAACGAAATGAGCCAGGTGGTGGACGAATTTTCTAAACTTATCGACCCAAAATCCAACAAACCAATGACAGAAAGAACCGTTTTGATTGCCAATACGTCAAATATGCCCGTTGCGGCCAGAGAGGCATCAATTTATACAGGAATAACCCTGGCAGAGTATTATAGGGATATGGGATACGACGTTGCAATAATGGCGGATTCAACTTCCAGATGGGCGGAAGCGCTTAGGGAGATTTCCGGAAGACTGGAGGAAATGCCTGCAGAAGAAGGTTTCCCGCCGTATTTGCCGTCAAGACTTTCTGAATTTTACGAAAGAGCCGGTAGGGTAAAAACCCTTGGCGGGGAAGAAGGCTCTGTGAGTATTATTGGTGCGGTTTCGCCGCAAGGCTCGGATTTTTCGGAACCTGTAACGCAAAACACCAAGCGTTTTGTAAGGTGTTTTTGGGCGCTGGATAAATCTTTGGCGTATGCAAGGCACTATCCGGCAATAAATTGGATAAACAGTTACAGCGAGTATTTTGTGGATTTAGACCCATGGTATGCCAAGAATTACGGTGAATCGTTTATAAAATACCGCCGAAAAATAGCGTCTATTTTGAGCGATGAAGATAAACTTATGGAAATAGTGAAACTTGTTGGTGCAGACGTTTTGCCGGACGACCAAAAACTTGTTATAGAAATTGCAAAGGTCATAAGAGTGGGATTCTTACAGCAAAATGCATTCCACAAAGACGATACTTTTGTGCCGCTTAAAAAACAAAAAAAGATGATGAAAGTCATAATATACTTAAATAAACGTGTAAGGCAGTTAATCGGTGCATCTATACCGATTTCAAAAGTAATAAAAACAGGTATTTTTGACAAACTTGCAAGGATTAAATATGACGTTCCGAACGACAAGCTTGAAATGCTTGACGATTACAAAAATGAAATCGATAAAATTTTCGATAAAATAATTAACGAAAAAGTGTAAGGAAGCAGAGGTGAAAATAAAATGGTAATTAACTATGTGGGGCTTAAGGAAATAAGCGGTTCGCTTATAGTTTTAGAGGGTGTTGAAAATGCCTCTTACGAAGAAGTTGTTGATATAAAACTGGAAAACGGAACACGGCGCAAGGGGCGAATTGT
Source organism: Clostridia bacterium (assembly GCA_017432165.1). GTDB lineage: Bacteria > Bacillota > Clostridia > Oscillospirales > Acutalibacteraceae > UMGS1491. The sequence continues at coordinate 35,521 of JAFRJS010000047.1, read as the reverse complement.
GCAAATTGAAGGCGACAAAGCGGTAGTTCAAGTTTTTGAGGGTACTCAGTCGATTTCACTTTCAAATACTCAGGTTAAACTAAAAGGTAAACCAATGGAAATATCTTTATCTCCTGAAATTTTAGGGCGTGTGTTTAATGGTTCGGGCGAGCCACTCGATAACCTGGGTAAGGTTTTCCCACACAAAAAAATGAATATTAACGGTACGCCAATTAATCCTATTGCAAGAGTTTATCCGAAAAACTATATAAACACCGGTATTTCCGCAATTGATACACTTTCTACGTTAATAAGAGGCCAAAAGCTTCCTATTTTTTCAAGCTCCGGCATGAAGCATAATGAACTTGCTGTGCAGATAGCTCGCCAGGCTAAACTTTCCGGTGACGAAGAAAGCAATTTGGCCATAGTTTTTGCGGCAATGGGTGTTAAAAATGATGTTGCTGAATATTTTAAGCAGAAATTTGATGAATCCGGAGTCAGCGAAAGAGTTGTAATGTATTTGAATCTTTCCAATGATCCGGTTATCGAAAGAATTTTAACACCTCGTTGTGCTCTTACCACCGCCGAATATTTAGCTTTTGAGCTTAATATGCACGTACTTGTTATTATGACGGACATGACTTCTTATGCCGAAGCACTTCGTGAATTTAGTTCATCAAAAGGAGAAATTCCTGGCAGGAAAGGTTACCCGGGATATCTTTATTCAGATTTAGCTTCGCTTTATGAACGTGCGGGAATGGTAAAAGGAAAAACAGGTTCTGTTACGCAAATACCGATTTTAACTATGCCTAACGACGATATCACGCATCCGCTACCTGACCTTACCGGATACATCACTGAAGGGCAAATAGTGTTAGACAGATCCATCGACAGAAAAGGATACTATCCGCCGATTTCAGTGCTTCCATCGCTTTCCAGACTTATGAAAGACGGCATAGGTGAGGGATACACACGGGCGGATCACCCCGAGCTTGCTAATCAGTTGTTTGCATCTTATGCAAAAGTTCAAGACGCCAGAGCGCTTGCTTCTGTTATCGGGGAAGACGATTTGTCGCCGATTGATAAGATGTATATTAATTTTGGTAAGGCGTTTGAAAAGCAGTTTATAAATCAAGGATTTAACGAAAACCGACCAATTGAAAGAAGCTTAGAATTGGGCTGGAGGCTACTTTCTTTGCTTCCACGTCAAGAACTGAATAGAGTTAGCGGAGAAACGCTTGATAAATACTACATTGAAGATAAAGAACTTTTGGAACGCAAAAATAAAATCGACTTTTTGGACGATGACGATTCCGAAGAGGTCGATGACGACATTGACGATAACGATAATGACAATGACGAAAATTAATGTAAGTGGAGGGTGAAAAATGGCAACTCAAATAGCTCCCACAAAAGGAAATTTAATAGCCACAAAAAAATCATATGATCTGGCAAAACTGGGGTTCGAGCTTCTTGACCGTAAAAGAAATATTCTTATACGGGAAATGATGGCGCTTATTGACAGAGCTGGGGAAATTCAAAGCAAAATAGATACAACATATACCAAAGCTTTTTCCACTTTAAAAAAAGCTAATATTGCGCTGGGAGTATGTGAGCAGCTCGCTCAGGTGGTTCCGGAAGAAAAAGGAATTAATATATCCTTTAGAAGCGTTATGGGTGTTGAGATTCCGATAATTCAGTTTAAAGAGAATAAGATTAAAAACATACCTTTTGGCCTTTATAATTCAAATTCTGACTTAGACAAAGCATATTCTTGCTTTAGGGAAGTCCGCACGCTAACGGCAAATTTGGCAGAAGTGGAAACAAGCGTTTATCTTTTGGCAAGAGATATAAAAAAAACTCAAAAGCGTGCTAATGCACTAAAAAATATAATGATACCTCGTTTTGAAAACATGATAAAATCTATAAGTGATGCGCTGGAAGAAAAAGAGCGTGAGGAGTTTTCAAGGCTTAAAGTTATAAAACGTGTAAAAAATAAATAAAATCAAAAAAGCACTTCTTCTAAATTAAACAGAAGTGCTTTTAATTTACAGAAAAGTTATATATTAGCTCGATGAATATACAGGTGTCGTTATTAAAAAAGTGTTGCATTAGTAATTATCTAAATTATATATTTTTGATATTGACTTTTTTTGACTTTTTAATATAATTTATTTATTCTATAATCTGGTTAATATACTTAATTTTGTTAAAAATGAAAGGTGAATTTTATGGCTAAAAGTGAAAAAAGTTTGTTTCGCAAAAGCAGTTTAGAAAGGGTCTCTTCTCCGGAGCAGCTAAATGAATATATCAAAATCACCAATCCAAGTTTGGTTGTGATACTTCTTGGTATTTTCACTCTTTTGGCTGCCGGACTTGTTTGGGTTTTTTCCGGCGGAATACCAAAAACTGTAGATTTGCAAGGAGTGGTTGTTGGCGAAGTGGGTAAAGAGCAAAAGCTTTACAGCTATGTTTCTATTGCTGACAGCAAAAGATTATCCAAAGGAATGAAAGTTCAAATTTCTCCCGATTATGCTTCGCGCGAAGAATACGGTTACAAAAACGGGATTGTAAATTCTGTTGGAACAGATATTGTAACCACGGAATATTTGCAAGAAAAATTTAAAAATCCACAAATTGTTGCGCCGCTTATATATTCTTTAAAAGAAACCAACTACGTGGAAGTTGAAATGGAAATATGGGATTGGTCAAGCGAAAAAGGCGAAGAAATTGAAATAAGTGAAGGAAGCATTTGTAATGTTTCTGCGGTAATAGGAGAAACAAAACCTTATGAATTAATATTTAATAAATAAAATGATAAAAAAGGAGGTTGATATTTGTGGGCAAAAAGGTCAAAGTGCCTGTTATTATGCAAATGGAAGCCTTGGAATGTGGTGCGGCTTGCGTTTGTATGATAGCAGCGTACTATAAAAAATGGATACCTTTAACCAAAGTTAGGTCTGACTGCGGTGTTTCGCGTGACGGAAGCGTGGCAAAAAATATGCTTGGTGCAGCAAGATCGTACGGATTTGAAACTGCGGGCTATAAATTGGAGCCGGCGGCGCTGCAAACTTTAACTTTGCCTGTGATTATTCACTGGAATTTTAACCATTTTGTAGTCCTCTGTGGAATAGACGAAAAAAGGGGAAAAGTTTACTTAAACGACCCCGCACAAGGCAGAGTTGTGGTAACGATGCAAGAATTTGACCAGGCTTTTACGGGTATTGCCCTTACAATGACTCCATCAAAAGAATTTAAACCATCGGGAAAACAAAAAAGTATAATGAGTTTTGCAAAACGTTGTTTAGAGGGTGCTACTTTTCCGTTTGTGCTTGCAGTTCTTATCAGTATAGCCGGCTTAATAATGGGCATGGCATCACCGATGTTTAGCAAAATATTTGTGGATAATCTTTTAAACGGCAAAAATCCCGAGTGGCTTTCTCCGTTTTTGTTAATTATGATTGCGGTGCTTGTGTTCCAAATATTAATCGGAATTGTAAAGTCATTTTATTGGCTGAAAATCCAGGGTAAATTTGTGGTTACGGCAAGTGCAAGGTTTATGTGGCACGTTTTGCGGTTACCGATGGACTTTTTTTCTCAAAGATACGTTGGCGACGTTGTTTCTCGCCAAGAGTCAACGGCAAATATAGCCATTGCTTTAATAGAAAAAATTGCGCCGCTTATTCCGGGCGTGATTTCCATGTTTTTTTATCTTTTTATAATGATAAGGTGGAGCTTGGCGCTTACTTTAATCGGACTTAGCGCAACTTTTATAAACATGTTTATAGTAAGGTACACTTCCAAAAAAATTCTTGATTTGCAGCGTGTGTTGGTGCCTACTCAAGGAAAACTTAATAGTGTAACTTATTCAGGCTTCGAAATGATTGAAACCATTAAATCAACCGGGGCAGAAAGTGGATATTTTGAACGTTGGGCGGGATATTATGCCAAACAAAACAACGCAGCCATTGCTCTGGCAAGGTTTAATCAGTATCTGGGGCAAATCCCGGGCGCAGTGGACAAAATAGCATCACTGATTCTCTTGTTTTCCGGTATATATCTTATAATGAGGGGCGAGTTTACCCTTGGTATGTTAACGGCGTTTCAAAGCTATTTAAGCAGTCTTTTAAGCCCAATAAACGATCTTATCGGTGTTTACCAAGATTTCGTTGGTATGCGGTGCGAAATGGAACGTGTGGAAGACGTTTTGGACTATAAAACAGACGTTAAAGGGACTTATAAATTGTCAAACGGCGACGAAAGAAAATTAAACGGAAAAGTGGAACTGAGCAATATTACTTTTGGATACGGCAAACTTACAAAACCGCTTTTAAATGATTTTGATATGACTGTGGAACCCGGAAAATGGGTGGCAATAGTAGGAGGAAGCGGAAGCGGAAAATCCACTGTTGCAAAGCTTATTACCGGTCTTTATAAACCTTGGAGCGGTGAGATAAAATTTGATGGAATTCCAAAAAGTAAAATTGACGAATATAAATTTCATAGCTCTATTGCGATGGTAGACCAAGATAAAGTTATGTTTCATGACACAATAAAAAATAATATACGCATGTGGGACGAATCAATAGAAGATTTTGCGGTTATGCTTGCGGCAAAAGACTCCGATATTCATGATGCAATAATTAAAAGGCCGGAAGGCTACAACCATATTTTGAGCGAAGGCGGAAAAGATTTTTCCGGAGGCCAATGCCAGAGGATAGAAATAGCCAGAGCCCTTGCTCAGGAGCCAACGATTATAGTTTTAGATGAAGCAACTTCTGCTCTTGATGCAAAAACAGAAAAAAAAGTTATGGAAAACATACGCAAAATAGGCTGCACGTGCATAGTTATAGCTCACAGGCTTTCCACCATAAGAGATTGCGATGAAATAATAGTCCTTGAAAAAGGAGACGTTATAGAAAGAGGCACCCATAAAGAATTAATGGAACTTGACGGAAAATATAAAGAACTTGTTATTACGGAATAGAAAAAGGAGGTAGGGTTAAAGTGGATTTTTTTGAAAATCAAATCAATAAACGTCGTTTGAGCGACAAAGAAATGTTTGAAGATGCTTTTTCTGACCTTCTTTCAATAATTGGAATAGAAACTCCCCGGTCCGGACAGCAAACTCGCGGTGCGGTGAGTGATATTTTAAGGCATTTTGGCAAAGAAGTTCCGGAAGTTCCGGATAACATTACAAATTTAGATTCGCAGCTTGAGTATATGCTAAGGCCGTCGGGAGTGATGCGCAGACGTGTGGAACTAAGGGGCAGCTGGTGGAAAGACTCCACGGGGTGCTTTTTGGGAAGCACAAAAAATGGTGACGTTATTGCAATAATGCCGCAAAAATGGTCAGGGTATTACTACAAAGACGAAGACGGAAAAGTTATAAAAATTAATAAAAAAACAGCCCAAAATTTAAATATTGATGCGTTTTGTTTTTATAATCCTTTTCCGCTTAAATCCCTTAAAATATGGGATTTAGCTAAGTTTGTGGCAAAAAATGTTTCTAAGTCGGACCTGGTTTTTATTTTTGGAATAATGGTAATAGCGCAGGCGCTTTCCTTTTTAATTCCTGAAATTACAAATATAATATATAATGTTTTGATTCCTTCCGGTTCGATGTCTTTTATATTTCCGATAATTTCATTTTATACAGGTTTAACTTTTGGCCAGATTTTAATCGACATAACCAGAATGATAATAACAAATCGTTTCCGCAGCAGACTTGGTTTGGCCGTGGACAGTGCCATTATGATGAGGCTTTTCAGTTTGCCAACCAGATTTTTTAAAGAGTACACTTCCGGTGAACTTGCCAGCCGTATGGGATATATAGTGTCGCTGTGTAATATGCTTGTTGATGCGGTGCTCACCACGAGTATTCCCGCAATTTTGTCAATGGGATTTATTTTTCAAATGTATCGTTTTGCCCCGGGCTTGGTTTTGCCGGGAATGATATCGATTTTTGCGATGATTGGATATTATATTTTAATTACTTTTTATCGCCAGCATATAAACAGAAAAAAATTAAAGTTTTCTCCAAAACTTCAGTCGCTTACTTATGCGCTTTTTGGGGGAATGCAAAAGATAAAAGTTGCCGGTGCAGAAAAAAGAGCGTTTGCAAAGTGGGCGCAGTCGTATGCCGATGTTTCAAAACTTACTTATTCTCCGCCAATGCTGCTAAGAATAGACTCTATTGTCGGTCTTGTGATTTCTTCGCTGGGAACAATTGCGCTTTACTATTTTGCGGTAAAAAGTGGCGTGAATTCAGCCGATTATTTTTCATTTAATGCTGCTTATGGCTCCGTTAGTTCCGCAATACAGTCTTTAAGTGGCGTTCTTCTTCAATTTGCGACTTTGGGGCCTATTTTAGATATGGTAAAACCTATTTTAAACCAAGAACCCGAATCAAGTTTGGGTAGAAAAATTCCCACTTCTCTTTCCGGAAGAATAGATGTAAACCATGTAACATTTAGATATACAAAAGATGGGCCAAAAATTCTTGACGACATTAATATAAAAATAAAAAGAGGCGAATACGTGGCGGTAGTAGGTACAACGGGCTGCGGTAAATCAACTCTCATGAGGGTTCTTTTAGGATTTGAAGATCCTGAAGAAGGGGCCGTATATTACGGCGGAAGGGATTTAAAAACTTTGGATTTAAGGAGCGTAAGACAAAAAATAGGTGTTGTTTTACAGAACGGTTCGCTTTTCCCCGGTGATATATTTTCCAACATAATCGTTACATCGCCGTGGAAAACTCTGGAAGATGCGTGGGAAGCCGCCGAAATGGCAGGTATAGCCGAAGATATACGGGCAATGCCGATGGGTATGCATACTCTTATTTCAGAGGGTGCGGGAGGACTTTCCGGAGGTCAAAGGCAAAGGCTTATGATTGCACGTGCTATTATATCCAAGCCCTCGATTTTATTTTTCGACGAAGCAACGTCTGCGCTTGATAATATAACTCAAAGCCACGTAGCAAACAGTATATCTGGTTTAAAAAGCACAAGATTGGTAATAGCTCATAGGCTTTCCACAATAAAAAATTGCGACAGAATACTTGTTATGGACAAAGGCAAAATAGTCGAAGAGGGTAATTACGATGAGCTTATGAAGAAAAAAGGTCTTTTTTATGATTTGGCTATCAGACAGGTCGTTGGATAAAATAAAAAATTCTTGCCGAGATTAAAGTTTTGGCAAGAATTTTTGTTTTTTAGCGGTAAATCATGCTGCTTTTTATACTTTCGGCATTTTCTCTTCCTTTTAAGTATTTCAGCACAGCAAATCCAAATTCAAAAGCTGTTCCCGGACCTTTGGAAGTTATTATGTTTTTGTCTGTGCTAACGCTATTTTCCGAAATTTTAGCACCGATTAAATATTTTTCAAACCCCGGGTAGCAGCATGCCGCTTTGTTTTTTAATACGCCCATTTTTCCAAGTATGCTCGGTGCCGCACATATTGCCCCTATGAGTAATTTGTTTTCGATGCAATATTTTATAATTTCTAAAACTTTTTTGTTTTGTTCCAAGTTTTTCGTTCCGGGCATTCCTCCTGGCAAGATTATGCCTTCAATATCGTTAAAATTAATATGTTCTATTTGCACGTCCGGGATAATTTTTAGTCCACTTGCGCTGGATACTGTGTCGCTTTGGTTTAATCCCACTGTTTGAATTGAAATTCCTGCTCTTTTTAGAATATCCCTGGGTGTGGTTGCTTCTACTTCTTCAAAACCATCTGCTAAAAAAATATAAATCATAATTTTTACCTCCAAATGTTTAGTATTTTAGATGTTTTTGATTTAATTAAATTGCTTGATAATTTTAACAATATTGTTATATAATATAAATAGACAATTTTGCGTTTGCTTAAAAATAAAAGGAGAACTGTCAAGTATGAAAAATAAAAACACATTACGCATTCTAACATTTTTACTATCATTTGTTTTTATAATTTCAAGTTTTTTGCTAACAGCTTACGCTGGAGAACTTAACGATTATAAAGTACATAATTCTGGAATATTTGGTTTTGGTGGAAAATGGGAGTATCAAAAAAATGATGACGGAAAAAATACCATTACGCTTGTAAAATGTGATTATGACAAAGAAGTGAATTTAACATCTCCCATTGATAACCATGACATTACAAGAATAGGGAAAAATTTTTCTTTTGTGAAACATGTAGTAGATCATACGGAATCTATAGGACACTATGTACTATTAGTACTTGGTACTATACTCATTATTCCTGCTCCTTTGGTCTGGTTTATGGAAGGCATTACCCTAGCTAATAAGAATTGCCACAGTATTTGGGAATGCTATGCAAAGCATTATGATATATATTCTAACATAATTAGTGTGGATTTGCCAAAATGTATTGCAGTTGAAGAAGGTGGATTTAAAAATAATTATAATTTAAAAGCAGTAAATTTGCCAAGCTGTGAAAAAATTGGACCTAATGCTTTTTTAGATAACTTTAAACTGGAGAATATTAATTTGTCGAAAAATTATGACACCGTCGAAAATGGAACTTTTGAAGGCTGTTTTTCACTTAAAGATTTTAAAAATTCAGATGTTATAAAAAAACTGGGGAACAGATCTTTTTCCCGCACAGGTCTTGAAAAATTAAATTTAAAATCTTGTGAATCCATTGGCGATAGATGTTTTGCGGATTGCAAAAATTTAAAAAATGTAAAATTATCTCTTTGTAAAAGTATAGGAGAATGTGCTTTTGAAGGATGCACATCATTAGAAGATATAGATATACCATCATGCGAAGAAATACGCCCATTTGTTTTTAAAAATTGTCATAGTATAAATAACGGACTTAAAATTTCTAATAATGTGAAAAAAATAGGTTGTTATGCTTTTGAAAATTGCTTAAATTTAGAAAAAATGTCTTTAGATAAATGTGAAACAATAGATGAGGGTGCATTTAAAAGTTGCGGTAAGTTAAAATCTTTAAGTTTTCTTAATTGTAAATCAATAGGAAAAAATGTATTTGAAGGTTGCAAAAATTTAAAAAATGTAAAATTATCTCTTTGTAAAAGTATAGGAGAATGTGCTTTTGAAGGATGCACATCATTAGAAGATGTAGATATATCATCATGCGAAGAAATACGCCCATTTGTTTTTAAAAATTGTCATAGTATAAATAACGGACTTAAAATTTCTAATAATGTGCAAAAAATAGGTTGTTATGCTTTTGAAAATTGCTTAAATTTAGAAAAAATGTCTTTAGATAAATGTGAAACAATAGATGAGGGTGCATTTAAAAATTGCGGTAAGTTAAAATCTTTAAGTTTTCTTAATTGTAAATCAATAGGGAAAAATGTATTTGAAGGTTGCAAAAATTTAACAGATGTAGCTTCGGATAAATGTGAAAATATATCTTCAGAAGCATTTAAAAATTGCAGCAACTTGGAGACTGTATATTTCCCGAATTGTAAAAAAGTAGAAGCTAATGCTTTCAATGGTTGTGACTCTCTACGTAAATTAGTTGTATCAAAAGATTGTAAATTTGAAGAAAATTCAATATCAATTCAAAAAATTTTGGAGGGCACTATAGAATTTTTCGATAAAAATAAATTTCAAAATGATTAATAAATAAAAAATTCTAAAGTATTTTTGTGGTAACTTTAGAAAATATAAATTTTTCAATTATAATACAAGCAAGCCCGGTAAAACCAGGCTTGCTTATTGCATCAATAGACATATTATGGTGAGCCATCGGGGACTCGAACCCCGGACAACCGGATTAAAAGTCAGGTGCTCTACCAACTGAGCTAATGGCTCATTAATTAAATTAATGAAAAATGGCTGGGATGGCTGGATTCGAACCAGCGAATGATGGAGTCAAAGTCCATTGCCTTACCGCTTGGCGACACCCCAACGGTAAATTAGAGTGGGGTGGATAATCGGAGTTGAACCGATGGCCTCCAGAGCCACAATCTGGCGCTCTAGCCAACTGAGCTATATCCACCATAAAAATAAATGGTGCGCCAGAAGGGATTCGAACCCCTGACCTACTGCTTAGAAGGCAGTTGCTCTATCCTGCTGAGCTACTAGCGCAGATGCCAACACCACATGGTTGCTTTTGACTAAACACTGGAGCGGGTGATGGGAATCGAACCCACGCTATCAGCTTGGAAGGCTGAAGTTCTACCATTGAACTACACCCGCACCGTTTATCGACAAAAATTATTTTATCATAATTAATAATTTCTGTCAACACTATTTTTTTTAAATTTTAAAAATATTTATTTGTTTTATAAAATTGTTAAAATTTTTTTATTTACGAAACTTTTTCTATGTCTTTTTTTAACTTTTCAATTATTCTTTTTTCAAGGCGCGAAATATAAGACTGGGAAATCCCAAGTAAATCCGCCACTTCCTTTTGAGTATGTTCTTTTTTTTCATCAAGACCAAAGCGCAGCTTCATTATAAGTTTATCCCTGCTGTTTAAGTGGTTGACGGCATTTTTCACCATGTCGCATTCGGCTTCTTGCTCCAATTTGCACATAATGGCGTCCGATTCGCTTCCAAGTACGTCCGAAAGTAGCAGCTCGTTTCCGTCCCAGTCAACGTTTAAAGGCTCGTCTATGGAAGTTTCGTTTTTTAATTGAGACGTTTTTCTAAGGTACATTAAAATTTCGTTTTCAATGCATCTGGAAGCGTAAGTTGCAAGCTTTATATTTCTTGTAGGGGAGAATGTATTCACGGCTTTTATTAATCCGATTGTGCCGATTGAAATTAAATCTTCCATGCATATTCCCGACGAGTCAAATTTTTTTGCAATATATACCACAAGCCTTAAATTGTGGGTAATTAACGGCTCTCGGGCGCTGTTTGGCTCTCCCGAAAGGATTCTTTCCATTATTTGATTTTCTTCTTTTTTTGTAAGCGGCGGGGGTAAAACTTCCGGGCCATTTATGTAGTGTATATCTTTTTGCAAAAATGGGATTTTTAAAATTAAGGATCTTATTAATTTTTTTAAATAGATGATTATTTTTTTCATAGTTTTTTCTCCGTTTTTAATTTATTAATTCAGGGTTTATAAGTGCACCAATTTCTTCTGACAGAGTGTTGTCTGGGCAAATGGCTACATAGGCTTCTTTAAAAATTCCTGTGGGTGTTATTATTTTTTGGGGTTTAAATGCAGGAAGAACGCCTTCGCCCAGAACAGTTCCAAAAGGAACCATCCTTATGGAATAAAACGTGCCGGTTAAAGAGTATGTATTACTTTTTGGGTTTAAGTAGTTGTCTGTTAATTCAAGAATATTTTTTGGAACTATCTTTAAAGCGTTGCTTTTTCTTATTATTATTACGGGTAAATTGGAAAAAGGCTCTTTTAGCAGATTTCCCGTGTCTATTTTGGCTTTTAACTCCTCGGTTTTGTTTCCAAAGTCTATTTTTATGGTGCAAAATGAGTTTTTGATGCTTTTTGTATCAAGCGTTCTGTTTATAATTTCGATTACGAAATAAGAAATCAGAGTGGAAAAAACCAGAATTAGCGGCGAAATATTAAAATAAACAATTCCGTTGCTCATCTCCATGCCCGGTGGTTTAAAAGTAAACCACATCGCCAGCATAATTCCGGAAAATATAAAATTTACAAAGAAAAAACAAAGCGATGTTTTTAAGAAAAATTTGATATTTTTAAATCCAAAAACGCTAAATATGATGGTCGCCGCCATAAATAGTTTGATTATTAAGGAAATAAAAAAATTAACTTCCGGCAAAAGTATGTAAAGAGAAAAAATTCCGCTTAAAATCTCCGCAATAATAACCCTTGGTGTTTTCCAGCATAGCGATAAAAATTTTTTTGTGGTCAGAAGCAATAAATAATTTATAAAAAGATTTACGGTTATTAAAACGTCTATATATATTATCTGCGTTATCAATCACCCCTTTGTTTTTTGGATTTACATATATAATTATGAATGAGCGTAAGCGTATATTATGTCAAAAATAGGGGAATGAAAATGTTAAAATTTTGAGTTTTTAAATTTTTTTCGTAGCTTGACATAATTTTTGAATAACAATAAAATAAATATGTTAACGTTTTTTATGCGTGGAGCGGTATCGAAGTGGTCATAACGGGGCTGACTCGAAATCAGTTTGCGGGCAACCGCACGTGGGTTCGAATCCCACCCGCTCCGCCAAAATTTATTTTAGGGGCGATATAAAGTGAAAATGTACTTTTATTACGGAGTTATGGGCTCTAGCAAAACGGCGAATGCTCTTATGAAAAAATTCAATTTTGAGGAAAGAGGAAGAACCGTTGCGCTTTTAAAACCAAGTTTAGACACAAGAAACGGAAAAACACTTATAAAATCTAGAATAGGGCTTTCCAGCGAAGCTTTTTTCCTTGATAGAGATAAAACAATCAAAGAAACAATAGGCGACGATTCAAAGTATGACACTATAATGATAGACGAAGCGCAGTTTTTAACCGTGGATCAAGTGGACGAGCTTCGTGAAATGGCAGATAACGGCATAATGGTTATGTGCTATGGTTTAAAAACAGACTATACGGGTCACCTTTTTGAAGGAAGCAAAAGGCTTGTGGAAGTTAGCGACACAATAAGAGAAATACAGTCTATGTGCAGCAAATGTGGTACAAAGGCGATTGTTAATGCACGTTATTGCGGCGACAAAGTTGTTTACGTGGGTAATATAATCGATATCGGCGGGGAAGAAAAGTACATAACTCTTTGCCATAAATGCTGGACTAAGGGAATAATATAATTTATTGTAATAAAAATAGGAGTTTTTGTAGCTGGTATGGAAAGTCAGAAAGAATTATTTGAAAATTTAAAACAAAACTGTACACTGCAAGAAGTACAAAGCTATATAAAAAAGGTTTTGGAATTGCGTGGGCTTTCAAATCAGACGGTTAAAGATAAGCTTTTGTTACTTACAGAAGAAATAGGAGAACTTACAAAAGCTGTGAGAAAAAATTTGTTGGGTGCTTCTGTTGATTTTAGTAGGCTAGACAATTACGATGGCGTTGAAAGTGAAATCGCAGATGTACTGATTGTTTTGATTTCTGTGGCGAATATTTTAGATGTTGACATTTTTAAATGCTTAAAAGAAAAAGAAAGAATAAACATAAATCGCACATGGCAAATAAATAAAGATTAGTAATCTCATAAATTGTTTTTTAATAGGTTTAGTAAATCGGGGTGAGAGTAAATGGATTTGGGCAACGATAAAATTGATTTTGACGGCGTGAAACTTCAGTATAATTTAGAAGCCGAGCAATCTGTTTTGGGTTCTATTTTAATAGATTCGTCTTGCCTGAATAAAGTTATTCAGATTCTTAACCACGCAGACTATTTTTACTCTGCCAATCATAAGGCAATATACTCGGTTATGCTGGAAATGTTCACAATGGGGCAGCCGGTGGACTATGTAACAGTACTTGACAAGCTAAAAGGTATGGAAAATATTGATTATAATCATTTTAAGTCTTACCTTTTGCAACTTGCGCAGATAGTGCCGTCTGTTTCAAATGTTTCGTTTTATGCGGATATTGTAAAAGACAAATATAATTTAAGAAAACTTGTGGGTACGGCAAAAGAGATTATAAGCGATGCGTCTTCGGGTGATGTGGATTCGGCGGATTTATTAAACTCTGCCGAGCAGAAAATTTTTGATATAAGGCGCGGAAAAGAAACTCACGGACTTCAAAGAATTAACGAAATTGTAATTCAAACGTTTGACAGACTTGATGAACTTAATTCAAGAACTGACCAAGAATACAGCGGTCTCCCGACGGGAATAAGAGAACTGGATAGGGTTATTATGGGTCTTAATAAAACCGACCTTATACTCCTTGCGTCTAGGCCGGGTATGGGGAAAACGAGTTTTTCCCTTAATATTGCTGAGCATGTGGGAATTGTAAAGAATAAAAAAGTTGCTATTTTTTCACTTGAAATGTCTAAAGAGCAGCTTGTTTCTCGTATGCTTTCCACTCAGGCAAAAATATCAGGCCAGAATTTAAGGCTCGGGAAACTCAGCGAAAAAGAATGGATGAGTTTAATTGAAGCCGGAGATGTTCTTTCTAAAGCGCCCATTTATATCGACGACACTCCCGGAATAACAATACCCGAAATGAAAGCAAAATTAAGGCGTCTTGGCGATGTAGATCTTGTTATAATCGATTATTTGCAGCTTATGTCAAGCCCAAAAAGAATAGACAATAGAGTGCAGGAAATTTCCGAAATAACAAGGAATCTTAAAATAATGGCAAAAGAACTCGACGTTCCGGTTTTAACGCTTTCGCAGCTTTCCAGGGCCAGCGAACAAAGGGCAGACCACAAGCCGATGCTTTCTGATCTTAGGGATTCGGGTTCAATCGAGCAAGATGCGGACATTGTAATGTTTTTATATAGAGAGGGTTACTATGGTTCAAATGAAGTTTCAGAAGAAGGCGACAAAAATCATGGCGAATGCATAGTTGCCAAGAACAGGCACGGCGAAACCCGAACAGTTGACCTTCATTGGCAGGGAGAATACATGCGTTTTACAGCTCAGGAGGCTTACAGAAGTGATTTTTAAAGCATTAAACACCATAAAAAAACATCAAATGCTTTTTGATGCAAAGAAAGTGGTTGTGGGATTTTCCGGAGGTGCGGATTCCACGGCGCTTTTGCATTTTTTGCATTATTTTGTAAGCGAAAAAGGCAAAAATTTTGAAATTTTGGCTGTGCATGTTAATCATAATTTGCGCGGCGAAGAGTCTAAAAGAGATGAGATTTTTGCCCGTGGCTTTTGCGAAAAACATGGAATAAATTTGGTGGTAAAACAAGCGGACATTAAAAAAAATTCCAAAGAAAGCAAAATCGGTTTGGAAGAAGCGGGCAGAAAGGCTAGGTACCAAATTTTTAACGAGTATGCAAAAGATGAAAAAGTTAAAATTGCAACAGCGCATACACTTTCTGATTCTGTGGAAACAATGATTTTAAATTTAGTAAGAGGCAGCGGACTTAAGGGGATTTGCGGTATCCCTCCTGTGCGAGGGAAAATAATAAGGCCGCTTTTGGACGTTAGCCGTAAGGAAATCGAAAAATACTGCAAAGAAAATAATCTTAGTTACATTCACGACAGCACAAATTTTGAAAAAGACTACACACGAAATAAAATTCGGCTTGATATTATTGAATATCTAAAAAAAATAAATCCCGCATTTGAGTTTTCGGTAGGCAGAACAATTGAAATCCTTAGAAATGAAGAAAATTACTTGGGGAAAATTGCAAATGAGAGTCTGAAAGCAGTGAAATTGTCGGATGGATACGACGCTAAAAAAATAAACAGTCTGGATACAGCAATAAAAAACCGAGTAGTTTTTAAAATAATTAATAATTTTACGGGTAAAAATCCGGAAAACAAACACATCGAAAGTGTTTTGGATATAATTAAAAAAGAAAAAAAAGAAGCAGATTTGCCAAACAATACCAAACTTGTTTGTGAAAATGGAATTTTACGGATAAAAAATAAAAAATTAGAGAAAAAAATAAACTGGGAATACCGGGTTAAAAATATAAATAGCTTGACAGAGATTAAAACTGATATCATAATTAATATATTAAGCAAATGTGATTATGATAAAATAAAAAGCAAAAAATTAGATGCACTTGATTATGATAAACTCCCCAAAGGAAGCGTTTTGAGAAATCGCAGGCCGGGAGATAAGTTTAGACTTCCGGTAAGAAAAGTGACAAAAAGTTTAAAAAAACTTTTTAATGAATTTAAAGTTCCGGAAGATATAAGGGACGAAATTCCTGTTATAGCATATAAAAACGAAGTTATATGGATTGACAAAATAGGGACATCCGAGGATTATATCCCCGATGAAAATACAAATAAAATAGCAGTAATAGCAAGGAGTTAAGCCATGGACATTATTAAAAAAGTAATAGTTAGCGAAGAAGAAATAGCAGGGATTGTAGAAAGGTTGGCAAGTGAAATTAACAAAGACTACGAAGGCAAAAAAATTGTGCTTATTTGTTTGCTTAAAGGGTCAATTTTATTTTTAACCGATTTAATGCGTAAGTTAACCGTGCCGTGCAAGGTGGATTTTATGCTTGCCTCCAGTTATAAAGGCGGGACTAAAAATACCGGAAAAGTTGAAATAAAAGATGGTTTAAGTATCGATATAAAAGATCAAGATGTGCTTATAGTTGAAGATATACTCGAAAGTGGGCATACTTTGGAATATATTGTGAACATACTAAATAAGCGCAAGCCAAAAAGTCTTAAAATATGCACACTTCTTGATAAACCAAAGTTAAGAGTCGCAGATATTCAGGCAGATTATGTTGGAAAAGTTATTCCAAATGATTTTGTGCTGGGTTATGGTTTGGATTATGATGAATACTACAGAAATTTGCCTTTTGTAGGTATAATTAACCCTAAGTATCTATAAAATAAAAGTGAAAATTAATTATTTAGAAGTTGGAGTGAATTAATTGAATAAAAACGATAAATTAAAAATGCCCTTAGGGGTCGTCATGTTTCTTGCGCTTCCCGTGATTATAGTTCTTTTTTATATATTCACACGGGGTTTTGCGCCAGAAAAAACTTATAATTATTCTGAAATTGTAGATAGCTTTAAAAATGAGCAAGTAACTAAATATAGCATGAATTTAGGTTCGGGCGAAATGGAAATAACCTTAAAAGATGGTAATGTTCTTTATTATACTGCGCCTAGTACCAACCTTATGTATGCGGATATTAAAGACTATATTGAAAAATACAACGAAAATAATCCTGATGCTCCAATGGAATATAACCTTATTAAAGCAAAAGATACCTCGGGTATTATAAGCATTGTATCTTTTATAGTTTTGCCAATTCTTACGATGCTGTTTTTGGGCTGGCTTTTTACCAGACGAATGACTTCCTTGGGGATGGGTCCTGGTGGAGCAATGTCTATGGGCAAATCCAAAGCTGTGGTTACTACGGAGAAAAAAGTGACCTTTGAAGATGTTGCCGGGGCAAGAAGCGAAAAAGAAGAACTTTATGAAATCGTGGATTTTTTAAGAAATCCCGAAAAATACCGTGCGGTTGGTGCAAAAATTCCTCGCGGAGTTATACTTATGGGGCCCCCCGGAACAGGTAAAACTCTTTTAGCAAAAGCTGTAGCGGGGGAAGCCGGGGTGCCGTTTTTTTCAACTTCCGGTTCGGATTTTATTGAAATGTACGTCGGACTTGGTGCGGCGCGTGTCAGAGATCTTTTTGAGCAGGCAAAAAAGCAAGTTCCGTGTATAATTTTTATTGACGAAATAGACGCTGTGGGTAGAAGGAGAGATTCCGGAATTAACGGCGCAGAAAAAGATAATACTCTTAACCAGCTTTTGGTTGAAATGGACGGCTTTAACGAAAGGGACGACATTATAATAATGGCCGCAACGAATAGACCAGATGTTTTAGATTCTGCTTTAATGCGCCCTGGTAGGTTCGACAGGCAAATCTACGTAAACTATCCCGATATAAAAGAAAGGGAAGAAATACTTATGGTTCACACCAAAGGTAAGCCGTTTGGTCCGGATGTAAAACTTAAAACAATAGCAAAATCCACTGCGGGATTTACGGGAGCTGATCTTGCGAATTTAATTAACGAAGCTGCAATTTTAACCGTAAGAAACAACATTAAAGCGATAACAATGAAAGAAATTGAAGAAGCAACCCTTAAAGTAACAATAGGCCTTGAAAAGAAAAAACATGTTGTTACACCGGAAGACAAAAAACTAACAGCTTATCACGAGGGCGGTCATGCGATAGTTTCTTATTTTTGTAAAAATCACGATAAAGTTCATGAAATTTCAATTATTCCGCGCGGAAATGCCGGCGGATATACCAGGTATTTGCCCGAAAAAGACGACATTTTTGCATCTAAAACGAAATTAACAGAAGAAATTAAAACTCTTGTTGGCGGAATGGTTTCCGAAAAATTAATTTGTAATGATACTACCACAGGTGTGGCAAGCGATTTAAAACGTGCCACAAAAATCGCCCGTGATATGGTTGCAAAATATGGTATGGACGATGAAGTAGGCCCAGTTGTATATTTTGCGAATTATGATTATTTGAATGAAGATATCGGAAAAGGAATATTCCAAAATTGCTCCACAGCCACGGCGTCAAAAATAGACGAGCAAGTGAAAAATATAATTTCCGGTGCATGCTTGGCGGCAAAAACAGTTCTTACCCAAAATATTGATAAACTCCATGAAATAGCTAATTATTTAATAGAAAATGAAAAAATGAGCGGGGAAAAATTTGAAGAAATTATGAGCGGTAAATGTAAAGAAGATAATAATTCTGAAGATTTAAGTTCAGAAGCGGATAAATGAGGAGTGAATTAAAATGGAAGAAAATTTTAACGAAGAAAACAGCACAAAAGAGGAGCAAAAATATGAATACCCCTCTGAAACTTTAGAAAACAAAGTAGAAATCAAAGATGATGATTTCAATGAAAAAAACGAAGACTTTTCTGTGATAATGGGCAAAAAAACACGTACATTTCTTATTACGTCGCTTGCAATTTTGACTGTTTTGGTTGTTTTTTTGATTTCTTATATTATTTACAGTTTTGGTAATTTTAAAGGCTTACAAAGCCCTTCTTTGCTCACAAATAATTCCGAAGAAAGCTCTCATACTTCCGGAGAATCAGAAATAAAATTTGAAAGTTCTACTCCAGAGGGGGAATTGTCTGCAGAGTCTATTTATGAAATGGTTTCGCCTTCCGTTGTAGGCGTTGTGGTGTATGATTCTCATGCAGATATTATTTCTGACCCAACAAGCGAAGGCTCGGGAATAGTTATTAGCGAAAAAGGATATATAGTGACTAATTCGCACGTTGTGGGCAATTCTAAGCAAAATAACATTAAAATTGTTCTTAATACCGGTGAAGAATTTTCTGGTAAAGTTTTGGGATACGACAGCAAAACTGATTTGGCCGTTATAAAAACAGATAAAACAGGCCTGAAAGCTGCAACTTTTGGAAATTCAGACGAAGTTAAAGTGGGTGCTTCTGCACTTGCACTCGGTAATCCTTTGGGGCTTGACTTTGCAAGTTCACTTACCCGCGGTATAGTTTCCGCAATAAACCGTCCTGCAAGCGGCGGTCCAAAAAGTTTGGTGAAATACATACAAACCGATGCGGCAATCAACCCCGGAAATTCAGGTGGCCCGCTTATAAACATGAGAGGACAAATAATCGGAATAAATTCCACTAAAATCGCGGTGGCACATTGCGAGGGCATGGGATTTGCAATTCCAAGTAATACAGTTAAAACTATAGTTGACGATATAATCGATAAAGGCTACGTTTCCGGCAGAGTAAGGCTTGGTATGTCCGGAAAAATGGTAAGCAATTATCAAGCGCAAATATATAATGTCCCGGTAGGATTTATTGTTTCAGAAATAAGTTCAGAAAGTAACCTTGGTTCAAGTGGTGTTCAAGTTGGGGATATAGTTACAAAAATTAACGGTGTAAGTGTAACGAGTCTTGATGCTTTTTACGGCGAGCTTTATAATCATAAAGCGGGCGAAAGTATAACGCTTTCGATATTTAGACCGTCCAGAACACGCATGAGTTCGGAAACATTTGAAGTAAACGTTGTACTTTTGGAAGATAAAGGGGAAACTCAGCAAGAAACCACCTCTAAAAAATAAAATTTTTTAAAATTGTTGATGGGAGATTTGTTTAAATGGTATTTGAAAAAGTAAGAGCGATTTTAAGCGAGCAATTTGATAAAAGCGAAGAAGAAATAACGCTTGACACAAATTTATTTGACGATTTAGAAGCAGATTCTTTAGATTTAGCGGATTTGCTCTCGTCACTCGAAGATGAATTCGACATAGAAGCCACAGACGATGTAATAAGTTCGGTTAGCACAGTTGGCGACGTGGTAAATTATATTTGTGAAGTAACTAAACTTTCTTAGTTTAAAAGCCGCACTGATTTAGGTGCGGTTTTTTTATGAAAAAATAAATTTTATTTGACACAGATGTTTTATTATGGTAAAATAATAAAGCCGCATATTGCAGGCGTTAAAGAGTTCTTTGGAACCGCCTGAAACAATAGCGAGATGATAAAAAGGTAGGTGCGTAAAAAGATGTACGCAATTATTGAAACCGGTGGTAAACAATACAAAGTAAGTCAAGGCGACGTTATTTACGTTGAAAAACTTGACAAAATGGAAGGCGATGCAGTTGACTTCAAAGTTATTGCAGGTCAAGATAAAAAAGGTTTCCATGTTGGCTCAGAAGTAGCTTCTGCAAAAGTTACCGGAAAAGTTCTTAAAATTGGTAAAGCCAAGAAGATTACTGTGTTTACTTATAAACCGAAGAAAAGTTGTAAACGTAAAATGGGTCACAGACAGTTTTACACAAAAGTCGAAATAGAATCTATTAAATTTTAAGTGATGGATAAGTGTTATGCTAAGTGCTAAGTTTTTCGTGTTGGAATCGGGAACGATTGTAGGTTTTGAAATACTCGGGCATTCCGGATATGCCAAGTCAGGTAAAGATATTGTTTGTGCAGCGGTGTCTTCCGCAGCATATATGACCGCTAATACCATTACAGATGTTATGGGAATCTCGGCAGATGTAAATGTAGTGGAAGATATTGGTTACATGAAAATGATTGTCAAATCAAAAGATGCCGCACTTTGCAAAGATATTTTGAACGGATTTAAAAATCACTTATTGCTTTTAGAAGAAATTTATTCAAAAAACATAAATGTAAGTTATACGGAGGTGTAGTTTTAAATGTTAAGAATTAATATCCAACTTTTTGCACATAAAAAAGGTCAAGGTTCAAGTAGTAATGGACGTGATTCCGAATCAAAACGTTTGGGCGTTAAACGTGGTGACGGGCAGAGCGTTTTGGCAGGAAATATTATTGTAAAACAACGCGGGACGAAAATTCATCCCGGAAATAATGTTGGTAAAGGTAAAGATGATACTTTATTTGCGTTAATTGACGGCAAAGTAAAGTTTGAACGTGTTGGACGCGATCGTAAACAAGTTAGCATTTATGCCGCAAATTAATCTGCGGTAAGATTGAGCGGATCGAGTGGTTGATCCGCTTTTTTATTTGTAAAGTTAAAGAAGGTGAAAAAATGTTTGTTGATGTAGCTAATATAAAAATAAAAGCCGGCAACGGAGGGGACGGTGCGGTTTCATTTCATAGGGATATTTTTACCGCAACAGGCGGTCCTGACGGCGGAAACGGCGGCAAAGGTGGGTCTATAATTTTTAAAGCGGATAGCAATCTATCTACGCTTTCTAATTTTAGATATAAAAAGAAATTTTTTGCTCCAAACGGGCAAAATGGTTCGTCCGGCAAAAAAACCGGTAAAAGTGGCGAAAATTTGATTATAAAAGTTCCGTACGGTACGCTTGTAAAAGATATTAACAGTGGCAAAATTATTGCGGATATTTCTTCCGATGAACCCGTTGTTGTGATAAAAGGCGGCAGAGGCGGAGCAGGAAACATGAATTTTGCAGGCCCTGTTAAGCAAAGCCCAAGGTTTTCTAAACCCGGAGAAAAAGGTATAGAGTTGGAAGTTAAGCTGGAGTTGAAACTCCTTGCAGATGTAGGCCTTGTAGGTTATCCAAATGTTGGTAAATCGACTATAATTTCAATTGTCAGTGAAGCCAAACCGCAAGTGGCAAATTATCATTTTACCACACTTTCGCCTATTTTAGGGGTGGTTAAATATAGCGACGAAAAGTCTTTTGTTATGGCGGATATACCGGGACTTATTGAGGGCGCTTGGAAAGGTATTGGCTTGGGTCATGAATTTTTGCGCCATGTGGAAAGATGCAGACTTTTACTTCACGTGGTAGATGTTTCAGGCAGCGAAGGGCGCAATCCTTGTGATGATTTTGATATTATTAACAACGAGCTTAAAAAATTTAATGAGCAGCTTGCAAACCGCCCGATGATAGTCGTTGGAAACAAATGCGATATTGCTTCAAAAGAAAAAATAGAGGCTTTTAAAAATTATGTAAACAAAAAAGGCTATGAATTTATTGGGATTACCGCTTGCCAAAATAAAGGCATAAAAGAAATGGTTAATAAAATAGCCGAAAAATTGAGCATACTTCCTCCGGCAAGATTTTTTGAGCCTGATACAACCCCTGAAATTCTTTCTTACAAAGAAGATAAACTGGAAATAAAAAATATTAACGGAGTTTATCATGTAAATGCGATGTGGCTTGATAAACTTATAAATTCGGTTAATTTTAACGATTATGATTCGATGCATTATTTTCAAGACACCATTACAAAAGCCGGCTTAACCGATGCCTTGAAACAAGCGGGCGCAAAAGAGGGCAGTACGGTAAAAATTGGCGAAATTGAATTTGATTTTTTTGAATAGGTGTGAAAATTTTATGGATTATGAAGATATAAAAGAAATAAAAAGTATGAGCCCGCAAAAACTTGCTTTTTTTGGCGATGCTGTTTTTGAACTTATGATGAGAAAGAGAATTATTTTTGAAAAATCGGGCCATATAGGGGATCTTAATGTACTTAAAAATAAAAATGTGTGTTGCAAGGCGCAGTCTGATTTTTTTGATTATATTAAAGACATTCTTACTGAAGAAGAAATGACAATATATAAGCGCGGCCGAAATGCTCATGTTAATAATACACCAAAAAAAGCCTCTCGCGTGGAATATCACAGAGCCACGGGAATAGAAGCTTTGTTTGGGTATTTGTATCTTATCGGAAAAAAAGAAAGATTAGCCGAATTAATAAAAAAAATTAAAATATAAACTCAGTATTGCAACATTATAAAAAGTATGGTACTATTATAAATATTAAAAATAAAAAATTGAAAAGGGGTTTTAAATTATGGGTAATATTTTCTTTTCCGGAATGGCTTTAATAGTTGCTATTGATTCTTTTATAAGTAGTTTAGACGGTGTTATAGACGTTGTAAAAAGAAGATTTATTAAATAAATTAAATTAAGAGGAGAGATTTAAATGTCAGATGAAAAAGCAATTTGGAAAGACGTTGTAGCGGTAGCAAAATTTGCACTTTCATGTTTAGGGATTGTAGCGGCCAGTTATACATTTGTTTGTAATATAGGATTTAAAAATGAAAAAACTGAAAAGTTGGCAAATGCTAACAAACTTAAAGGTTTAAGATAATTTAGAATAAATAGCCGATGTTAATTCGTCGGTTATTTTTTTTATTTTCTTAAAGTTCATTGCTTTTATGTATTTTTCTTCAATTTTGTCGTGAATTTCCAGCGCTTTTTTTAGGTTGCCTATTGCTTCGTTAAGAAACGTTTCTTGCAGTTTAAAATTAAATTTAATCATGTTTTTGTGCTCCGCGATTTCGTTTTTTTTCAAAAACCTTTTTTCGTTTATTTTTTTAATTTTTATATTTTTGGGAATTTTTTCAAGGTTTATTTTATCTGTGGTGGCAAAAGCTAAATTTAACTTTGGAATTATAACTGAATCTAAGTATTCTTCACCTAAAATTGCAGACGGGCAAAGTATTATGTCAAAGCCTTTTTCTGTGGCCCTCTTTTTGATTTTATTTAAAATATAGCTGCCGATTTTTCTGAATTTATTTTCCACCAAATAAATATTGTTTGCGTAGTGGTAAAGTGTTTTTTCAAAGAATATTTCTCCTTCTGGCGTTACAGCGCTGATAAGTCTTAATTTTTCTTTTCCTTTTTTCGGGAAGGATTTTAATCCGAATATCTTTTTAGAAAGATTTAGTGAATATTTTTCCAGTTTTTCTTTGTTTATAAAATTTTCAAAGCTGTTTTGCCTTTCAATTTCTCCGTAAGCTTTCAAATAACTTGCCGTTTTTTTGTGGTACAAAGAATTTTCTTTGTAAAGCTTTAGCATTTTTTCGGCGGATTTTTGCAGTGATTTTTTATCCCAAAATTCACCAAGGTTTATTATTTCGTCGCTTATTCCGGGGTATTTTGGTTCGATTATATGTGGCGATGTTCCGTCTGCAATGCATTTTTTTAAATCAGGAAAAATTATTCCGTCAAGTGATTTTGGGTCAGATGAGCAATGAATTAACTCAAATTTAATTTTTGCTTTTTGGGCAAATTTTGAAATTTCTTTAATAAGGGTGGATTTACCTGTGCCCGGGCCTCCTTTTAAAACGTAGCAAAACCAATTTTCGTCCGGAAAATAAAGTTCGTTAAAAATAGAATAAAATCCATTTGCGCTGTGCGATGCAAGAAAAAATTCAGAAGAAAAGTTATTTTTCATAATATAAATCACTCCTTTAAAATATACTATGAAAAAAACCATTAGTTGTTAAAAAGGTGGCCATTTTATATTTTTTGTTTTTTAAAATTAAGATTTCGCTCTTTTTTAACTATTGACATAAATGTTTTTGCCTGGTATTGTATAACTTATCGGATATTGTATAATTTTGTAGACTTTTTAACATTTTAAAGGGAGAGATTAAATTTTGAGATTCAAAGAAACTAAATTAAAAAAAGCTAATGTGATTTATATTGTTATTAGTGTAATTATCTTACTTGGGGCAGGTGTATTTTTTTATAATAAATATAAACGAAATGCTTCATACGAACAACCGGTAGCTCAAAATTTGGTAAATAAAGGTTTGCCAATAGCAATGGCGCTTGATGATAATTACGTATATCCAACAATAGTTGCAATTACTTCTGCAATGGAGAATAAAAATGCAGTAAATGAATATACTTTTTATTTGATGCACCCAAGCGAATTTAAAGATGAAAACAAAGAAAAAGTGAAATCTTTAGAAAAAAAATATGACAAATGTCATATACATTTTATAAATATGGGCGAGCAGTTTAAAAATGCGAACGATAAAGGCCACATTACAACACCTGCATACTACAGATTGGCGCTTTCCGATCTTCTTGTAAATTTAGATAAAATGATTTGGCTTGATGGCGATACACTTATCTTGCAAGATTTGACCCAAATGTACGATATCGATATGGAAGGCCTTTACTATAGGGGTTATTTAGATGATAATGTATATGGAGCAGCGGCTTTCGGAGTGGAAACAGACCACTACATTTGTTCCGGTGTAATGCTTATTAATTTAAAAGAGCTTAGAAAAGACAACATGGTTAAAAGATTTAATGACTTTATAAAACAAAACAATAGCAAACTTGTTCAGCATGACCAAACTGTTATAAATGTTGTTTGTGCAGATAAAATAGGAATTTTACCGCCGAAATTTGGAATGTTTAATATCAGCGCAACAAAAGAACGTTGTATTGAATATTCTGATATATTAATTGCCAAAGATAAATACACACATGAAGACATGCTAAATGCTCTTAATAATCTTTGTGTACTGCACTGTGTAACTAAACCCTGGAAAGAGCCTGATGTGAACTTGGTGGACCTTTGGTGGTATTACGCACGTAAAACAGATTTTTACTATGAAATAAAGGAGGCATACCCAATATTCTAATAATTATTTGAAAGGAAAAATCAGTTTATGGAGAATAAAAAAAGCTCTAAATTTATTGGTATGATTATAGTTTTGGTACTTTTTGTTATTTCTGCGGTGCTATTTGTTTTTAATGGTGACAATTATAAAGATTTTAATCAAGAAGATACTATCCCGCAAAATATAGTCAATAAAGGTGTACCGATAGCAATGGCACTGGACGATAACTATGTATATCCGACTGTGGTTGCAATTACTTCGGCAATGGAAAATAAAAACCCAAGAAGTGAATACACTTTTTATGTAATGCATCCAAGTGAATTTAAAGATGAAAGCAAAGAAAAAATTAAATCTTTAGAAAAAAAATATAATAAATGTCATATACATTTCATAAACATGGGTGAGCAATTTAAAAACGCAAACGATAAGGGCCATATTACAATCCCAACTTATTATAGGCTGGCGCTTTCCGACCTTCTTGTGAATTTAGATAAAATAATTTGGCTTGACGGCGATACGCTTACTTTGCAAGATTTAAATCAAATGTATAATATTGATATGAAAGGGCTTTATTATAGGGGCTATCTTGATGACAACGTAAATGGTGCAAGCTCGTTTGGAGTTGAGCCCGGTCATTATATTTGTGCGGGTGTAATGCTTATTAATCTAAAAGAGCTTAGAAAAGACGATATGGCTAATAAATTTAATTCATTTATTGAAGAAAATAACAGCAGACTTATTCAGCACGACCAAACGGTTATAAATGTTGTTTGTGCAGATAAAATAGGAGTTTTACCGCCAAAATTCGGATTATTTAATATGTACGCACAAAAAGATAAAATTTTGGAATATGCCAGGGTTTTGGTTGGCGACGATAAATATACGGCCGAAGAATTAAAAGAAGCTTTGAATGATATATGTGTACTTCACTGTGTTACAAAGCCGTGGAAAGACAGAAATATTTATCTTGCGGATTTATGGTGGGATTATGCTGAAAAGACTGATTTTTATGAAGAAATCAAGGAAACTTACAAGTTTTAATAAAGAAATTAAAATTTAAGATTGACAAAAATAGTAAAGTGTTGTAAAATAAAAATTGTAAAAATAAAGTAGAGCAAATTTGTTCTCACCTTAGGCAAGAAATTGCCCTGGTCAATAATGTATAAGTAAAGCCGTTTTGGTTTGTCTTAGTTATATTATTGTATGAGTTAAATTTAGCTCGTACAATATTTTTTTAATACTTTTAGGAGGTGCTTAAATATTAGCAACAAAGAACTTCAAATCAACAGCGAAATAAAAGATCCCGAGGTAAGACTTATTAATTTTGATGGATCTCAAATAGGTATTGTACCGCTTGCCAAGGCTGTGTCTATGGCAAAAGAAAACGACATGGATCTGGTTAAAATAGCGGATAAAGCAAATCCACCTGTTTGCAAGATTATGAACTATGGCAAGTACAAATTTGAGATGGCAAAAAAAGAGAAGGAATCCCGCAAAAATCAGCGTGTGATAGATATTAAGGAAGTAAGGCTTTCTGTAAATATCGACACTCATGATTTTGAAACCAAAGTTGGCCACGCAAGAAAGTTTGCAAACAAAGGAGCAAAAATAAAAGTATCCATTAGATTTAGAGGCAGAGAATTTGGCCATAGCGAAATAGGGTACGAAATTATGAATAGATTTGCTAAGTCTTGCGAAGAATTTGCCGATGTAGAAAATCCCGCAAAATTAGAAGGTCGTGTTATGTTGATGTTTTTGGTTCCTAAGCTTAAGTCAAAAGCAAATTCTAAGTAAGTTTAAAACTAAAAAATAAAAAATTTTAAAGAAAGGTAGTGACAGGAAATGGCGCGCCGTTAATGCGCCAAAATTCCAAAAAGTATGTATAAAGTAAAAACTCACAGCGGAGCAAAAAAACGCTTCAAAATTACAGGCTCGGGTAAAGTTCTTAGAGCGCATGCAAACAAAAGTCATATTCTTAACAAAAAAACAAGAAAAAGAAAAAGAAACCTTAGAAAAATAGTGGTTGCGGATAAAACAAACGTAGCACAGGTTAAAGCATTGGTTCCATACAAATAAACAAAAAACAAAAAATATATAAACCGGAGGTAAATAAAAATGGCACGTATAAAAGGTGCAGTAGTTACGAGAAATAGAAGAAAAAAAGTGCTTAAGCTTGCAAAAGGATATTGGGGTGCAAAAAGCAAGCACTTTAAGATGGCGAAACAGGCAGTAATGAAATCAGGAAATTACGCATATATTGGCAGACGCCAGAAAAAGCGCGATTTCAGAAAATTATGGATTACAAGAATTTCCGCTGCTTGCCGTATGAATGGTATTAATTATTCTTCATTTATGAGTGGAATAAAAAAAGCAGGAATTACGCTTAATAGAAAAATGCTTTCCGAGATAGCAATTGCTGATCCGGAAGGATTTAAAAAACTTGTAGACCAAGTAAAATAGTATCATATACTTACGCCCGGATTTCACCCGGACGTAAATTTTATTTTATTAAATTAAATTTATTATGGTCGGTAAGAAAGGGAAGTTTTAAATGTTAAATCACATTGGAACACAAAATATAGAAACAAAAAGGCTTTTACTTAGAAGATTTAAAGCAGAAGATGCCGAGGAAATGTTTGAAAACTGGGCAAAAGACCCGGAAAACGTGATATTTCTGGAGTGGAATGCGCATAAAGATGCTTATGAAACCAAAAGCATACTTGAAAAATGGAGCGATGAATACAAAAGCAGCAAAACGTACAATTGGTGTATTACTGTTAAAGATACAAAAGAAGTTATCGGCAGTATAACTGTTGTAAAGCTTTTTGAAGATATCGAATGTGCGGAAATCGGATACGTTATTTCCAAAAAGCATTGGAACAAAGGCATTATGACAGAGGCATTGGGCGGCGTTATAAAATATTTATTTCTTAAAATTAAGGTTAATCGCATACAGCTAAAGCACGATGTAGATAATCCCGCTTCCGGAAAAGTTATGATAAAAAACGGCTTAAAGCGTGAAGGAATTTTGCGAGAAGCTTACAGAAATAATAAAGGGGAACTCCGTGATATGGCTATTTATTCTATTTTAAAAAGTGAATTTAAAGAGGAATTTTAATGGATAATTTGATTTCAAGCAAAGATAACTCTAATATAAAGCATGTAAAAAAATTAATTTTGTCGGCTAAATTTAGGGCAGAAACGAAGTCTTTTGTCATTGAAGGCGTTCGTATGTGTGAAGAAGCTTTAAAAGCCAAAAGCAAAATTTTAAAGGCTTTTTACACGGAAAAATTCGCTGAAAAATACCCGAAACTCGTTGATGAAATTACGAATAGTTCGGCTCAAAATTTTTTTATTGCCGAAAGCTTAATTAAAGTAATCTCAGATGCGCAAACCCCGCAGGGGATAGTTTTGGTTTGCGAGGAAAAAGAGCAGAAAAAATCAAATAAAAATTTAGGGGAAAATATTGTTTTGCTGGAAAGTGTGCAAAACCCGTCAAATTTAGGCAGCATTTTTAGGGTTTGCGACGCTTTGGGTGTTAAAGATGTTTTTGTTTTCTCTGATAGCTGCGATATTTACAATCCAAAAGTTTTGCGCGGAAGTATGGGTTCAATTTTTAGGCTTAATTTGTTTTTAAAAGAAAATTCGGCTCAGTGCATAAAAGATCTTAAAGATTTAGGGTATAAAATTTATGCCACCGTACCTAGAAATGATGCTATTCCTTTGAGTAAAACCAAATTTTTCGGGAAATGCGGAATTGTTTTTGGTAACGAAGGAAACGGCCTAAAAAAAGAAACCATAAATTCGTGCGACTGCAATATAACAATTCCAATGAGCAAAGGAACTGAGTCTTTAAATGTTTCTGTGGCGGCAGGTATTATGATATGGGAAATGATAAAAAAGGGGTAACAAATAAATGGAAAATAATTTAGTCTATTGGGTTTGGTTGCAGCAAGCTTTAAAGCATGGAAACAACAGAATTGAAAATATACGCAATTCATATAGCAATATAAAAGAATTTTACAGTGCTGGAGAGATGGGCTGGCGGCTTTGCGGTTGCTTTACTAACCCTCAAATATACAGTATGAGCAATTTTACTTTGGAAGAAGCAGAAATAATTCTGAAAAAATCTTATAAATTAGGCTATGACGTTATTTCGATTGAGGACGAAAGGTATCCGAAATTACTTCTTAATATTCACAACCCTCCGTGCGTTATTTACGCCTCTGGAGATATATCTTGTTTGAGCGAAAGATTGTCAATTTCTATAGTTGGCACAAGAAAAGCCACGAAAAACGGACTTAAAACTGCATATAGAATTTCTTACGATCTTGCAAAAAGTGGTGTTGTTATAATTAGCGGTGGCGCACTTGGCGTGGATTCCGAGGCGCACAAAGGTGCATTGGACGCTGGTGGAAAAACCGTTGCTGTGCTGGGTTGTGGGATTGATTATCCATATCTTTTGGCTCAAAAAAGCCTTAGAGATAAAATTTCACAAAATGGTGCTTTGATTTCCGAATATCCTCCGGGATTTGAACCGACTGCGTATACATTTCCTGTAAGAAACCGAATAATTTCGGGATTGTCTAAAGGAACTTTAATCATAGAAGCAGGTGAAAAAAGTGGTTCGCTGATAACCGCAAATTTAGCAAATGACCAAAACAGAGATGTTTTTGTAACTCATGTTGAAAATGGTTTTGAAGAAAAATTTAAAGGTTCTTTGGCTTTAATTGAAGATGGTGCGGCTGTAGTTACCTGCGCAGAAGATATTTTAAAAGAGTATGGTAATAATTTTCAAAGTGGTTTGCCGCACTTAAATTTGTGTAATATAAAAAAATTTAAAATACATAAAATAAAAAAGGAAGACGCAGAAATAAAAAAGATTGAAGAAAAAACCCCTAAAAAAGAAATTCCCGAGGAATATAAACCAGTTTATAACGCACTTCTTGGCGGAAAAATGCACATAGATGAACTTAGCGAAGCACTAAATTTGCCAATAAAAGATTTAAATTTAAAATTAATTGAAATGGAGCTTTTGGGCTTAGTGGCGCCGTGTTCTGGCAAAATGTATGAAATAATTAAAAAATAGGTATTTATTTGTTTTTGTCTTGCGTATATAATTATTTTGTGTTTTGAAAAAATTTTTATTTTGGATGGATAGGCTATGAAGAATTTATTAATTGTAGAATCACCGGCAAAAGCTAAAACAATAAAAAAATATTTGGGTAAAAACTATGAAGTTGTTGCTTCGATGGGTCACGTTAGAGATTTACCCGAAAAGCGCCTGAGTGTTGACGTAAAAAATAATTTTGAACCTAAATATGCGGTAATTAAAGGAAAAGATAAACTTGTAAAAGAGCTTAAAGAAAAAGCCAAAAAAGCAGATAATGTTCTTTTGGCTACGGACCCTGACCGTGAAGGAGAAGCTATTTCTTGGCATTTGGCGTATATTTTAAAGCTAAATCTTGAAGAAAAAAACAGGGTAACGTTTAACGAAATCACAAAAACAGGCGTACAGTCGGGGATAAAAGAGCCACGCGTTGTAGATATTAACTTGGTTGATGCCCAACAAGCCAGAAGAATTTTAGATAGGCTTGTGGGGTATAAGCTCAGCCCGTTTTTGTCGCAAAAAATACACAAAGGTCTTTCTGCAGGAAGGGTGCAGTCTGTTGCGCTTAGAATGATTGTGGACAGAGAAGAAGAAATACGTAGTTTTAAGCCGAAAGAATACTGGAGCATTGATGCACAGTTTATTCCAAAAGGTTTAAAAAAGAGCTTTTCTGCTGCATTTTACGGAAATAAAGATGGTAAAATTGAAATAGAAAACGAAAACCGGGCAAATGAAATTTTAGTGCAGACAAAAGATGCAGAATATGAAGTTTATAAATTGAAAAAGGGTAAAAGAAGAAAATTTTCCGCTCCGCCTTTTATAACCTCTACACTCCAGCAAGAAGCTTCAAGAAAGCTTAATTTTGCCGCAAAACGTACTATGAAAGTGGCTCAGGAATTGTACGAAGGTGTTGAAATACCCGGTACCGGCGCAGTTGGTTTAATAACATATATGAGAACGGACTCTTTAAGAATTTCCGAAAGCGCTATTTCTGATGCCAGAGAGTACATTTTAAATAAATGGGGCAAAAAATATTTGCCCGATAAGCCAAGAGTTTTTAAAACCAAAAAGACTGCTCAAGACGGCCACGAAGCAATTAGACCAACAATGCCGAATATGGATCCGGATAGCGTAAAAGCTTCGCTGAGCAGCGACCAATATAAACTTTATAAATTAATTTGGGAAAGATTTACCGCCAGCCAGATGGCAAATTGCATTCAAAGCACAACACAGGTGGATATAATATCCAAAAATAAATGGGAATATATTTTTAAAGCTTCCGGTTATACTGTGGATTTTGACGGCTTTACCGTGCTTTATACCGAGGGGCAAGACACAAAAGAAGAAAAAGCAAAAGCACTTCCTGATTTAGAAGAAAAAATGGCTCTTAAATTAAAAGATATAAATCCCAATCAGCACTTTACCGAGCCCCCGGCTAGATACACGGAAGCATCGCTCATTAAAGCGCTGGAAGAATACGGCATCGGAAGGCCGTCCACTTATGCTTCGATTATTTCCACAATTACTTCCAGAGAATATGTAAAGAAAAAAGAAAAAGCACTTCACCCAACCGAGCTTGGTGAAGTTGTTACCAAATTAATGAAAGAACATTTTTCCAAGATAGTTAATCTTAAATTTACTGCACAAATGGAAAACAACCTGGACGAAATAGAAGAAGGCAAAAATAATTGGGTAAAAACGCTTGAGGAATTTTACGGAGATTTTGTAAAAGTTCTTGATAAAGCCAAAAAAGATATGGAAGGCGTTAAAATCACACTAAAAGAAGACGAAACAGACGAAGTTTGTGATAAATGCGGCAAGCCAATGGTGATAAAATACGGCAGATTTGGTAAGTTTATTGCTTGTTCCGGGTACCCTGAGTGCAAAAACATAAAAAAAATCATTAATAAAATAGGAGTTAATTGCCCAAAATGTGGCGGCGAAGTAATAATGCGTAAAAGTAAGCGCGGACGTGTTTTTTATGGGTGTAATAATTACCCTAAGTGCGATTTTGTTTCTTGGGACGAACCAACAAAAGAAAAATGCCCAAAATGCGGCGAAATACTCTTTAAAAAAAATACCAAAAAATTAAAAATATACTGCCAAAATAAAGACTGCGGCTACGAAAAAACCGAATGATTAAAATGGGCTGTTTTAAAAAGTCATATCGAGAGGAAATAATATGGAAAAAACAATAAACGTAATCGGTGCCGGGTTGGCTGGGTGTGAGGCTGCGTGGCAAGTGGCAAACAGGGGCATAAAAGTTAATTTGTACGATATGAAACCGGGAAAGTTTTCTCCTGCTCACAAAAGCGAAAACCTGTGCGAGCTCGTTTGCTCTAATTCGTTTAAAGCTTCGCGAATAGACAGCGCTGCGGGGCTTTTAAAAGAAGAAATGAGAAATTTAAAATCTTTGGTTGTTGCTTGTGCGGATGAGTGCAGTATTCCTGCCGGAGGAGCGTTGGCAGTTGACCGAGAAAAATTTTCTTTTATGGTTACTGATAAAATAAAAAACCATAAATTAATAAATTATATTCCAAAAGAAATAACAAGAGTTCCTGAAGATGGCATAAACATAATTGCCACAGGGCCTTTAACGTCTGAAGCGCTTGCGGAAGATATTGCTGAAATTTGTGGTGGGAAGCTTAGTTTTTTTGATGCTGCTGCACCGATTGTTACCTTTGAAAGTGTGGATATGGAAAAGGCGTTTTTTGCTTCAAGATACGGTAAAGGCAGTGGAGACGATTATTTAAATTGCCCGCTTAATGAAGAAGAATATAAAACTTTTTATAATGAGTTAATAAATGCCGAGCGTGCACCGCTTCATGGCGTAGATGTAGAAAATCCTAAAGTTTATGAAGGCTGTATGCCTGTTGAAATTATGGCAAAAAGAGGCTACGATACGCTGAGATTCGGCCCTATGAAACCTGTGGGACTTACTGACCCAAAAACAGGTAGACGGCCATACGCCGCCGTGCAGCTTCGCAAAGAGAACGCAGAAGGTTCACTTTATAATATGGTTGGTTTTCAAACAAATTTGAAGTTTCCAGAGCAAAAACGTGTTTTTGGGCTTATTCCGGCTTTAAAAAATGCAGATATTGTAAGGTACGGTGTAATGCATAGGAATATGTTTATAGATTCTCCCCGCCTTTTAAACAGAGATTATAGCTTAAAAGCGAACGAAAATTTATTTTTTGCCGGCCAAATAACCGGTGTGGAAGGGTATATGGAGTCCGTTTCTTCGGGGCTTTTATGTGGAATAAATGCAGTCAAAAGATTAAACGGAGAAAAACCGCTTATTCTAAGCTCTGCTACCATTATGGGAGCGCTTGCAAAATATATAAGTGACAGCTCCGTTAAAGATTTTCAGCCCATGGGAGCAAATTTTGGAATAATTTCTCCGCTTTTGGAGGTTATAAAAGATAAAAAAATGAGGTATAATGAATTTGCAAGCAGATCAATTAAATGTATAAAAAATTTAAACTGGGAGGAAAAAAATGAAAATTATAGTTGACGCTTTTGGAGGGGACAATGCCCCTTTGGAAATTATAAAAGGAGGAGCTTTGGCTGCCGATGAGTTTGGCTACGAGATAATTTTGGTTGGTGATGAGTCAAAAATTAAAGAGGTTGCCGAAAAAAATAGTATTTCTTTGGACTCGGTTTCCATTGTAAACGCACCTGATGTAATAAGTATGGAAGACGAGCCGATGGAAATAATGAAATCAAAAAATAATTCATCAATGGCAAAAGGTTTGCAAATGCTTGCAAACGGAGAAGGCGATGCTTTTGTTTCTGCGGGAAACAGCGGTGCGCTTTGCGCAGGTGCAACGCTTATAGTAAAAAGAATTAAAGGCATAAAAAGATGCGCTTTTGCACCTGTTATACCAAAAAGTAAAGGTAGCTTTATGTTAATAGATAGTGGTGCAAATGCCGAATGCCGCCCGGAAATGCTAAGGCAGTTTGCAGTTATGGGTTCCATATACATGAAAAATGTTATGGTAGTGGATAACCCTCGTGTTGGGCTTGTAAATATCGGCACGGAAAGTACCAAAGGCGACGAACTGAGATATGAAACATTTAGACTTCTTAAAGATACAAATATTAATTTTATTGGGAATATAGAAGCAAGAGATATACCGGATGATATAGCCGATGTGGTTGTTGCCGATGGCTTTACGGGTAATGTTATCCTTAAACTTTACGAGGGCATGGCAAAGGCTATTTTTGGCAAGTTTAAAAGTATTTTTACTAAAAACTATAAAAACAAAATAGCTGCAGCGCTTTTAATGGGTGACATAAAAGAATTAAAAAATAGTATGGATTATAACAAGCAGGGGGGAGCGCCGCTTATTGGAATATCCAAGCCTGTGTTTAAAGCACATGGCAGTTCAAATGCCGAAACCATAAAAAATGCCATAAGACTTTCAGGAGAATACGTAAAAAGGAATGTTGTGGGGATTATTTCTGATTACATGAGCGAATATAAAACCTCAAAAGAATAAAAAATTATTAGCAACTATCATCAGCAAGGAGGGTATGGTGTTTTGCATGATCTTGAACGTAAAATAGGTTATGAATTTAAAAATAAAAAGCTTTTAAAAATTGCCCTTACGCATTCTTCATATGCCAATGAAAGCTGGGGGAAATATAAAAGCTACGAAAGATTGGAATTTTTGGGGGATTCAATTTTAAGTTTGGTGACTTCGAATTATATTTTTAAAAAATTTCCAAATTATCCCGAGGGCGAACTTACAAAGTTAAGGGCTTTTTTGGTCTGTGAAAAACAGCTTTGCGGGTTTTCCAAGGAATTAGAGCTTTATAAATACATTAATGTAAGCCGCGGAGAATACAACTGCGGGGGTCAAAACAGGCCGTCTATTTTAGCGGATGTTTTTGAGGCCATTTGCGCCGCAATATATCTGGATTCAAGCTATAAAGAAGCATCTGATTTTATCCTTAAATTTATAGTTTCTGCGATT
>JAFRJS010000046.1 GCA_017432165.1 Clostridia bacterium | reverse complement strand
ATTTTAAAATTTTGCGAAAAGTGGCGGTAGATTTGGAAAGAGGACGACCTAAGCTCGAAATTGCACGGACTGAAAACCTGCATTTGCGGCTTACCAAACTTGAGGCTGAAAAAATTTCTCGAATTGCGGAGAAAAAAAATATTTCAAAAACCGAAGCAGTTTTGCAGGGAATTGATTTGTTAATTCATTATAAGCCGAAATGAATTGCCAAAAAAAATGTTGACGAAATTTTAAGAGAACGCGGAGCACTCACCGCTGATTAAAATTTTTAAAAATTTTTCGCTCGAATGAGCAATTTTTTTTGCAGAAAATTATTTTTTGTGATAAACTTGAAAAAAATTTTTTGAGGTGAGATTATGGCGAAAGATTTTGCAACTAATCCGACTTGCTCAATGAAATTTGATGTGATGTTGAATCGCGACGGATATGTTGCTCAGCCCGGCGAAACTGTTGCAGGCAAAAAAACTGTAACTTTTTCCGGAATTAAAAGCGACGTGACGATTGACGAAACAATTAACACCGAAAATTCTGAGGCATTGCATAATGGAATTGCCG
This sequence comes from Clostridia bacterium, assembly GCA_017432165.1. Taxonomy (GTDB): domain Bacteria; phylum Bacillota; class Clostridia; order Oscillospirales; family Acutalibacteraceae; genus UMGS1491. The sequence goes on along the minus strand of JAFRJS010000046.1, from coordinate 1,722 downwards.
GCTTGATGTGGCTTTTCACCGGCTCGGACGAAGGAAATTTTGACGAACTTTCGATTAAAAAAACTACGACTGAAGTTGTCGAGGAAGATTAAAATTTTTTCTTACCTCGCGGGTAAGGACAAACTAAAATTTTTGTGATATAGTTGAAAAAATTTTTTAAGTAGGTGTTTAAAATGAAAAAAGTTTGCGCTTTGATTGCCGTTTGTTTTGTAATGTTTTTTAATCTTTCAGTTAGTAGTGCGGAGTTAGTTCCTTTATCAGATGAAAATGTTGATGATTTTTATACCAAAATTCGCACTTATGCCGGTAGAATCAAAAATAGCAATTTGGTTTTTACAAAGTTAGTTTCTTTCGGGCAAAAAGATTTGCAAATTGATTTTATCGTTGGAAATAAGAAAAAAGCAAATCTTATGGCTGGACAATTTGGAATAAAAAATTCTGGAAGTTATCAGTGTACAATTTATGCTTATTCTGACCAACAAAATAAATGTTTAATGTGGGCTTTAGAAAATAATTCGAAAAATAGTCAAGGAAAAGAGTCAGTTTTGAATGTTTTCATTTCTTCGATAGTTGCTTTAGATTTAACTGATTCAGAAAGAGATGAACTTTTAAATAATCTCAGATCAAATGAAAAATCAGGAATTTCTCGTGCAAATGTTTGGAGTACTAAAAATAACAAATATATTGTAGTTTCATCAAATAATACATCAATTAGTATTTTTGCAAGCGATACAAAATTATTCTGATTCTTTTAAATAAAAAAATCCCTTCGGCAAAAGTCGTTGGGATTTTTTTATTTGCAAAATTTATTTCGATTTGATTTTGTATTCTTTCCTCAAGAAAAATTTGGCGAAATTTGAAAATAATTCGAACGCTATCAAAAAGCACGTTGACGATTATTATCAGAGAGTCGGTTTGGACGAAATTAAAGCCGATTGGGAAAATTTTAAAGCTGAGTATCAAAAACAAAAAAATATCGAACTCGACAAACTTAATCCCGCTTTGGATTTTCTCCGCAGTCAAAAATCTCGCCTTGAAAAAAATTTTGTCGCTTTGGAAAATGTTAAGCCGAAAGATTTGACTGCTGCCGATATTCACGTTGAAATTGGCGCGACTTGGATTCCCACCGTCGATATTGAAAAATTTATTCGTGAAACTTTTGATGTCAGTCACAGAAGTATGGACGTTCATTTTTCTAAACTCACGGGACTTTGGCGCATTGATTCTAAAAATTATCCTAATTTAAGCACGAAAGCTGAAGTAACCTACGGCGTGAAACAAATGAACGCTCTTGTTTTGACTGAGCTTGCTTTGAATATGAAAGAGCCGAAAATACATAAAACCGTTTATATTGACGGCGTTGAAAAGAAAATTATTGACCAAGAGGCTACTATTGTCGCTCAACAAAAACAGGAACTTATCAAACAGGCTTTTACCAAGTGGATTTTTGCCGACGAAAAACGTCGTGACAGGCTCGTTGCCTACTATAACCGCCACTTCAATAACATCAAGCCACGCGAATATGACGGCAGCGGCTTAATTTTTCCGGGCATGAATAAGGAAATTCAACTCCGCGAACATCAAAAAAATGCTATCGCTCACACTCTTTACGGTGGAAATACTTTGCTTGCCCATTGTGTCGGTGCAGGTAAAACTTTTGAAATGGTTGCGTCCGCTATGGAGGCTAAACGGCTTGGGCTTACTAAAAAATCTATGATTGTT
>JAFRJS010000045.1 GCA_017432165.1 Clostridia bacterium | reverse complement strand
TCTTCGCTAACGCATAGTAACTGGGTAAATCCCAGCCTGTGATAAAGCCGTATAGCGTTGTAATTGCTTAGCAAAACTGCAAGTGAAATTTCTGAGTAGTTTAATTTTTTGCAATAATTGAATATGTAATCGCATAGAAATGTGCCAATTCCTTTGCCTCTGTATTCCGGTTTTACAGTTAAATGAGATAGATAAACCCTTTTCCCTTCAATTGTAAAATCATTAATTTGGTCTTTAAAAACCAAACTTACTTCCGCAATGAATTCGCCGCTTGAGTTTTGATAAATAAATGTTTTTCGGTTTCCTTTTTTTATTTGGTTATAAAATTTTTGGGCGGTTGCAAAATTGGCTTTTAAATCCCAGATATTTTGGCATTTTTCAAAGTCTTTAATATTCAGTTCGGATATGGTATATACATTTTTCGTCAAAAATTTCACTCCTCAGGTTTTTGTGAATAATAAAACCTAATTTTTTTTAATATAATAATATTTTATACAAATATGATTATTTTTTCAAATTTTATTTAAAAAAATCCCCACCAAAAAAGGTGAGAATTTAAGTTATCTTTTTAAAAATTACATATTTTTAAATCTGTTTTCGGATTTTAAAAATTCATTAAGTGGTAAGGTAGAGGGTTTCCCATCGTTACAAAGAGGAGTTTCGTTTTCTGGATTAAATCTAAAAAGTTTCCAGTACCCCGAATCTACTGCTTGTTTTGCAGATAAAAGTGAATTTTTCATGCCGCCTTTTATGCCATGGTTAATGCACGGTGAATAAGCAATAATTACCGATGGCCCTTTATAATTTTCTGCTTCTGTGAAGGCTTTAATGCATTGATTTAAATCAGCGCCAAGAGCAACCTGCGCAACGTAAACATATCCGTAAGTCATTAAGATGGATGCCAAGTCTTTTTTGGGCGTTTTTTTGCCGGAAGAAGCAAATTGAGCCACCGCACCTTTTGGAGTTGCCTTAGAAGCTTGCCCGCCGGTGTTTGAGTAAACTTCTGTGTCAAAGACAAGCATATTTACATTTTCGCCTGATGCCACAACATGGTCAAGTCCTCCAAAGCCTATGTCGTAAGCCCAGCCGTCGCCACCGAACATCCAGATTGATTTTGTGCTTAAATCGTTTTTGTTTTCCAGAATTTTATTTGCTAGCTCATTAGGAATATCAAGGCTACTGTACCGGGATTTTAAATATTTAATCAGTTTTGCTGTGTGAGTTTGATTTTCGCGGGAGTTATTAATTGTTTCAAGGTATTTCCCGCAGATGTCTTTTAAATTTACGTCTTTGGTTAAGTTTTTAGCGGAATTAACCGCTTCGATAATAACTTTTTTCTTTGCTTTTTGTGAAAGTGCTATTCCAAAGCCAAATTCTGCGTTGTCTTCAAAAAGGGAATTTTGCCATGCTGGACCTTTTCCGTCATTTGTTTTTGTGTATGGTGAAGAAGGGAATGAACCGCCCCAAATTGACGAACAGCCTGTGGCATTTGCGATGATCATTCTGTCGCCAAAAAGCTGTGTGGCAAGTTTGGCGTATGGTGTTTCACCGCACCCCGCACACGCTCCGGAAAATTCAAGCAGAGGTTTTTTAAACTGGCTTCCTTTAACTGATGTTTCTTTAAATTTTTCTAGTATTTCCGGTTTTTCGGGTAATTTTTGGCAGTAATCAAACACGCTTTGAATTTGATTTTCGTTTTCATTTTTTACCATTTTAAGGGCTTTGTTTTTCTTAAGCCCTGGGCAAATAGCCACGCAATTTTCACAGCCTGTGCAGTCTTTTGCAGATATAATGATTGTAAAGTTTAAGTTTGGAAAACCAATCATTTTTTTGGATTTTAAAACATGCGAGGAATTCTTTAATTCTTCGTCTGTAAGAACCGCCGGGCGTATTACGGCGTGCGGACATACAAAGGAGCAAAAGCCGCATTGTATGCAGTTTTCGGGTATCCACTCGGGAATAAAACTTGCGGTGCCGCGTTTTTCAAGTGCAGAAGTGCCCAGAGGAATTTTTCCGCTTACGCAATTTGTAAATGCAGAAACGGGTAGGTTATTCCCAGCTTTTTTGTTAATTGGATTTGCGATGTTTTCAAGGAATTTTTCAAATTCGGTGCTTGTTTCTTTTTTGTTTGTATTTTTAATTTCGTCGTCGGGGAGATTCTTCCAGCTTGGCGGAATATTTATTTTTTTAACCGCATTTATTCCCGTTTCTGCTGCCAGATAATTTATTTTAACTATTTCTTCGCCTTTTTTGGAGTAGGTCTTTTTAATGGCGGATTTTATGAGTTCCAAAGCGTCTTTACAATTAATAATTTTTGTGATTTTGAAAAATGCAGCTTGAAGCATTGTGTTTACTCTTCCGCCAAGTCCCAGCTTTCTTGTAATGTTTGTGGCATCTACTGTGTAAAAATTAATGTTATTTAAAGCAATATATTTTTTTATTTTATTTGGAAGAAATTTTTCGATTTCTTTTTCGCCCCAAGAGCAATTTAGTAAAAAATCTCCCCCCGGTTTTAAATTTTCTATTATGTTGTATTTATATATATATTCGGGGGTGTGGCAGCCTACAAAGTCTGCTTTGTCCACGTAGTATGTTGATTTTATTGGGTTGTCGCTAAATCTCAAATGAGAAATTGTAACCCCGCCCGATTTTTTTGAGTCATATTCAAAAAAGCCTTGGACGTGTTTTTCAGTGTTGTCGCCGATTATTTTTATTGTATTTTTTGCGGCCCCCACTGTTCCGTCGGAGCCAATACCCCAAAATTTGCATGAAAAAGTTCCTTCGGGTACTGTGTAGATTTTGTTTTTTATTTCAAGAGATAAATGCGTTACGTCATCATTAATTCCGATTGTAAAACGAGGTTTTGCTTGTTTGGAGTCCATATTTTCATAAACGGACAAAATTTGTGAAGGCGTTGTGTTTTTGGAGCTTAGTCCGTATCTTCCCGAAAAAACCGAAACATTTTGAATATTTAAGTCTTTAAGCGCCGCTAAAACATCAAGGTACAGCGGTTCGCCGATTGACCCCGGTTCTTTTGTACGGTCCAGCACAGAAATTTTTTTAACGTTTTTCGGCAGAGCTTTTAAAAAATGTTTGGCGGAAAACGGGCGATACAGCCTTACTTTTATAAGCCCAACGTTTTCTCCGTTTTTATTTATATAATCAATGGTTTCTTCAATTGTTTCGCAAACAGATCCCATTGCAATTATGATTTTTTCAGCGTTTAAAGAGCCGTAATATTCAAACGGAGCATAATTTGTGTTTGTAAGTTTGTTTATTTCCTTCATATAAGATTCCACAATGCCTGGAATTTCATTATAGTATAAATTGCAAGCCTCACGATTTTGAAAATATACGTCGTCATTTTGTGCGGTTCCGTTCATGTGTGGATTTTCCGGGTTTAAGGAGTTCTCTCTAAATTTTTTAAGCTCTTTTTTGTCTATGAGTTTTTCTAAATCTTCATAATTTAACAGTTTAACTTTTTGTATTTCGTGCGATGTTCTGAAGCCGTCGAAAAAATGTAAAAACGGAACATGGCCTTTAATTGCACTAAGATGGGCGATTGCACCGAAATGCATGGCTTCTTGCGGATTATTTGCGCATAGCATAGCGTAACCTGTTTGTCTGCAAGCGTAAATGTCGGAATGATCGCCGAAGATAGAAAGCGCGTGAGCCGCAACGGTTCTTGCGGCAACATGAATTACGCAGGGGAGTAGTTCACCCGCCATTTTGTACATATTTGGGATCATAAGTAAAAGTCCTTGCGACGATGTAAAAGTAGTGGCCAAAGAGCCTGCCGAAAGTGCGCCATGAATAGCGCCGGCAGCGCCTGCTTCAGACTGCATTTCCGTAACTTGTACTTCTGTGCCGAATATATTTTTTTTACCCGCTGCTGAATACTTATCCGCAACGTCTGCCATGGTGGAAGAAGGGGTAATCGGGTATATTGCGGCGACTTCTGAAAAGGCATACGCAGAATATGCCGCTGCGGTGTTTCCGTCCATAGTAGATTTAGTAATTTTGTTTTTCAATTAATTAGCCCCCTTTTTAAATTTTGTTTACTATATTAGAGCTTTTTAAAAGTATTTGGGAGTCAAACCCTCCGCGTTTTTCTTTTTTGGCAAGTCTAATTTTTTCAATTTCCGCAAAATCGATATCATTTAATTTGGAAATAGCCATCATAACTTCCAGCAAATCCGCAAGTTCTTCCGCAAGGTTTTCTTTTGAGTATGAATTTACGGCTTCTTCGCATTCTTCTTTCAATTTTTCATAAAGGCATGTTTTATATTTTTCATCGTTTAGTATCTCCGTTTCGGGTTCGCCGCCGTTTTTTGCCAACATTTCGGGGATTTTATCCCGCACGAGTTTATTAAAAATTTTTCTTTCCATTAGTGTTTCGCTTCCTTCTTTAAATTCGGTTTTAAGTGGCGTTATTTGAAACAGCGCAAAATTTTCGTCATCTTCAGATATAAAGTGCTTTGAAATTTCCGAGTATTTTTTAAGCATTTCTCGTTTTGTTTTTAAGTCTTTGCATTCATCGGCTAAGCCCGTTATTCTCAGCCATTTTCTTGTGCCGTTTTTTAATGCCGCAATTTGAATATGGTTATTTTCTTTTAATTGTTTGTATACTTCTTTTGTGCGGCCGGTTGAAACGTAAAGATTATTTTCATATTCCATAATAGCGCCAAACGGCCTTACTTCGGGGAAACTTTTATTTATTGACGCAAGGAAAAAGCATTCGCACTTTTTTAAAAAATCATATTCTGCGCTCATTTTTTTAGTATGCCTTTGCCCAGTAAACAAGGTGCTTTGCAGGCTTTCCGCATATAGCGCATTTGTCGCCGATTGTTTTTTCTTCGTCTTTTATACATCTGGAGGTAAAAGATGTTTCTTCTTTGGCTTTTTTCTCGCATGCTTCATCAGAACACCACATAGCTTTTATGAACCCAACTTCATTTTTAGCGTTGTTTTTAAATTCTTCAAAGTCATGCGCTTCGTGTGTCATTTGGTTTCTTCTTTTTAAAGCTTTTTCGTACATTCCGTTGTGAACTTTTTTAAGCATTTCCGGAATCGCCGTTTCTAAGTCATCAAGATTTACAAAAGTTTTTTCTAAGTTATCTCTTCTTACGATTACACACTGATTTTTTTCAATATCTTTTGGCCCAATTTCAATTCTAAGCGGTACTCCGCGCATTTCATACTCAGAGAATTTCCACCCCGGCGATTTTTCGGTGTCGTCAATTTTAACTCTGCAAATTTTTTCAAGGCGGTTTTTAAGTTCGGTTGCTTTTTCAAGAACACCCTCTTTTTGCATTGCAATGGGAATAATAACCGCTTGGATCGGTGCAACTTTTGGCGGCAAAACGAGGCCTCTGTCGTCGCCGTGAGCCATAATTATTGCGCCGATCATTCTTGTTGTGCAGCCCCAAGATGTTTGGTATGGATTTTGAGGTTTATTGTCACGGTTTTGGAATTCTATATTAAAAGTTTTGGCAAAATGGTCGCCAAAATAATGGCTTGTTGCGGATTGGAGGGCTTTTCCGTCGTGCATTAAAGCTTCTATTGTGTATGTCGATTCGGCTCCGGCAAATTTTTCGCTTTCGGTTTTTTGCCCTTTAATTGCAGGTATTGCAAGGCAATCTTTAAAGAAATTATAGTAAACTTCCAGCATTTGCATAGTTTCTTTTATGGCTTCTTCGGATGTTTCGTGGATTGTGTGGCCTTCTTGCCATTGGAATTCGGTTGAGCGTAGAAACGGCCTTGTGGTTTTTTCCCAGCGCACGACGCTGCACCACTGGTTGTAAAGTTTTGGCAAGTCCCTCCAAGAATGGACCACTTTTGCGTAGTGTTCGCAAAAAAGCGTTTCGGAAGTTGGGCGTACACAAAGGCGCTCTTGCAGTTTTTCTTCGCCGCCGTGTGTTACCCATGCAACTTCCGGTGCGAATCCTTCTATATGATCTTTTTCTTTTTGCAGTAAACTTTCAGGAATAAACATCGGCATAGATACATTTTGATGTCCAAGCTCTTTGAATTTTTTGTCAAGAATTGCTACCATGTTTTCCCAAATTGCATAGCCGTAAGGCTCAATCACCATGCAGCCTTTAACGCTGGAATAGTCCATAAGTTCGGCTTTTTTTACAATATCGGTGTACCATTTGGCAAAATCTTCATCCATCGAGGTTATTTCTTTAACTTGTTTTTCGTTTTTGGCCATAAAAATCTCTCCTTAAATCTTATCAATATTAATTATACAACAAAATTTTTGTATTTTAAAGGGTAGCTAAAAACAAAGAAATTAAAATCCAAAAATGAGATAAAACGAGATTTTGCATGAAAATAAAGAGAAAAATAGAGCGGTTTCCGAAAAAAATTAAAATTTTATTGACAAGTGTGCTTAGAAAATGTTATTATTTAATAGTAAAAAATAAAAATAGGAGGAAGAAAAATGTCTACATACATGCCTAAAAAAGGCGCGGTAGAGCGCAAATGGTATATTATAGACGCTGCAGGAAAACCGCTGGGCAGAACAGCCGTTATAGCCGCAAATTTACTTCGCGGAAAAAACAAGCCGACTTATGCACCACACGTTGATTGCGGAGATCATGTAATTATCATTAACTGTGAAAAAGCTATTCTGACAGGAAAAAAGCTAACACAAAAATATCATTATCATCACACAGGTTATGTGGGAAACCTAAAGAGTGTAAGGTACGACACACTTATGAAAACAAACCCTGAAAAAGCTATGCACTTAGCAGTTAAAGGAATGCTTCAAAAGAATTCTCTTGGAAGATCACAAATTGTAAGACTGCGTGCAGTTGTTGGTTCAGACCACAAACACTCGGCACAAAAGCCGGAATTATGGAAAGATTTGGAGGGAAGTAAATAATGTATAATAAAACTCCTTTCTTTTATGGAACAGGCAGAAGAAAAAGTTCCGTAGCAAGAGTAAGACTATACAAAGGTGCAGGCAAAATCACTATAAATGGCAGAGATATAGATGAATATTTTGGCCTTGAAACTTTAAAAGTTATTGTTCGTCAGCCATTAGTACTTACAGAAAATCAAAATAAATTTGATATAGTCTGTAACGTAACAGGCGGTGGAGTGGCAGGTCAAGCAGGAGCAATCAGACACGGTATTTCCAGGGCTCTTCTTGAATGCGACTCAGAAAAATTCAAACTTGGTTTGAAAAAAGCCGGATTCTTAACACGTGACCCAAGAATGAAAGAACGTAAGAAATACGGACTTAAAAAAGCAAGAAAAGCACCGCAATTCTCAAAACGTTAGTATTTTTTATACTAAAACGTTATATATTCAGCGTGCGGCTTGAGTTTTTGTAAAGCACTTCTAATTTGATGTAAAGGTTTTATATGGTGATTATATGAAAGATTATGTATTAATGACTGATTCTACAATAGATTTACCTGTAAAAATTTTGGAAACATTAAATATTGAAGTTATTCCCATGACTTTTGTTATGGAGGAAAAAGTTTTTGTAGATGGAAGCATGAGCCCAAAAGATTTTTACGAAAAACTCAGAAATAAAATTTTGCCTACAACTTCACAAATTAGCCCTTCGGTGTATACCGAGCGGTTTAACAAGTTTGCAAAAGAAGGAAAAGATATATTATACGTTTGCTTTTCTTCGGGGCTTAGCGGTACATACAATTCAGCATTAATTGCCGCAAAAGATGTTATGAATTCTTACCCGGGGTGCAAAATAGTTGTGATTGATTCCCTTTGTGCTTCGATTGGTGAAGGTGTTCTGGTTTATGAGATGGCTCTTAAAAAGAATAACGGAGCCACTTTAGAAGATCTTGCCGATTGGGCAGAAAAAAACAAGCTGAATATATGCCATTGGATTATGGTTGATGATTTAAAACATTTGCAGCGTGGGGGCAGAATTCCGCAGTCGGTGGCTTTGCTTGGTAGTATGATGAATATCAAGCCAATATTAATCCTTGATGATTTTGGAAAACTTAAAGTTGTGGAAAAAGTCAGAGGAAAATCAAAAGCGGCCGAATATATGATTTCGAAAATAGAAAAGCACGCTAAAAATGTTTGCTCGCAAACGCTTTATGTTGTTCATGGGGACTGTGAAGAAGATGCAAAAGATTTTGCAAATAAAATAAAAGAAAAACTAAAAGTTAAAAATTTTGTTATTAATAATATTGGTTCTATGATAGGTGCCCACGTTGGGCCGGGAACATTAGCGGTTGTCTTTTTTGGAGATAAACGGTAATTAAAAATTATTAAAAGGAGGAAAAGTAAACTATGCCGAATATAAAATCTGCTAAAAAAAGAGTAAAGGTTATAAAAACAAAAACAGAAAGAAACAAAGCATATAAGTCAGAACTTAGAACACTTATAAAAAATGCAATGGCAGAAGGTTCAGAAGAAGCAGCAGTAAAAGCTGCAATAAAAAAGATAGACCAATCTGTTTCAAAAGGTATTCTTCATAAAAACACTGCCGCTAGAAAAAAAGCAGCAGTAGTTCGTAAAAGCAAAGCCTAAAAATAAGATATCCCTATCATAAAATAGTGATAGGGATTTTCATTTGATCCGGTTTTAAAATTTAAGCATTGGATTTTGGTTTGTTTTCGTCGCTTTTTGGTTTGTCGTTTTTATTTTCTTGAGGGTTGTGGTCTTTCTTTTCGCCTTTAAATTCCGGAGCATTTTCACGATTTTTCATGTGGCCGTGATTTGGCATTTTTTCACCTTTTTTGAAGTTTTCGTGTTCGTTTGGGATTCTTCTTTCGCAGCATGTGTTGTTTATGTGTGGCTGGGGTTTTTTATGGTCGCCTATGAAGTGAGATAAAATGCCTAGCCCCCCCGTAAGAAATATTGAGCCTCCAATGATTGATGCGCTAATGATAAGTCCTTTTGTCAGATTTTTTTCGTTGGTCATAATAATACCATCCTTTTCAATTTGTATTTGGTTAATTATCAATTAACCTATTATTATTGTATCACTAAAAATTACAATTGTCAACACTTTTTGTAATATTTTTTAAATATTTTGTAATTTTTATAGTTTAATGCTTGTAAACCGCATGAAAAAGCCAAAATGGCCGACATATTTTTTAATATTTTATTGACACTGAAAGATTAAATTGGTAAAATTAAAATCGCGAAGGTGATAAAAATGAGCAAAGAAATGTTAAAAACAATAGCTAAAAATAAAAAAGCCTTTCATGATTATTTTATAATAGAAAGTTTTGAGGGTGGAATTGAGCTTAAAGGAACAGAAGTAAAATCCTTGAGAAAAGGAAATGTTAATTTAAAAGATTCATGGTGTTCTATTGTAAAAGGAGAATTATTTGCAAACGGAATACATATTGGAGCGTATGAACAGGGTAATATTTTTAATGTCGACCCGTTAAGAGTGCGCAGAATTCTGATGCATAAAAAAGAAATACTTAAACTTTACGGCATGGTAAAGCAAGACGGGATATCAATTATACCGATTTCAATTTATTTTAAGGGATCGAGAGTTAAAGTTCAAATTGGCCTGTGCAATGGCAAAAAGCTTCATGACAAAAGAAGTGTGTTAGCAGAGCGTTCCGCACGTCGTGATATGGAGCGCGCGTTTAAAGAAAACAATCGTTATTAAAAATAGCGCTGTTTTTTGGTTTTTTAAGGAGGAAGTTTTATGAAACTGAGATTTGTTGCACAAATCGATACAGGAAAGTTAAAAATTTACGAAGAAAACGATATGGAAAATCCGGCATATACCATGAATGTGGAAACGGAAGATAGACAGCACTTTAAAATGAAAGTAAAAAATAAAGAAAATAAACTGATAAGTGAAATTCTTTATCAAGAAGAAGTTAAAAGAAAATTCATGATGGTAAGCGATTATACAATAAATAATCTTGAAACAGGGGAGCAAACTAAGGTTAAAGCAAAAATAGGCGAAAAATTATTTATCGGCGAAAACAAAGAAATGTATTTGGAACGCAGTATAAGAGACAGGAAAATGCGTCTTTACAAAAATGATAAATTAATTATGAATTTAAAATGCAAAACAATTTTAAGAAATTGGCTAAGAGGAGATTACACAGCAGAAATTTTAGATGAAAGCTATACTTCCCTTTGTGTTTGTGTTATAATTATAGTACTCAATGTTATATTTGATGAGCATAACTGTACTTCACTTACTGTATAAAATTTAGTGGAAATAATAGGCTGTATGCGCTTTTAGGAGGAAGTTTTATGAAGCTGAAATTTACGGGTCAAATCAGAACCGGAAAATTGAAAATTTACGAAGAAAGTAATATGGAAACTCCGGCATATACAGTGAATATTGAAACAAAAGACGAAGAGCATTTCAAAATGAAAGTAAAAAACAAAGAAGACAGAGTCATTGGGGAAGTGCTTTACGAAGAAGATTTAAAAAGAAAATTCATGATGGTAAACGATTATGTGATTAATAACCTGGAAACAGGTAAAAAAGCTAAAGTTAAAGCGCAAAAGGGTGAAAAAATATTTATAGGTGAGAATAGAAAAATGTATTTAAGCCGTAGCATGAGAGATAGAAAAATGTGCCTTTATAAAAATGATGAGTTAATTATGGTTTTAAAATGTAAAACTATAATAAGAAACTGGCTGAAAGGGAAGTACACAGCGGAAATTTTAGATGAAAATTATACTTCGCTTTGTATTTGTGTTATAGTTTTAGCGCTTAATGTTATATATGATGAGCATAATAGTGCATCATTTTAGTATATAGTATTATATATGGGGGCGTAACGGCTTCGACGGGGAATAGAAGTTTAGGTAAGCGAGTAGCAACGTGGAACTGCTTTAAAAGTCACAACTTTCCAATTAAACGGAAACACAACAGAATTAGCTGCTGCTTAATTAAATAGGCAGACATTTTACTTTAGGTAACCGCGGCTATTGTAAGATGACGAATTAGCGGTAAACGTGAACCAAAGATGTTCTCGGCTTTGGTCATGAATTAGAGGATACCTGCATCTCAAGTTTTCTAATGAACTTGCTTTGTGGGGAAATAACGACCATTAGATACACTCGTAGAAAGCTTAAATTGTCTGTTTTTCGGACAGGGGTTCAATTCCCCTCGCCTCCACCAACAGAGTATAAAACGAACACTATCTATTTCAAAAATTTTTTTGTGGTAACAGTTTGGTTTTAAATGGCACCAAAGCTTAATCGCTTTGGTGTTTTTATTGTAAAAATTCTTCATTTTAAGAATGAGGTGCAAATAATACCATTCTATAACTTGATGTAGGTGCAACTAATTTTTAAAATAACTTGAAAATTGGTGCGAATTATGTTATTGTTTACATGTTAAATAATTTAGGAGGATTATTATATATGAAGCGAATTGCACTTAATAAATTAATAGAATGGAACAATAATACCCGTAAAAAACCATTGATTGTATGGGGAGCAAGACAGGTTGGAAAGACTTATCTTGTTCAAGAAATTTTTGCAAAAAATTACTATAAGGATCGCTACATCTATATTGATTTCAAAAAAGAGGATGAAATCCGTGAGTTTTGTTCAAAAACTGCAAATGCAGAAAAAATTATTGAATACATCTCGTTGCGCAAAGGGAAGCAGATAAGCGAAGAAACGTTGCTGATTTTTGACGAAGTGCAGGAATGTCCAAATGTTATTTCGTCGTTGAAATACTTTTGCCAAGATTATAGAGAAATCCCTGTTATTGCAACTGGTTCTATGGTACGAATAAAGCTTCAAAGGGAAACACACAAAAGAGGGTTAAAAAGTGGCGAAAAATTTCTTTTTCCTGTGGGGAAAATTAATCAAATAACGATTTACCCTATGACCTTTGATGAATTTTTAATGAACAGTAATAAAGTATTATATGATGCTGTCAAAAAGGCGTATGAGAGTAGGCAACCACTGGATAGTTCTATTCACAATTTAGCAATGGAACAGGTATACAAATATTTACTGGTGGGCGGGATGCCCGAAGCTGTTGAAGCTTATATTAGTGGAGGAAATTACTTAGAATCAAGAGAGATTCTTAAAGTTTTATATGATAACTATCTTTCGGATATGGAGCTTTATCAGGCAAGCCAAGAAGCTGTACTTCGCTCTCGTATGTTATTTCAAAACATTTACAAAGAATTGAACAAAGAATCTAAAAACTTTTCACCGGGGTTGCTTGAAGAAAAAAGCAAAACAAGAGATTTTACAACGTCTATTCAGTGGCTTACGATGGCGCATGTTGTTAATCAGTCTTTTCAATTGAAAGAACATATTACAATGCCGCTTATGTCTGATAGCAAAAATAGTTTTCGTTTATTTCTTGGTGATATTGGTATGTTTTCATATCAGAGCGGTATAAATGCCGCATCGTTTGTATCCAGTGAAAGAGAAAATACTTTGTCAGGAATATTTTTTGAAAATTTTGTTGCTAATGAATTGATTGCAAAAGAACACAAATTATTCTATTGGAGAGGGAAATCATCTGCCGAGTTGGAATTTATTATTGAGTCTGGAAATAAACTCTACCCGATTGACGTAAAAAAAGGTCGAGGTACGCTCAATTCTCTTGAAAAATTTTCAAACCATAATAAATTTGAATATGCTATAAAAGTTTCAAAAAATAATTATGGTTATAGTTCTGAGCAAAAGCTTCTTACAATACCATTTTACTTTATTCCATTTGTGGCTAAAGACCTTGCGGACGGAGTAATAACAGTATAGTTATATTACAAAAAATGGCAGAGTCGGTTGATATGAATGTTTGATTTTTTGAGATAAAATCTTGCTGGGGGAATTAAAGCAAAATCAATAACGAAGGGAGATCACCATATTATGTTCGATTTTGGAAATGCAAATGATAATCAGAGAGATGCAATATCAGCTACAGAGGGCCCTGTGCTTATCACTGCTGGCCCCGGAACCGGTAAAACTTTTACATTAGTTCAACGAGCTATATACTTAATTCAAGAGTGTGGGGTGCAGCCAGAACAAATTATGATGGCAACCTTTACGGAAAAAGCTGCAAAAGAGTTAGTTACTCGAATTACCAATGAATTAGCATCAAGAAATATAGTAGTAAATGTCAATGATATGTATATAGGTACTTTCCACTCGTTGTGTTTGAGAATTATAAAAGAACATCTTGAATTTACGAGATTAAAAAAGAACTATCGGACACTTGACGCTTTTGATCAGAACTATACTATATTTCAGAAGATAGATAAGTTTAAAAAAATAGAAAATGTTAATTCTATATTTACGGGTGGCAGGTGGAAGATGGCTAAAGAAATATGTATGTATGTTAATACTTTGCTTGAAGAATTAGTTGACGAGGACGATCTTAAAAAAGACGATAATCCTGATATAAGAGCTTTGGGCAAAGTGCTTGAAACATATAAAGGTATTCTTGAAGATGATAACCTTGTAGATTTTGCCTCTATACAAACAGAAGCGTATAGACTAATGAAAGAAAATCCTAAAATCCTTAAAGAGATTCAGAATAAACTAAAATATATAATGATTGATGAATATCAAGATACTAATTATATTCAAGAACAGATAGTGTTTCTTCTTGCCGGCGAAAAACAAAATATCTGTGTTGTAGGTGATGATGACCAAGGCCTTTATCGATTCAGAGGGGCAACTATTCGTAACATTTTAGAGTTTCCTTCCAAGTTTCCTAAAGGAATGTGTAAGATTATTCAATTGGTTGTTAATTACCGTTCCAATAGTGACATCGTAGATTTTTATAATAAATGGATGGAAACTACAGATGGATCCAGATTTAAATTTAATTGGGGTAAATATAGATATCAAAAAAAGATCGAGCCTCACACGCAAACTGATATAGATAGTTCCGCTGTAGTCAAGTTGTCTAGCAAGGATGATGAAGATGAGTGGCATAAGAAAATATTTAAGTTTATAATTGATTTAAAAAAATCCGGAAGATTGACTAACTATAATCAAATAGCGTTTTTATTTCAATCTGTTAAAAGTGAACGAGTGAATAAGCTTGCATTATTTTTAGAAAAAAATGGTATTAACGTATATTCGCCTCGTTCTGATATGTTTTTTGATAGATATGAAATAAAGATTGCACTAGGAACTATGATGTATCTTTTTCCACAGTATGTTCAGGGTTTAGAAAATAATGAATATAGGTTTTTGCAAGCTGAACATATCGACTACTACAAGAAATGTATTACGCTTGCAAGTGAATTTCTTACTAAACCTGAAAATTATGAATTTATGAAATGGGTTCGTAATCATGGGCATACACATATGGCATTAAAAGGTACAACTGACTATACATACTCAGGTTTGCTATATCAGATGTTTGAGTATGCACCTTTTAAGCATATACTTGGAGCAGATATGAGCTCCGGTGTTGTGGACGTTCGCCCAATTAGAAATTTAGCTCTATTGTCACAAGTTATTGGTAAATATGAATATCTCCATAGAATTGACGTTTTGAACGGTAGAACTATTAATAATACTACCGAGAGATTTTTCAATATGTATATGAAGCTCCTTTACGATGAAGGTATTAATGAATATGAAGATGATTCGGAATATGCACCAAGCGGGTGCGTGTCTTTTCTCACAATACATCAGTCAAAAGGAATGGAATTTCCGATAGTTATTGTGGATTCACTTTCAAATTCTCCACGGAAAAACACACGTGATCTTTTGATTGACATAGAAGAAAAATACTTTAAAAGGCCGGCGTATGAACCATATGATCAAATGAAATTTTTTGATTTTTGGCGTTTGTATTACACAGCATTTTCAAGAGTACAAGATTTACTGGTTTTAACTTGCGATGAAGACAATCGTACACCAAGTAAATATTTTAGGGAATTATATGATGAGTTACCGAGTGTAGAATCACCTGAATTTAATATAAATGATTTTCACTTCAAAGAGGTAAAGGCAGTTAATTTGAAAAGTACGTTCTCTTTTACATCACACATTACTGTTTACGAAACATGTACTTTGCAGTATAAATTTTATAAAGAATTAGAGTTTATGCCTGTAAGAGCAGGAGCTATGATATTTGGTATGCTAGTTCACGAAACAATTGAAGATGTACATAGGGCTGCGATACGGAAAGAAGAAGCGACTATTACGAAAGAAAATGTTAGTAAGTGGTTTGATTCAAACTATGCTGCGATTTCAAAGGCAGAACATTCGTATCTTTCAGAGGTTCAGCGTAAAGCCGCACTAAATCAAGTATTACGCTATGTTGAGCGTCAGGAAGGTAATTGGAGTCGTATTCAGCAGGCGGAGGTCAGTGTAAGTCTGGTTAAACCGGATTATATAATCGAAGGTAAGATCGATCTTATCAGGGGCGAAAACGGAACTATAGAAATAGTAGATTTCAAATCTGAAAAGAAACCGGACCTGGTGAAACAGTCTGAACGACTTGAACAGTATCGAAGGCAACTTCATATTTATGCTCATCTTATTGAGGAGCGTACAGGCCAAAAGGTAAGCAAGATGCATCTTTACTATACCGGAGAAGAAAACGGAGTACCCACGATTACATATCCGTACACTAAGACGGCGATTGAAGGTACTATGGCTGCGTTTGATGATACCGTTAAAAAGATTATGAATAAAGAATATAATAGATGTGCAGATGACCGTAAAGTTTGTAAGAACTGTGACTTCAGATTTTACTGTCAGAAAAAGCAATAATGGAGGAATTTAAATAATGGATGAACAAATGAGATTTGAATTTGCTGAGAGGCCTACTATAAAGGG
The DNA here is from genome assembly GCA_017432165.1 of Clostridia bacterium. Classification (GTDB taxonomy): domain Bacteria; phylum Bacillota; class Clostridia; order Oscillospirales; family Acutalibacteraceae; genus UMGS1491. The sequence goes on along the minus strand of JAFRJS010000045.1, from coordinate 12,862 downwards.
GTTTCCTGAGCTTAGATGGACCGGTAAAAGGCCTTATCGTTATACACAGTATTTTCCGGCACAGCTTCGTGAACGCTATGGAGAAGAAAAAGATGGATGGATTAACAAGATTTTTTGGGGAGATAATCTCCAGGTAATGAGCCATATGCTTAAAGAGTATAGAGGTAAAATAGATCTTATTTATATTGATCCGCCTTTTGATAGCAAAGCTGATTATAAAAAGAAAATAGAGATAAAAGGTATTGGAAAAGCTGAGAGCGACACCTCTTCTTTCGAAGAAAAGCAATATGGAGATATTTGGACAAATGACGAGTATCTGCAGTTTATGTATGAAAGGCTAATACTTTTGAGAGAATTGCTTGCAGATACAGGGGCAATTTACTTACATTGCGATTGGCATAAATCTGCCCATTTGAAGCTAATAATGGATGATATATTTGGACCAAGCAATTTCAGGAATGAAATTGTTTGGTGTTATCGTACGTCGTTAAGATCATCTGCTAAAAGTTTTGGTAGAGATCATGATACAATTTTATTCTATTCAAAAACAGATCAACATGTAATTCATCCGGATAAAACAGATTTTCCGGTTAGCGAGGCGACAATAAAGCGTTGGGGGTCTTATGCTGATGAAAATGGTTTTGTTAGTAATAAGCATTTTGCTGGTAGCGGAACTACCATTATCAATACTGACGATAAAACAAAAGGATTCAATATTAATTATGGAATACCTCGTGATTGGTGGGAAGTTTCTGCCAACGTAGCAAAGGGAAACACTTCTGAAGTGTTAGCAGGCAAATATCCAACCCAGAAACCAGAAAATCTATTATCAAGGATAATTAAAGCATCTTCAAAACCTGGTGATATTGTGTTTGATTGCTTTATGGGTAGCGGAACCACTCAATCTGTAGCTATGAAACGGGGTAGAAAGTTTATCGGAGCGGACATCAATCTTGGCGCAATACAAACCACCACAAAGCGTTTAACCGCTGTGGCGAAGGAATTAAATTCTAATCAAGATAACGAGACTAAGTACACCGGATTCGAAGTATATAATGTCAATAACTATGACTTTTTCCGTAATCCTGTTGAAGCTCGTGACCTACTTATAGAGGCTCTTGAAATCCAACCGTTTGCACAAAGTGACGTATGGGACGGTGAACTCGATGGCCGCATGGTTAAGATCATGCCCGTAAACAGAATTGCCACTAAGGCAGACCTAGAGCCGCTCAAGGCAAATCTTCCTTATAAGACATACGAACAGCGTAAAGAAGAAAATCCCGGTCAGCCTGTGGAGAAAATTACAATTGTGTGTATGGGACATGAAGCTGATTTAAAAGCATCTCTTGAGATGGAGCTATCAGAATACAAATTAGATATTGAGATTGTAGATATTCTTAGAGATAAAGCAGATTTGCAACTTAAGAGAGAGGCCGAGGCCGAAGTGGTTCGTGAAGGTAATAAACTAGTTGTAAGGTCTTTTTACCCTATGAATCTTATGCAGAAACTTTCTCTGCAAAAAGAATATGTTGAGGACTGGAGACAGCTGGTAGAGTCAATAATGATTGATTGGAATTATGATGGTGTGGTTATGCAACCTTCTGTTACAAATATTCCTGATAAAAAAGATTTAGTCACCGGAATATATGATATACCTGAATATGCCGGTAAAATAAAAATAAAAATTACAGACCTTCTTTCCGAGTCACTAGAAATCGAGGTGTAAATTATGGCCAATATACGATACAGCGAAGACTTTGCATTTTATCAGCAATTGAAGTACTATTATGACACGAACCAAGGTAAAATACGTTCTAGGTATAATGATCTGACCAAGAAATTTTTAGCTTATAACGATAAAAGTAAGAACCCGGATGCATTTCTTAGAGCTCCACAATTTGAAGCGTTGGAAATGTATGTGTTTATTAAAGAATTTATGGATAATCCGCAAGTTTATGAGATGTTTGATGATTGGAGAAAACATAAAAATAAATTTTCCGACGCATCATATTATTCTGTCCATAAGGGTGGCCAAATGCGTATTGTTGATGAGAATACTGAAGAAGTAGCGGATACACTTTTCAAGCAAATGAAAAAGTACAGAGAAGCATATCCAAATTATATCTATGCTCTTACAATGGGTCTTGGAAAAACAATACTTATGGCAACTTGTATTTTCTATGAATTTTTACTTGCGAATAAATATCCTAGGGACAAACGTTTTTGCCACAACGCATTGGTGTTTGCTCCCGATAAAACTGTTTTGCAGTCACTAAGAGAAATTATTACTTTTGACAAAACCAAGGTGGTGCCTGAAGAATACGCACGTGTGCTTGATTCTAACATTCATTTTCATTTTCTTGAAGAAACTGGAACTACTTTGCAAACAATAGATGACTCTGATTTTAATATTATAATTTCAAATACACAGAAAATTATTGTAAAGAAAAAGAGAAAAGAAACTAAGCCAAGTGACATACTCTTTGGTAATGAGTCACTTCTCTCCGGAATTTATGGTAATAATGGCAATGATAACGATGATGCATGGGATGACTCATCATTGATAGATAATCAGCGTTTCAAAAAGTTGTGTAGATTGCCACAACTTGGTGTTTATGTAGATGAGGCCCATCATTTATTTGGCGCAGATCTAGAAAAGCAAATTCGGGTAAAAACCACTAATAAGACAAGCTTAAGAGATACTATCAATATGCTTGCTGAAAGGACATCAATTGTTGCCTGCTATAATTATACCGGTACGCCGTATGTTAATAAGCAAGTTTTACCTGAAGTTGTTTATGCATATGGTCTTAAAGAATCAATATGGAATGGATATTTAAAAGATGCAGATCCTATTGCTTTTGAAAATGTGAAAGATACAGAATTTCTTAGAATGGCTGTTACGAATTTCTGGGAGCGATATGGTGGTAAAACTTACGAGGGGCTTAATCCAAAACTTGCTATCTATGCTTCAAGAGTCGAGGAAGCTGTGAACGAAGTACGACCTATTCTTGAAAAAATTCTCGCTGACTTAGGAATTCCAACAAGCACAATACTACTTAATGTTGGTGATGCAAAATATACTAAGAATGATGATATTCGAAATTTCAATGACCTTGATGTTAAAGGAACTCAAGGCAATCAAAAACAGTTTATTATTCTCGTAGATAAGGGTAAAGAGGGTTGGAATTGTCGATCGTTATTTGGTGTAGCGATGTTTAGAAGCCCTAAATCAAAAATATTTGTACTTCAGGCAACGATGCGTTGTTTGAGAAATATAACAAAAGATAGGCTCACAGCTACTGTATTTTTATCAAAAGAAAATTATGATATTTTGGATGACGAGCTTCATAAAAACTTTAATATGGATATTAATAATATGAAAACTGATTCTCCGACACCTAAAACTATTAGAAAAATTCGTGTATTACCTCCTCTGAGGACTATCACTGTTAAAAAAATATGGCATGAATATATACTTGAAAAAAAGAATTATTACGAACCGATTAATTTTAGGATTAATGATATTGATTATAACAAGTATGCCAGTGTTATGTATGAAAAAGATAGCATTGCTCGTGATGTATCCCTTAAAGAAAAAAATATTGACCATATGCGAGATCAGATGAAATACAGTGAATTTTCGCTTGCCGGTGAGATTGCTAGGTATTTAAACATTTCTTGTGTTCTTGCGGCAAAAATAATTAGGGAGTCAGTAGACGGTAAAGGTGTAATCCTCGAAGCAGTAAATAAATATAATGCAATATTGAATGATATAATTATTCCTGGTATTTTTCACGCTTTGTATGAAGTTAAAGTAGAACGTCGTGTGGAAGATAAGAAACTGGTTTTACTAAAAGAACCTAAAGGATCAGGATATTATGAATTTTCAGCCAAAGATAAGCTTGTTGTTACAAACCAATATAAGGGGCTTGCGCCCGAAGAGGTTGTCAAAAGTTTCCATGCGGACACCTATTGTTTTGATTCACTTCCAGAAAAAGAGTGTTTTATGCAATACATAACTAATAGCAAAATTAAAGAAATCTATTTTACTGGTATGTTTACATCGCACCAAGGGGATTTATCGGTACAATATTACGATCCTGAATCGGGTCGTGTAAGATACTACTATCCTGATTTCTTAGCTAAATTGGATGATGGTTCATATCAGCTTATTGAGGTTAAAGGTGATAACAAAATTGATGATATCGTAGTTAAAGCGAAAGCAGATGCAACTCAAGAAATGGCTGTTGCCAGTGGTATTAATTATAAAATATATGCAAGCTCTGAAATTATGAAAACTCATATTCTTTCATATTTAGATGACATTACGAAACATACCTAGTATTTAGAGATAGAACAAAAAATAGAGTCTTTAAAAACAGCACAATGGTTTGATGAAATAAAAAATCCTACATCTAGCTAGTAGTCATTTTAGGTTGTAGGATTTTGTTTTTTGAGATTTTATAATTTATCATTCAAAGAGTTTTTTAGATATTAATAAGTGGTTACTCGCTAAGCCAGTATTTTTCATGTGTTTGTTACCAAATGTGAAAATTTGTTTACTAAACACAGTTTGTAATTTAGATTAAATATTTTTAAAAAGAGAAGATATATCAAAGTGTAATTTTTCACTTTCCTTTATAGCTACTGTGTTTATATTTTCTTCTATGGCAATAAACTTGGCATAAAGCATCAGAAATCTACTGCATAATTGAACTTTGGTGTTAATTGGTACAGAATTATCCTTAATAGAAGATATTAAATAATCTGCTGAAATAATTGCTCCGGTAGTAATTTTTTCTATGATTTCACGCATCTGAATACGGTTTAAATTATTGTATGCTTCTATAAAATCTCTGTTTTTCAAATACGAATATATTGTTTTTCTACTGACATTAGCAGTTTTTGCTGCTTCTGTTATATCTTTTGAATTAATTAAAGCATGTAAAATTTTATCCTTTTTGATTTTGCTTGTACTAAGATTATCATTATTCATATTTTTAATACCTCCGTTTTTTATACCTAAAAGCCCTAAAAGTACGATTTAGTATTATTTTTACACCCTTTTAGGTGTTTTAGGGATGTTTTATTATAGGATTTAAAATTATTTTTTGTTTTGGTCTGCCTTCTGTTTGAATATTAATTATTTTTAAATAATTATAGTTTTCTAAAATTTTTAAATACTCATCTAAATGTTCGGCTTTTGAAATGCTACCTTTACAAATTTGATAAAGTTCTTGTTTATCAAATTCTAAATTATTAATTTTTTTTATACGTTTTAAAACATACTTTAATTTAGAGATTTCCGATGATTCGTCATTGATTTGATATATTTTTTCTATATGTTTAGCAATGTACATTATTATATTAATAGCTTCTTCTATTGTTTTTTTATTAATATTTTCTTCGTCTGGATTTTCTGTTTTTGCACAGTGTAAGAGCCCTGCTATTCTTAGCATTGTACCCGGAATTTTTGCAGCGAAATCTCTAATATTAAACCATTCATTTGATAATTTTTTCTCTACTGTAACTTGAAAACCATAATAAACATTTTTAGCTTCTTGAGAGAGAAAAATATTTTTGTTTTTAGCGGTTCGTTTGAGCATTTTTTTAATTAAATTATCATAATTTTCGAGTATGTGTTTGGGTATTGATGGTGGATTAATATCACGATACCCTTGCATAGATTGACAAAAAACAATTAAGAATCTTGCTACTAGCCCGCATTCTTTGTATTCTTTATTATTTACAAATTTTTTTATTCTTTCAGGTTGAATACCAATTACTATAGATAAAGCCGGATTTTCTATATAATTTGCCGGTCTATTTATACGTTCAAAACTGATAGAATCTCCATCGTGTGCTTTTAAGTACGGATCTATATCAATATCTTTTTTATAATCTGAACCAAAATTTTTAAGAATGCCCCCTTCAGAACTGATGATAGAAATTCTTCCGTTCTGCTCTTGCATTAAATCTATAAGTTTTTCGGTTGTAGTATTGTCTAATGTGATTTTTAATTTTGATTTTACCTTAAAATCAGCCAATGAAGTGGCTGCTTTTTCAACATCTTCTAATGAAGCTTTATTTTTTGAAAATTTTTTTTCGGTTTCTTCGAGTAGTCTTTGTAAACTTCTGTGTATTGCTTCGTTTTTTGCTATTTCATTTTTGTGATTGGTGTTATAATCTTTTACAAAGTCAAAAATCGGTTTGCTAATAATATTGATTACTGCACTTTTACGTTCTCCGGGTTCGGCCACTGCTATAGTATAAAGACTAAGTGATTCATAATATTCTGGCTTTATTCTTACTACAAAATTGCCCTGATTACATACCGCAAGTATTCCTAAAGCTAGAATGCCACACATTTCTTGTGATGTTTGAGTACTTATAGAAAGAGCTTTTAAAAATTCTGATATTTCTTTTGGATAGCATTCTATTGGAAATTCCGGAATATCTAAATAGTCTAGCGCAACAGGTTTTCCCCATTTATTAATATTGCAAACATCTTTTATTTCTGGTATAATATTTTTAAGTTTATTAGCTTCTGAATTTTCAGGGGCTTTTTTTATTTCAATTTTATAATCTTTAAAAAACTCACTGTTTTTAATTTTATTTGCAAATTTTTCGTTTGTCATTACAATTCCTCCATTAATTCTATTAATTTGAATTTATAATTTTTAATATTAGAATATCCATCAAGTATTTGCTCACGATCATTTGATGCAAAAAGTTCGAGAATTGGTTCTATATGCTCTATATAATTTGAAGCTAAAAACCAAATTTCAGATGGTTGCTGAAAATTTTTAGGGGCAAGGCTTTTTTGAATATTTCTAAACAGTTTAAATAATTTTAAAAACCACTGCTCTGAATCCTTTTTCCATGTCTCGAATGATTTTATTATGTTATTAATTTCTTCTTCGTTTTCTTTTCTTTTTGCCAGTTTTTGAATTTCGTATTTATTAAGCGGCTTAAGTACTCCTAAATTAAAATCTTCATTTAATTTTTTTGTGGCATCAAATGCTGAAATATAAAAGATATTCATTACTAAGTCAATTACTGATCCGCCTACTCCACATGCAAAACATTTAAATCTATTATTTTTAAAACATAGACTTGGGTGATGATCATCGTGAAACGGACAAATCGCTTTGCCTTTGTTTGTTATTTTTATTTTGTAATATTCTGCTACTTCTAAAATATTAAGTTTACTTTTTATTTCTTTAAATGGATTTGTTGTAAACAAATTATCGATTTTCATTTTAAGGTTTTTCACGCTCCTTGGGGTAGTGCTTTTTTAAAAACTCATAGTAGTTTTCTTTATGGGAGGCTATGAATGGTTTAATGTCATTAACTATGAGCCTTGCAAATTCTTTTGCTTGCTTATCTGTTATTAAAATTTTTTTCATATGTACTTATCCTTTTAATGAAGTTTAATTTATGTCTCCGGAAACAACATTAAAATCATAAATGGAACGTAATAGTATTTACAGAGTCAAAATGTTTGTGTTATAATAAAATTGAAATGAAACATTTGGAGATGATTGATATTATAGAATTAACTTTTTTAAATAACCATGACAGTTACATATTGAAAGAAGATGGTAAAAAAGGTATAGGTAGCGAGACTTTTACTGGAAAAGAATTGGCGAATTGGGTTAATAACTATGTAGATAATGTTTATGAAAAAGGTGCTGTAACGTTCAAAGAAAACGGCGGATTTTCAATAAAAGGAAATGTAAAAATAGAAAGGCCAGTTAGGAATATCTGGAATCCTTTTTCGGGTAAGGATTTAGATAAGCAAACTATAGAAAATCCTAAGTTTTTCAAATGCGAAATTTTATCTTTAAAAAAAATCTTATATAATTTTTTTAAATATCATTTAGGGGAAAAATTATCTGCAGATAAATTGAAATTTTTATTAATTAGGAATGGGTTCGCTAAATTTATTGTTCCTTATAGAGATATTTATAATGATGATGATGGTTATGAACTTTGGAGACCTGCGCTCATACCAGATTTAGTTGAAAATATAGAAGATGATTTACTAAAATATGAGAATAGCAAAAAAACACGGAGTTATAAATGCGAAAATGATATGGAATTTTATATCGCTCTTGCTAACGAAGTTGTTTTACACAACCTAAAACCAAATTTTTGTGTACATTGTGGTGGATTGTTTTTCACAAGTACATTAAAACAAAAATATTGCCATAGAAAAAGCAAAGTAAAAAACTACACTCACTTGGATTGCAATAAGGCAGTGAGAGATATCAAACAGCAACTTAGGAGAAAGAAAAAACAAATATATAATCGTCTTTACAACTATTGGGAGCAAAATGATATTGATAAATTTTTAAATGAAGTGAATCCATATTTTGATAAGATAAAAGTTGTTCCATCAATTAAAAATTTAAATCTTTGCTTTTATGTTTGTGGCAAGTGGGATGAACTTACTAAGAAGAAGGATAAAAAATGAATATGGTAATATACGCTAGATTTTCTTCTCATTCGCAGCGTGAAGAAAGTATAGAAGGACAATTGAAAATTTGCTATGAATATGCCAAACGTCAGGGGCACAATGTTGTTGGCGAATATATAGATAGAGCTGTAACAGGCACTTCCGATAATAGACCACAATTTCAAAGAATGATTTTTGATAGTGACAAAAAGCATTTCCAAGGAGTTTTAGTGTATCAACTGGACAGATTTGCAAGGAATCGATATGATAGTGCAATATATAAATCAAGGTTAAAGAAAAATGGTGTTAGAGTTTATTCAGCTAGAGAAAATATAACAGATGATGCAAGCGGAATATTGGTAGAAGGTTTGCTTGAAAGTATGGCTGAATACTATAGTGCAGAACTTGCTCAAAAAATTCGAAGAGGTATGGATATAAATGCTGAAAAGTGTCTTTCCACGGGCGGTAACATTGCTCTTGGATTCAAAGTTGCACCAGATAAGCACTTTATAATAGACGAAAAAACTGCCCCTGTAGTCGTAAAAATCTTTAAAATGTATGCAAATGGTCAAACAGTTACACAGATTTGTGATATGCTTAATTCCCAAGGTTACAAAACTTCTCGTGGAGCTACCTTTAATAAAAACAGTTTGAGAAATATGCTTCAAAATAAGCGTTATATTGGTATTTATACATATAAAGGGAAGGATATTCCTGGGGGTATGCCAAGAATTATTTCGGATGATCTATTTTATAAAGTACAAGAGATTATAGCTAAAAATAGAAAAGCTCCTGCTCGCTCAAAAGCAAAACAAGAGTATTTATTGACAACAAAACTATTTTGTGGTTATTGTCGAGAAATGATGAGAGGTTATGGAGGCACTGGGAAATCAGGTAAGTCTCATTATTATTACGCATGTAAGAATATGATCAAAAAGCGATGTAAGAAAAAGATTCTACGCAAAGATTATATTGAAAATCTTGTCATTGAGCAATGTCGCCGGCAGCTTACTCCAAAGAACATTGATAAAATAACTCGTGAAGTTGTAGCACTCTGTGAACGTGAAAAAGATAATTCAAACCTAAAACGTATTGAAAAGCTTATAAATGATAATAAGCGTAAACAACGCAATCTTATGGTTGCAGTTGCCGAATGTGAAATAGATAGTGTCAGGAAATCTTTATATGTAGAAATTGAGCGGCTTAACACAGAATTGGATATACTTAAGAACGAGTATACTATAGAGCAAGCTGGGGCTGTATGCTTAACCGCTAAAGAAATTAAATTCTTTTTATCTGAACTTCGTAAAGGCGAGGCGGATAGTTTATCTTATAGGAAAACATTGATAAATGTTTTTGTAAATGCAATTTACTTGTATGATGATAAAATAACCATTATCTTTAATTCCGGAGACAAACCCGTTACAATAGATGATGAGCTTTTATCTGATATAGAGGAAAGCAATACAGCGGTGGAGGGTTCATTTTTAGGTAATGTTGCTCCACCATACGACCCTTATACGAACACTTAAGTTTGTGTAAGGGGATTTCTATTTTAGAGTCTTTGGCATTACAAATAATGCAGAGTTTATCTTGAAAGAGATAGGCTTTATTTATGAATGTATCTACTAACGACTGACGAAATTTTATATCAGATAAATCACCATCAAGAAATTTTTGAAAAAAGAATTTAACTTGATTTATTTCAAGCTTTGGTTTTAAAATTTTTTCTCTTGCAATTTGGATTTCTAGGTTTTGTTTTTCAAGCCTTCTTTTTTCAATTTGAGCAGAAATAATGTCAACCGCTTTCCCTGATTCAAGAGCCTTAATTAAGTTATTTGTAGCCGTTTCATTTTCTTTGATTTTCTTTTTTAGTCTTTTTAAGGTATCGGTGTTGCTTTCTTTTTCAGAAAGAGTACAAACGTTTTTTGAAATCTCATCAATTTTTTCGGGAGTTAGAATTTTCATAACTGTGTTAATAACTAAATCCTCTATGTAAGATTTTTTTACAGGTTTTAAAATACATTTTTTCTTTTTATTATTACTACACTGGTAATATTGATGTATAGTTTTATTTCTGGAAGTGCCACTAATACCTGTTATGTTGGCATTACAGTGGCCACATAGTATTTTAGCAGAAAGTAAATACATTTCTTCTTTAGCTTTTGCTCTTGCAGGAGCTTTTTTGTTTTTTTGAAGTCTAATTCCGGCTTGTTTAAAGGTTTCATCATCAATTATTCTGGGGATATTGCCTGACGTTTCTATACCTTTATATGTGTAAATACCTATGTATTTTTTATTGGTAAGTATTCGGCGGATGGAGTTTTTGTTAAATTCATTTCCGAGAGCGGTTTTAGCACCAACTTGATTTAGATATCGTATAACTTCAGCCATAGTATTTCCTGAAATATACATATCAAAAATTTTTTTAACAACGGGTGCTGTGTTCTCATCAATAACGTAATGTTTATCTTCAATTTTATAGCCTAAAATTTTCATACCACCGATTGCTAAACCTTTTTCAGCATTAATGTTTAGACCTCGTTTTATTTTTTGAGAAAGCTCCACGCTGTAGTATTCGGCCATACCTTCAAGAACAGCTTCCATTAAAATACCGCTTGCATCATCGGAAATGTTTTCTTTTGCAGAAAGTACGCGTACACCATATTTTTTAAGTTTAGCTTTATATATTGCAGAATCGTAACGATTTCTTGCGAAACGATCAAGCTGGTAAACTAAAACACCTTCAAATTGACGTTTAGCACTGTCAGCGATCATGCGCTGAAACTCTAAACGGCGTTCTGCTTCTTTACCGGAGATTGCTCTGTCGATGTATTCGGAAATGACTGTATAACCGTTTTGTTTTGCATAATCATAGCAAACTTTAAGTTGGCCTTCAATTGATTGTTCGTTTTGAGTGTGGGAACTAAACCTTGCGTAAATTACAACATTCATTAATTATTTTTCTCCTTTTCTTCGGACAAGATTTGAAATAAAGCGTTTTTCAAGCGATCGTTCATTGAGGATTTCGGATCGAAACACATATTGATAAATTCTTTAAGATTTTCATTTTGTTTTGCAGCCTCTTTGATATTTTCGGGTTTATAATCAAAGGTTTTGCCCTGCGGATTATCGGTTCTTCCGAAAATGTAATCCAGTGAAACATCAAAGTAATCTGCGTACCACAAAAGTGCTTTGGTAGAAGGGTCTGCAAGATCGTTTTCATAGCGATAAACACTTGTTTGGGTTATGCCAATTTTTTCGGCAATTTTTTTCTGTGATATACCAAGTTGATCTCGGAAATCTTTAAGTCTTTTTGCAATAATTCTCATATATAGCACCTCTTAAGTCTTTTTTTAAAATTATAATACTTACGAGCATCATTGTCAACACTTTTTAGTTTTGATATTGATGCTTTTATCAAAAGGAGTGTTTTAAGTGTTTATTACAAAGCTACTGTTATCCATCTCGATAACAGTTTTATTTATTAATCAAATAGTCATTATTTTGGAAAAAGAAAAATTAGAAAAGAAAATCAAGATAATTCTAAAAATTATGTATGGGAAACCATTAACAAAAAAGGAGAAAAAATATGCTAGAAAACTTAAATGACAACTCATGTTTAGAGCCACCAAAATACTCAAAAGATTACGTTTACAGATGTGATATTTGCGATGAAGAAATCTTTGAAGGTGATAGCTACTATGAAATTGACAGTTTAATTTATTGCCCTGAATGTATGGAAATGCACTTTAAATTTACTGCTATAAGTACAGATATGGAGGGTTATCTTTCAGATTTAGAACATGAAGATATTACTAACTAGAGGTTGATTAAATTGGAAGAAAAAATAAGCAAAATAAAAAAAGTTTTGAAGCGTTGGGATTTATGTATTGCTGAGAAAATTATTTTTATCTATCTTCTAAGCTTCAGTAATGAGGGGGTAATCAAGATTTCAAGATACGAGATTATGAAAGATCTTGGTATTTCTAATTTAACACTAGGCAAGTACTTAAATTACTTATCGGATAAAAAACTGATATACAAGAAACAAGTTAGGGCAAACGGAAGATTTACAGCTAACGAATATTCATTTTTAGAAGAAAGGAAAGATTAAATGGCTACATTAGTATTTGTACAAGAAAAACATCAATATTTTTTAGATGATAGTCTTATCCCCTCTGTTTCGGAGATTTTAAAACCCATACATGACAAAATTTATGGGAAAATAAACGCAAAAACGCTCAAAAAAGCATCCGAACGAGGAACAAAAATTCACAGAGCCATAGAATTCATGTCAAAGTATAAGCTAAGTAAATTTGACGGCGAAATTTCGGGTTATCTCGAAGCATATAAGAAGTTCAGAGGCGATTATACTACTTGGCAACTTCTACATTC
>JAFRJS010000044.1 GCA_017432165.1 Clostridia bacterium | reverse complement strand
AATCAATACAGTTACCAATGTTTTTGTTTTTGCAACAACAACGTTCGCAATCTGTATTGTCCTATACAAGGTCATAGAAGCCCAAATACAAGCTTCTAATGGGAGTGGCGACGCACTGACAGCTAACATTGTTCAGAAGCTCTTTTACTCGGCTATTGCCTTAGCAACTTTGCCCTGGGCAATGAATTTCTTTATTAAGTCTATTGTTGCACCTATGGGGGAATACATTATCAATCAAGTTGTCAAAAACCTGGACTCACAGGCTATAGGGGAGCGGATACGAACCTTTTTAGTATCAAACTTCTTTAGTGGTGGTGTCAGTGCAGTTGTCTTGTTTGTATTCGTGATTTTCTTTGCTTTCTCAATTGCAAAATATTTCATCTCTATTTGCGTATTTTATGCAGACTTCTTAGTGCTAACCATGCTAACGCCTTTAGTCGCTTTATCGCTACTAACTGACGAACAAAACTACTTTCAAATTTGGGTTAAAGAATTACTGTCTGAAGCCTTAACTATGCTGATTAAAATGATCTTGTATCTAGTTATGATATCGCTTATGGTTGCTGAAAAATATACGTTAGCTAATTTCATGACCATGATTGGTTGTGGTCTAGTGATTATTAAAACACCATCCCCTTTACAAAATATGTGGTATTCGACTAAGGTTGGTAAAGGTGGAGGCATGGGTAATCTAGCGATGCTTTCAAATATTTTTAGAAAATAAGGAGTATTTTCAGTGAAAATATTTCTTAAAGTAACAAAAAAATTGGGTAGATTTTATTGGAATTGTGTTGAAATACCAAGACAAGATTTCGAAAGTAGATTACCTAACTTAAGTGGTCTATTTAACTTAATATTCTTCTGTTTAACAATGGGTGCTGCAAATGCAATTTCTATTTTTTTAGAAAATATACATCCTTTTCTAAATACTATTTTCAGCTATTTATTTTTATTACCTGTTTGTTTAGTTTTGTTCTACCGCATATTAAAAGATAAATAATCAACATGAGCGTAGCGAATTTTAACAAACACGCCTGACGAAAAAAGAGTATAAATCCACGTGGTGATTTGTACTCTTTTTTAGCACAAACGTAGTAATTTTTCGTAAGAAAAATCTACTGCGTATAAGTGCGCCCTTAGTAAAAAAATCAAAGAGCTGAATTATGTTTTTAAAATTAACTAAGGGGTAAGCAAAAAAGACCTGCTAAGAAAATTTACTAGAAAAATATAAATTTTCAAAAACTGCTTATACAAACTAAAAACAGCCTTAAAATTAATTTTAAGGCTGTTTTTAGCTCTTATAAAAGTATATGGGTACATTTATATATAAATAAACTAAAAAGCCATATAAGCTAATCTGAGGCCTTCTAGTTAATTTTATTTTTAATTTGGTTTAAAATTAATGTTTGCATATATAAATTTTAAAATTTGCTACACTCATGTTATCACTTCAGCATATTTTTTTGTTGCTAATAAGTATTCGTGATAGTATTTTAATTTATCCAGTGACAAGCTAAACAAATCAATTTGTTTCATAACTGATAATTGATTTAAAAGATTTGACTGGAGAGTGGTCCTATCTTTTTTTT
>JAFRJS010000043.1 GCA_017432165.1 Clostridia bacterium | reverse complement strand
TTATATTTGAAAATTTAAATTTGAATATAAAAAAAGGAGAATTTGTAATAATAGTAGGCGGTAATGGTGCGGGAAAATCAACTCTTATGAACTTAATATCGGGCAGCATATTACCTGATACCGGAAAAATTTTCATAGACGGAAAAGATGTTACCAACTTTTCGGAACATAAAAGAGCTAAATTTATAGTACGTGCAGGCGACGTAACGAGAAATTACGTTGATACAAATTTAAATACAAAAGTTGATAAAGTAGCAGGAAAGGGGCTTTCGACAAATGATTATGATAACCGGGCAAAAGCGGCGGTTGATGCTTTAGGGACGGCTTCGACCCACGATACCGGAACAAATGAAGGTAATGTGCCTCTTTGATTTTACCCGCATATGTACTTTTTCCGCTGCATATTTTCCCGCAAATTATTATAACTTTTGGGACAGGCACATGGTCTTTTTCGAGTTCCTTTTGTCAAACTCAAATTTGCTATTTTACCAAATGTCTTTTGCATCACTTTTCAAAATGCCATATACACACTCGTCTGATATACCATTTTTGTATTTATAGGCTTGCCGCAAAACGCCTTCAAGCTGCATACCACATTTTTTCATAACTTTTCCCGAAGCAATATTTTGTGCATTATGATAAGCTTCGATCCTGTTAACACCTACTTCTTCAAAAAGAAACTTAATAACTTCTAGAAGTGCTTCCGTAACAATACCGCAATTCCACCATTTTTCACCAATGCAATATCCAACTCTAATTTTGGAAGCGTTTTCATCAAGATTACTGGCTCCAATTTGACCTATAACTTTGTGATTGCTTTTAAGCTCTATTGCCCAATTAAAAGTTTTTCCGTCTTTGTAGCTTTCAATTAAATTTTGCAAATATTCCGTGGTAACGCCGGTGTTACTGTGAGTTTCCCATGTGGTGTATCTCGTAACCTCATCGCTTGATGCATAATTTTCAAACACATCTTTTGCATCAGTGATTTCAAATTTTCTTAAAATCAAACGATCTGTTTCAAGTTTTATTGTGCATTTATAATTCATTTTGTTTATTGCTGAGTTCTTCTAATAACTAAACCTACGGCAGTTTTATAACTACCGAGCTGATTTTGTATTTTCTCTATTTCCTCATCTGTGCATCCGATTAAAATTTTAATTTCGGAATCTCTTTTTACAAAATCGACTGTAATAGCAACAGCGCAAACTTCACGACTATTATTACTTCCAACATATATGTCTATGTCCATTCCGTCTGCCGAACTCGTATTTTTCAAATATCCATAATCTATTATGTAAACAGTTTCAGGAAATTTAGGGTGACGAGAGCCTTTCGGACGATCTATCACTATTTCTGATTCGTCCACAAGCCTTTGCATATATTTCCAAAATTTTTCGTTTATTTCCATTTCTATTTATCTCCTGTTTTATAATGAAATTTTTTTAAAAAGATGTGGTTTACGATCTAAAAAATATCCAATCTTTTTATTTTGGCTCTGCGCCAAGTCAATGTCTATAATTACTCCGCCATACTGATTAATATATTCTGTTATTACGTTGCCTTCCGGCGAATAAGCAAAGGCAAGCGGTATTTCACCGCAAAAATGTGAACACCCAATCAAGAACACCTCATTTTCGATAGCTCTTGCTTTGCATATGTTTGTCCACTGATAAAGCTGCTTTGAATGATACATACCTTTTCCGATTAAGTTTATAAGAAGTACCGGATTATCGTACATCATAACTCTTGAAACTTCAGGGAAATGAATTTCATAGCATATAGGAATTCCTATTATTCCATATTTTGTTTCTATGGTGTGTATTGCATCACCCTCTTTTTTGCCTTTTGTGTACTCATCTTTGGTGAGTATACACTTACTATATTCGCCTATTATTTTTCCTTCTTCAATTACCAATGCTTTTTCGTATTTGTCATGGCTTCTAAATCCTGTAATAACAAACTTATTTTTAATTATAGATAATGCTTCATCAAGATTTTCATACCTCAAAAATCCTTCGGGAAATATATAAATATCGGAATTAAACTCACTTAAAAACTTTTTTAGTTCGTGTATTTCGTCTTTCATTTTAGGAACTGCAAGAAATATTTTCATGATGTAAAACTCCTCCTATAAAAACTATGGCGCTCTTTTCAGCAGCTAGTAGTTTTAAATGCTTTTTTATTGATATTTATTATATAATTATTATAATAATTTTGTTAAACTTATTCAACGAATCAGAAACCATAATGGCGTTTTTTTGTAAAAAATAGCAATAGAAAATCTTAGCGTTACTTTAAATTATTCTATATGACATGTATAAAAAATGGATAATTAACGAAAATCAAGCCATTAAATTTCAGACCTTGCGTTTTTGCATAGAGCTTTTTGTTTTTTAATTAATGCGGGTAAACTAAATCGGATTATAGTTACTTTTTATTGACAAAGCGGCATGTACATGTTAAAATTAAGTAAATTTAAGTCTTGGAGGAATTGTTAATGTTTTTAAAAAGATTTTTTGGCTGTACGGCGTCGCTTGTTGTTTTGTTTTCATCTGTTTCGACATTTGCGTGGATAGTTTCGGATGAAGACAAAGAGACAATCTGTAACGCTGTGGAATCTCTTGCAAAAAGAACGTCGTTGGAAAGAACTTGCCCATTCATATGTGCAAATCGTGAATTAGGTAGACCCCTTTTAAAAGAAGGTCTTAAATATGCGCTCGATTTAAAAAAATACTCTTTAGCTGAAAAAATTATGGATTTAATCGTTGGATATGGTCTTATTGTTAATATGGATATAAACGAAGTAGAAATGCTTGATTATTATGTTGTAAAAACAGGCAATAAAAATCTTTATAAAAAGCTTATTAATGCCGGTTATAAAATGTCGACTCCAACTAGCGGAAATAATCTTTTGTATGCAGCGGTGAAGTCCGAAAATTTAAAACTTGTTGATAAATTTTTAAGCCAAGGTTTTGACCCTAATGATAGTGGGCCTTGGGGTGTTGATGATGATTTGTGCGGCGGTTTTTATACCCCATTGATATATTGTTTAGAAAAAATTCAGGATATATCTAACGAATATAATTTTTATGGATTTCAGTATCCGGAAAATAGAAAAAGAGTTGAAAATTTAATAGAAATAGTAAAAACACTATGCAGCCACGGAGCAGACACCACTTACGAAGGTAATAAATGTGTGGGATCGGTTTTTTATTATCTGGAAGCACTAAACCCGGACAATAAAGAAAACTGCTACGAAAAATTTGAGTATTACAATAAAGATACGATTGAATTTTGCAGAAAAATTTATAATGATTTACGCATCGCTTTAAATTTGTAAATTAAGTATTTTTGGATTGGTGGCATTGCTGCTATGGGGTTAAATAAATACAGAGATCAAGTAAAAGAATTTATGGAAAAAATCGGTGTTTTAGGTAAAAATCAAAACCAAAAATTAATATGGTTGGAAAAAGAGTTGTATTTGCTAAAGTCAGCTGTTAAAAATTCTGATAGTAAAGTTATTTCTCATCAAATTTATGACATGATGTATCTTTTATTTGAAATTGCTGCAGATAACGATTCTGATTTGAATTCCGAGTGGCTAAGAGGCCAAAGGAAAAAGGAAGAAAAATATTATAAATAAAAAAATAAAAATAAATAATTTAGCACCCTGAGTTCGGGGTGCTTTTTTTGATTTGCTAAATAGTTTCCAATTTGACTTTATTTTAAAAAAATGCTAAAATATAGTTATAATATTTTAACAGAAGGGGACTTGTACAATGTTTTGCACGACGGATAAAGTAGATGTAGATATTTTTGATATATTTGATCAAAAAGCTAAAGAAATGGATAAAGAAAAAAAAGAAAAGCTTGGCGTTAAAATGGAAAACAGATATTTTGAAGAAGATTATAATAAAGAGTACGAAATTAATGATTTAAACAGAGTGGTAAAAGGCACTTTTGATGCTTATAAATATTTTGGTGGCCAAATATTTTCGGCAGGCCCTTGGAGAGTTTTGGCGTTGGAAAAATTTAAAGAAGATTCTAATTTTAAGGATTTTTTTAAAACCATTCCCGAATATAAAAGAAATTTAGGATATTTATGTTCACACAAAATTCAAAACGAAGAATTTGAAAAATTGGCAGAAAAATGCCGCTTGGAGTGGAACGAAAAGTTTAATTATAAATTAGAAATTAAAAGCTGTGAAGATGCTTTTAAAAAAGCATTGTTTGTTTTAAAGAAAATGTACCCAAATGAAAAAGACCCGTTTAATAAAAGGCGAGTGGAAGTTTTGTATGATGCAAAAAATAAGCTTTATCTCGTTAACGAAACAGACGATTTTAGAATTTTTATGCGTAAAGTCGGGAAGCATAATTCAGTACTTTTTGATGAAAAAGGAAGCGTTGTTTCTGTTTTTGGTTGTTTTATGCAGTAAAAAATTATAAGTAACGATATAAATAAAATTTAAATCTGCAACTTTAGAGCATCGTGGCTTTAAATGAATGCAGATTTGTTTTTTGGCTTTAAAATATTTATTTTATTTGTTATATAAGTCAAAATAAGAAATGGTATTTGAAGTTTTAAAGCGGTGCGGAATTTTAGTTTGTTAAATTTAGTCACTTTAAAAATATTTTATTTTTGATATAATAGACAAGTCGGTTTTTTAAGAAATAGTTTTTAAAAAATTTTAAGGAGAAAAAAGTATGAAACTTTTAAAAAAGTTATTATTGATTTTATTTATTTTTGTTTCGGCATGTGTAAGTTTTAAATGTAGTGCGGTAAAAAAAGATCAAATTATAATTGGAACATATGAGGTTTATAAAACCGAAGCTTATAATTATGTAAAAGAAGCACTTGAAAATGGTTTTACTAATATTGATACATCGAAAGATTACTTTAATCAATGTGAAGTTGGGATGGCTATACGTGATTTTGAAAGTAAAGGTGGAAACAATCATGCTTATGTTATTGCTAAATTTTCAATTCCTAATAGCTGTAGGGAAGATGTGTTTATTGGTGGTTTTGAAGATGAATTGAAAGAATACATTAAAAGTCAAATTGATGAGGCACGGAAAATATTAGGTCACGTAGATGAGTTTATAGTTCATAAAGAACTTCCTGGTAATACATCATATAGTGATGTTGCACGGGCATTTGGAGCCATTAAAAAAAAAGAATTGTACAAAGACATAAAATTTGGTGTTAGTACTATTACTGCCAATGAGATGGAAAAACTAATATTACGCAGATTGATTCAGCATATACAAGTAGTGCAAAATCCTTACTGGTATGGATCGGATTTTTTAGTAAATTTATTTTATATGGGAGATAAGGTATATGATTATTGCAAAAAATATGGAATAAAATATGAAACTTACAGGTCTTTGGGCCGAGGGCGTTTGGTAAAAGAGCGTCATTTTTCACCTGCGGCTTTATTGCAGCATTCTATAAATAAAGGTTATGTTCCAATTGTAAAAGCAACAGGCCAAAAGCATCTTAGCGAATTGGTTGAAAAAGTTGATGAAGAAATTGTTCTTCCAGAAGTAATATGGGATAACGAGAACAGCACTTTTAATATTGAAATATTAAATTATAATCAGCTTGATGTTATTAATAGTAAGCAATACTGGTATAGATAAATTGTAGGTAAAGCCCGCGAATTGTTTTCGTGGGCTTTTATTTTTTATATAAGATTCATAAGTGATAAAACATCATGTATGTAATTGCTTCCCCTTGAAAAAAGTATTCCGGTTAAAACACTTCCGATGTAGGGGATATTACTTTCTATATTTATCATTTTTAATATATCAAATTTATATGCTACTGCGATAGATACACCAAAAAGTAAACTTAAAAACATCTGATAATGTGGACTCCCTGAAACAAAAAAGCTGTTTGTGTATGTTATAATTCCTTCAATAAGGCTGCAAACTATCAAAATTTTAGATATTTCTTTGTTCATAAATAATAATCTCCTTAT
Source organism: Clostridia bacterium (assembly GCA_017432165.1). Taxonomy (GTDB): domain Bacteria; phylum Bacillota; class Clostridia; order Oscillospirales; family Acutalibacteraceae; genus UMGS1491. The sequence continues at coordinate 78,561 of JAFRJS010000043.1, read as the reverse complement.
CTTGGTATTTTTAATGTTTGCCCGGTATAAATTGTGTCCGATTCAAGTTCGTTTAAAGATTTAATTTCTTTGTATTTTGTGCCGTTTCCAAGGTGTTTTTGAGCTATTCCCCAAAGCGTGTCACCTTTTTTAACCGTGTACTCAAAATAAGACTCGTCTGACGTTTTATTAATGTTATTTTTTTCATATCGGTTTAAACATTTGTTTTTTATAATTTCGGGGTAGTTTTTGTATGATATATTAAGGTCTACGCGCCCGTCTATTCCGTTTATATTTCCTACGCTGGAGTATTGCCAAATTCCGCATTTGTGTGAAGGTGATTGTACGTTCCACTGAGCAAGCCAAATGTCGTATTTTTGCGTTAGTTCGTCTTTATACAAATAGTTATTAAGCCAATTTAAGTTGCAGTAAAACATAGCGTAGTAACCTGCTTTTTCAATTTCTTCGCAAAAAGCTTTAACAATATCCGTTCTCTCGCGATTTGTAAGTTTTAGTTGGCTTTTGTCTTCAATATCAATTACCACAGGGTATTCTGGCTGCAAATCCTGGATGTTTTCAAGGCAAAAATGTGCCTCGTTTACTGCTTCATTTGCCGAACACGCATAGCTGTAATGATAAACACCAACGTAAACCCCCGAGCTTTTTGCGCCGGTTATATTTTCTTTGAATTTTTTATCAATTTGGTTTGGGTTTTTCACCCCAAAACCTTCTCGTATCATGGCAAAATTAATGCCGGTATTTTTAACTTTGCTCCAATTAATATTTCCGTTCCATTTAGAAACATCTATTCCTTTAAATTCCATAAAAATGATACCTCCTTATTAAACTTAAAAAAGGCGGCTTTTTTGCTTTTTGGTGTGCAAATTAAGTTAATTTTACTAATTGAAAAACAGCATCAAAAAATCACTTTACCGCTTTAAAGCTTAAGGCAGTAAAGTGCTTAATTTTTTAATTTTAATTAGTCTACTAATTCGTCTAATACTTTGTCTAAAGGTATATCAGCAGCTGAGAATCTTTCGATATCAGACATACTACCATTTACACCATCAATTGATTCTTGAATGCTATATGCTGCCTGAGAAGCTATAAATCCTAGAGCGGATATAAATAAAACCAAATCGCCACTGCATGCACCCATAACACTTGCCATCATGCCTATTAATCCTGGGATTAATACTGCAGCAATTTTTAGGTTTTTTCTTAACATACTGTCTGTGATTTTGTCTGTTTCCTGGCGCATTTTTTGTGTTTCCTGATATAACTTTTTTGATGATTTATATACATCGGCATAAAAACTGTTAATAACAGCCAGTGAAAAATAAGTAGTATTTATGCCCTTACCTCCCAATTCAGATATATCTTTTTTAAATTTGTTTTCTGCAATTTCTTTGATATTTTTTTCGTTATTTTCTTTCTTTTCCATTTCACTTTTAACGAATTTTTTAAAATCCTTAAGATAATAATTTTTCCCTTTAAGGTAAGAGTCTCTGTGTGATTTATCAAATTCTATATTTTTAATTGATGTTATTAACGTGTTTAATTTGTCGCTTTTCTCCTTAAGTTTATCACTATTAGCTACATTGTCAACTTTTTTAATTGCTTTTAATTTGTTTTTTAAAAATTCAGGAGTAATAAGTGCGCCGGGATTGTTATTTATTAAATTTTTTTGTTTGGTACGTATTTTTTCAAGGCGATCAATTGTTTTTTTTATGGTTTTTTGTTGTCTTTTAACTTTTGGTTGTAATTCATCTTCAATTTTTTCAAATTCATCTAGATAGTTTTCTGTGTCTTTTGCTTTGCCCAGTTTTTGTGATTGTTTATTTAAAATGTCAATCATTTTATCTATTTTATTTGCGGTTTTATCTATGTTTTTTTGGCATGCTAAGAACGTATATTTTAGGTTTTTATAGTAAGACTCAAAACTGGTAAGTTCTTTTTTAAAATCATTATTGTTTTTGTTTGTTTTTTTCCATTTTGTTTCGTACTCTTTTATGTTTTTTTCGAGTTCTTTAAGCTGATTTCCTAGTATTTTTTTTAGTTCTTTTTCGGAGAGGCTTTCGGACTTTTCTTTTTTTATTTGGTGTGTTTTGTAGTTTCTCTTTATTTTAGTGAGTATTTCGCCCATACTTATTTCCTCCTCTTTTAAAATATGTGGTAATTTTACAATATTTTGAGCAAAAAGTCAATATTTTTTAATTTATAATGAGGTTGTTAAACTATTAAAACCATTTTAAATTATAAATTGCCATATTTTTTGGCGGTTAAAAATAATTTTTATTTTATTTAAAAATACAAATTTTTATTTTTTAAAAATAGTTTAAATTTAGTTAAATAACCATAATAAACTAAAATATGGTGGAAAATTTTTAAAAAAATAATAGAAATTTAAAAAATAATTGGAAAACTATTTGTTTTAAAAAATATTAGTGTTAAAATATAATTATATAAACTCGGAAAGGATTTAACATTTTAATCATGAAATATTTTTTAAAGAAATTGGTTTCGGGCGCACTTTTAATGCTAATGATGATAGGAAGCGTGACTTTTCCCACAAATGCAGCGGCCAGATATGTAATTTATGTCGATGGATATATGTTAACCGCGTCCGGTAAAAATATTTTTAATAATCGTGAGCCAAGAAGGCAGCAAATTGAGCACCTTAAATGGAACTCTTTTGAAGATAAAAATGGAAATATAAAAGTGATAATTTTAGATTGTGGTGCTTATGACAACGTTTTTCATACCGGAACCGGTGGGGGATATGAGTCTCATCATCTAATTTCCAGTTCTTTTTGCAGAAACAACCCCAATGTAATAAGTGTAGAAGAAGCTCCGGCTGTTCTAATTCCTAAGGAAGTACATTACAAAACAGGAAGTCATAGTAAAAGTCTGATGAGTCCTCAATACCTTAAAGCCGAACAAGAATGTTTTGAAAAAAGGGGAAAGTTAGAAGATGTTTTTGAATTAGGGCTTAATGATTTAAAAAGAGCGCTGAGTGAGTCCGGCATTGATTACGGAGGCCTTTTGAATAATAATAGCCTTATAGTTACTAAGCTCAGAAAATATTCTAAATTGCCTGATTTGCTTAGGTCAGGAAGCTATTATGAAGCGATGAATTTAATGAACAATATACAAACCCCTATTAGCAAAACAACTCTTAGAAGGACTGAACTAACGAGTAGATCAGGTATTCCCACTACACCGGTAAAAGATTATTCTGGAATTGAGTCAAATTTTCCGCCTACACCAGTCGTAGAATATAGGCCGAACCGTAAAAGACATTTTTGTTGGCCAGAAGGCTATTTACAAGCAGAAAAGCTTGCAGATCAGACCAATGATTCAAATGTACCCGGTACACCAATTTTAGAATATATTCCAAGTAAGAAAAGGCGCCTAGCACCACCGAAAGATGATTCAAATGCAGTTCAGCCAAGTGAGTTGAATATGAAGTTTTTATCCGCATTGTACGAAGTTGATGATTAATGTGAGGTACACAAAGATTTAAAGACGAGGATAACTATACTCCTTTAAAAAGCAGAATATATAGTATAAAATTTTAAACCGCATCAGTTTTTGGTGCGGTTTTTTGTAATATAAAATAGTTATTGATAATAGAATTTATTATATAGCATATAATATAAATATATTTTGAAAAAGGACTGGTTGAATGATTAAAATAAAACCTTTAATAATTAGCTTATTAATATCTTTGGGTGGGGGAGCGATTGTTGGCTTTTTAACCAGGAATTCAATGTCTGTTTACGACGATATTGTTTTGCCAAAATTTGCTCCGCCGTCTGTTTTGTTCCCGATTGCTTGGGCAATTCTGTACACTTTAATGGGTATTTCTGCTTATATTATTTATGAATCTGGGTCGCCCTTAAAAGACAAAGCGCTTGCTGTTTATTTTGTGCAGCTGGCAATTAATTTTTTGTGGCCGTTTGCATTTTTTGGCGGCCGTATGTTTTACCCGGCATTTGTGATTTTAGTTGTTTTGTGGATTTTGGTAGTTTGGATGATTAAACTTTTTTATGATATTAAACCAGCTGCGGCATATCTTAATATTCCGTATATTTTGTGGCTTACTTTTGCTGCGTATTTAAATTTAAGCATAGCACTTCTTAACTGATTTTATTAATTTAAAAAGCCAATTTTTTAGCCTGATATTTATAAATAAAATTAATTTTAAAGCGTTTAAAAGATTATTGAACCCATAATTGTTATGGTATATAATTGTTTTGTTGTGTAAAAATTATAAAGAAAGCAGGTTATTAAAAATGGCAAGTATTCCGGAAATGTTTGGAAGCATGGTTTTTAATGAAGAAGTAATGAAAAAATTATTGCCGTGTGAAGTATACGAAAATTTAAAAAAATCTATTAATGAGAATTCCCCAATAGATGTTAAAACGGGGGAATTTGTTGCACGGGCAATGAAATCTTGGGCGATAGAAAAAGGAGCAACGCATTTTACGCATTGGTTCCAGCCATTAACGGAAATAACAGCCGAAAAGCATAACAGCTTTTTGGAATTTGATGATAACGGTAACGCAAAAATGAGCTTTTCGGTTAAAGAACTCATAAAAGGTGAATCTGATGCCTCCAGTTTGCCGTCTGGAGGCCTCAGAGCAACATTCGAAGCCAGGGGATACACCTCTTGGGACCCTACATCGTACGCTTTTGTAAAAAATAAATCTTTGTATATACCTACGTTCTTTTGCTCATATAGTGGGGAAGTACTGGACGAAAAAACGCCCCTTCTCAAATCTATGTATGCGGTTAATAAACAGGCTCTGAGAGTTTTAAAGATACTTGGCAACAACAGTGTAAAAAAAGTTACGCCATCAATGGGTGCCGAGCAAGAGTACTTTTTAATAGATAAAGAAGTTTATAAAAAACGCAAAGATATAATTTTTTGTGGCAGGACTCTTTTTGGTGCAAAACCCGTTAAAGCACAAGACCTTTCTGATCACTACTTTACCGCTCTTAAACCAAGGGTTTCCGATTTTATGCAAGAGCTTGATGAAGAACTTTGGAAATTGGGTGTTCCCTCTAAAACAAAGCACAACGAAGTAGCACCGGCTCAGCATGAAGTCGCGCAGATACATACTTTTTCCAACCATGCCGCAGACCAAAACCACATAATAATGGAAACGTTAAAACAGGTTGCGGAAAAACACAATTTGGTTTGCTTGCTTCATGAAAAACCATTTAAAGGAATAAACGGCAGCGGAAAACACAATAACTGGTCGCTTTCGGCGGATACGGGGGTGAATCTTTTTGAACCCGGAATTTCACCAAGAGATAATGCTCAGTTTTTGGTGTTTCTTTGTGCTATGATTAAAGCCGTTGATGAATACGCCGACCTTCTTAGGATTTCTATTTCTTCCGCAGGTAATGATTGTCGTTTGGGCGGAGACGAAGCCCCGCCGTCTATTGTTTCTGTATATCTTGGGGAAGATATTATGGAAATTTTGGAATCTATTGAAGAAGGTAAAATATATAACAGAAAAAAACGCGGTGAATTCTACGTTGGTTTAGATGTTTTGCCGGCTTTTCCTTGCGACACTTCAGACAGAAACCGCACGTCTCCTTTTGCATTTACCGGAAATAAATTTGAGTTTAGAATGGTTGGCTCTGCGCAATCTATTGCAGCGACAAACATGATACTTAATATAATAACGGCGCAATCTTTAAAGGAGTTTGCAGATGAACTGGAAAAATCAGATAATATAGAAAAAGACCTTAACGATCTTTTGCAAAGAACCATAAAAAAACACAAAAGAGTTATATTTAATGGTAACAGCTATTCCAAAGAATGGGAAAAAGAAGCAAATGCCCGTGGGCTTTGCAATTATAAAACAACAGTTGATGCGCTTAAACATTCTCTTGATGAAAAAAATGTTAAGCTGTTTACCACTCATAAAGTATTATCTCACAGAGAGCTTATTTCAAGGTGCGAAATACATATGGAAAACTACTGCAAAGTTATTCACATTGAGGCCAAAACGATGATAAATATGGTAAAAAACGAGATTTTGCCTGCTGTTTGCAGTTATACAAAAGAGCTTAGCAGCGAGATATTAAACAAAAACAAAATAGGTGCGGCGATTTCCTCTGAGTATGAAATGGAAAATTTAAAAACTCTTTCTGACCTTACTTCAAAAGCAAGTAAAACACTAAGTGATTTGATAGATACACTAGAAGTCGCCAAAAAAACGTATGATTTGGTGGAAAAGGCCGATAAATACAAAGAAGATGTTTTAGAAAACATGAATAAACTTAGAAACATAGTAGACACAATGGAATTTAACATGCCAAGATCTTATTGGCCATATCCTACTTACGATGACATACTTTTTAGTGTTTAAAATATTTTTAGAAAAGGACTTTTAATTTAATGAAAAAGAATAATTATTTAAAAAACACATTGAAATTAGCAGCTTTTTGTACATGCTTTTGCCTTTCTTTACCATGCGTCTATGCAGATCCGCCGGAAACTGAAAAAGCCGGTAAAAACATTCGGTGCTTGAGCAGTGATATACCCACAAATTTTGACGGGACTTCTGATAAAGAAAATTCGTTTTTTAGTTTTATTTCCAGGCTTAGATATGTAAACCGTTGGGCGCTTTTTAAAAATAACGAATCCGAAGATTTAGCAGATCATAGCGCAGAAGTTGCATTTTTGGCGCATGCTTTGGCGGTTATAAAAAACAAAAAATTCGGCGGGAAAGTAAACGCAGAAAGAGCGGCACTTTTGGGGCTGTATCACGATACCCCTGAGCTAATAACCGGTGATATGCCTTCGCCTGTTAAGTATTTTGGAACAGAAATGAAACCACTTTACGATAAAATCGAACAAGTGGCAGTTAGCGAGATGATTTCAATGCTTCCGGAAGAGTTTAAAGATGATTTCAGGCCTCTTTTGAGTCACACGGAAGAAGAAAAAGAGCTTTGGCAAATAGTAAAAAACGCAGATATACTTTCGGCACTTATTAAATGCTTAAGGGAAAAAAGTTTAAATAATCCCGATTTTAATAAACCTCTGGATACGATTACAGAAAAATTAAAAACCATGTCCAAGCAGTATCCGGAAGTGGACTATTTTATAAAAGAATTTATGCCGGCTTTTGGATTTACAATAGCTTAAAATTATAAATTTTCTTCAATAAAATTTTTAACGGCTTTTTCGTAAAGCCCCGGGCTGAATTCATAGGATTCCGCATGTGCGGCACCCTCAATTATTAATTTTTCTTTTTTGCAGGTGGCGGCATCGTATAATTTATCTGCCATGAATGTTGGCACAAATTTATCTTTTGACCCATGAATAAAAAGCATCGGCGTTTTTGATTTTTTTACTTGTTTTAATGCATCGGCCTCTTTAAATGAGTATTTTGCCCGTATTTTTGTTTCCAAGGAGATCAAATTTAAAATAAGGTTTGAAGTAAGCTTAAATTTTGATTTTAAAAATTTCCTAAATTGATAATTTAGTTCACTCCATACGCTTGTGTATCCGCAATCTTCTATTATACACTTTATATTTTTAGGCAAATTCTCTCCCGAAGCCATAGCAACGGTTGCTCCGCCCATAGAAACACCATATAAAACAATTTTTGCATCTTTATTTTTGGAAATAATTAAATTAACCCAGCTTATAACGTCAAGTCTTTCGTGCCAGCCCATTCCGATGTATTTCCCCTCGCTTTTGCCGTGACCTCTTGCATCTGGTGCCAGCACATTTAAACCCATTTTATAGAAAAGCGCGGCTGCCCTTTTAAGCCGCAGTGCATTCCCGCTGTACCCATGGCACATGATGACCCAGCTGTTGCTAAGTGCATGATTTTTTAAAGCATACGCATGCAGTTTAAGGCCATCGTAAGATTTAATATACACACTTTGTGAATTGTTTTTAAACGGCATTTTACAGGGCATATTTTGATCGTTTTCTTTGCTTAAAAATGAATTTTTCTTATTGTGTGGCGCTAAAAGTATTATAGATTTGTCGCTCGAAGGGCAAATAATTAAATTATATAAATATCCCGCAACAACGCCGCAAACAATAAAAATAAGCAAAAATAAAGAAGCAATAATTATTAGTGCAGCAATCAAATTAACACCATCTTTCGTGAATATATTTTAGTTATATATTATCATTTTAAATTTAATTATACAATCTGCAAAATTATAAAAGGAGAACTTATGAAATTTCAAAGTCAAACAATGAACATTAATTTTAAAAACGCAGTGGGGTACCTTACTTTTAAAAACTTAGAAAAGTTTAGTTTTTTAAAGCATTGCTTTTCAACCAGATTGGGCGGAGTAAGTAGGGGACAATTTAAATCTATGAATTTGAGTTACTCTCAGGGAGACATAGCAGAAAATGTGGAAGAAAATTATAAAATTTTTTGTGAGGCCTTGGATTTTAATATGGAAAAGCTGGTTCTTACTTCTCAAATTCACGGCAGTAAAATTAAATGCATTTATGAAAATGATATTAAATCCGGCACACTAAACAGCAGAAAATTTTCCGGTATAGACGGCCTTATTACAGATATTAAAGGCGTAACTTTAGCTACTTTTCATGCTGATTGTCCGGCGATATTTATGGTGGACAGTGTGAAAAAAGTTGTTGGTCTTGCTCATGCGGGGTGGAAAGGTACCGTTCAAGAAATTGCAAAAAAACTTGTGGAAAAATTTGTGCTGGAGTATGGTTCTTCGCCGAGTGATTTAATTTGTTCTTTGGGGCCTGCAATAGGGCAGTGCTGTTTTGAAGTGTCTACAGATATTTTACCAGAATTTGAAAAGCTTGGTTTGCCAAAAACATATTTAAAACGATATGATAAAAACAGCGACAAAGCAAATATAGATTTATTGGAAGTAAATAAGCAGATACTTTTAAAAGAAGGTGTTTTGAAAGAAAACATAGTAAAATCCGACGTGTGTACAAAATGTAATCATGATTTGCTGTTTTCTCACCGTGCCACAAATGGGAAACGAGGGGGAAGCGCGGCGTTTATATCAATAGTGTAAATTAATTATTGACATCGCTTTTTTCTAAGTGTATAATTACAATTGCACGGTGTTTATACACGTTTAGGGGTATAGCTCAGTTGGTAGAGCAGCGGTCTCCAAAACCGCGTGTCGAGGGTTCGAGTCCTTCTGCCCCTGCCACGTTTTGCTGATATAGCTCAGTCGGTAGAGCACTTCCTTGGTAAGGAAGAGGTCACCGGTTCAAGTCCGGTTATCAGCTCCAAAGTTAATATAAATTTATAAAGATACTTGGCTTATTTATTTATGTTGAGTATCTTTAATGTTTAAGGAGGGAAAAATGAAAGAAAGTATTTTAAATGAATCTCCTTTGCTTATGAAAAAATTTTTAGGGTATCTTCAAACCGTTAAAGGAAAATCACCAAAAACGGTGGAGGAATATTTTTTGGACCTTCGTACTTTTTTTAGATACATGAAAGTAAAACGTCATGCGGTGAATAATAATACAGAATTTGAGGATATAGCTATTAATGATATAGACATAGAATTTATAAAAACAATTACGCTGATTGATGTTTTTGAATATATGAATTATTTGCTTGATAAAAGAGGGAATCACGAGGCCGCCCGTGCCAGAAAAGCCTCCAGCTTAAGGGTGTTTTTTGATTATCTTACAAATAAACTTTCTCTTTTGGAGTCAAGCCCCGTAAAAGAACTTGAAACCGCTAAATTGGGGAAAAGATTGCCCAAGTTTTTAAATTTGGAGCAAAGTTTTAAACTTTTAAATACTGTTTTGGAAAACGGTGGCGAATTCAAAGAACGTGATTACTGCATAATTACTCTGTTTTTAAATTGCGGAATGCGTCTTTCGGAACTTGTTGGAATTAATTTTAACGATATAAGAGCAGATGGTACGCTTCGGCTTATCGGAAAGGGAAACAAAGAAAGAATCGTGTACATAAATGATGCTTGTAAAGAAGCTATTGAAAAATATAAAAAAGTACGTCCGGTTGATGGTTTAAAAGAAAAAAATGCCTTTTTTATAAGCAGACATCTAAAAAGAATAAGCCCAAAAACAGTTCAGCATTTAGTTAATAAATATCTGGATTTAGCCGGGCTTAGCGGAATGGGCTATTCCGTGCATAAATTAAGGCATACGGCGGCCACTCTTATGTATCAATATGGTAATACAGATATTAGAATACTAAAAGAAATTCTGGGGCATGAAAATTTAGGTACCACAGAAATATATACTCATGTGTGCAGTAAACAAATTCAAAATGCAATAAACTCAAATCCGCTTGGTGCGGCAAAAAACAAGGCTATTTAAAATAGTTTTTTCTTTATTTTTAGTTTTTTTAAAAATTATGCATTTTTATTATTGACAAATTTCGAAAAAAATGTATAATTTATTTAAATATTAAGAAAGTTGGGTGATTTTTATGCCGAAAACTGTTATTGATGAAGCAAAAAATCTTGTTAGTAAATTAAGTTCTTTAAAAAGCAGGTATCTTAGGGAGTTAAAAGAAGAAGTAAAAGATCCAACCAAAGTGGAAACTTTTCCATTTTTGGAATATAAAAAGTTTTGGGAGAAGCATTTAGGTAAATTTAGAGAAGCAAATAAAGAATATTATAATTCAAATAGTTTACAAGAAAAAGTTGAAAAACTTAAAATAATGGTAGAAAAATGTAGCGAAGTATTCGCCAAAAAAGCAAAGTGGGAAAAATATAGTACGTATAAAACGGAATTTGTTAGTATGGTTCAATTAATAGATAATATTACTAAAGAATTATTGTCAAATTTGGAAGAAGAAGCGAAAAAAGTGAAAAATGGGAATATAGGCATATTAAATTAATTTTTAAAAAGCAAAAAAATTAATCCTTTAACGGTAAAAAAATCGTTAAAGGATTTTTGTTTTAATATTTATTCCACTGTAACGGATTTTGCAAGGTTTCTGGGTTTGTCTATGTCGCAGCCTCTAAATTTGGCTATATAATATGAAAGAAGCTGCATCGGTATAACTGCCAGAGAAGGGGAGAGTATATTCGAAATTTTTGGAATATAAATAACATCGTCGGCAATGTCCGAAATTTTATCCGCTTTATCTTCTGTGGTTATCAGTAAAATTGTTGCGCCTCGTGATTTTACTTCTCTTATGTTGCTGATTGTTTTGTCAAATAGTTTGTCTTGTGTGGCAAGTGCGATGACAAGTGTTTTATTATCGATAAGGGATATCGTGCCGTGTTTTAATTCTCCTGCGGCGTAAGCTTCGGAATGAATGTATGAAATTTCTTTTAATTTTAAAGAGCCTTCCATGCAAACGGCGTAATCTAAAGTTCTGCCGATGAAGAATATTTTTTCGGTTTGGTAGTATTTTTTTGCTATTTCTTCGGTAGAAGATGCTTTTTTAAGAATCCCGGTTATTTTTTCGGGGAGTAATTTAATGTTTTCGATAAGATTTTTGTATTTTTCGTCTGTGATGGTTCCTAAAACTTTGCTAATATAAAGAGCAATTAAATACATAAGGGATAGCTGTGTGCTGTAGGCTTTTGTAGTTGCAACTGCAATTTCCGGGCCTGCCCAAGTGTAAAGAACGTCGTCCGATTCGTTTGCAATGGAACTTCCTACAACATTTACCACAGAAAGAACTCGTGCGCCCAATTTTTTAGCTTCTCGTAGTGCGGCTAAACTGTCGGCGGTTTCTCCGGACTGGCTGATTATTATTACCAGTGTGTTTTTGTCTACAATTGGTGAACGGTATCTAAATTCTGAAGCCAGCTCAACTTCAACGGGTTTTCTGATAAGCTCCTCCATAAAGTATTTTGCTACGCACCCCACATGATACGCAGAACCGCAAGCCACGATTGATATTTTATTAAGATTTTTAAGGTATTCCTCGGTAAAATTAAGGTTATCAAGCTTTATTGAGTAGTCTTTTAATCTTGGCGAAATAGTGTCGTTTAAAACTTTAGGTTGTTCCATTATTTCTTTTATCATAAAATGGTCGTAATTGTTTTTTTCTGCGGCATCTACGTTCCAGTTTATTTCAGAAATTTCCATTTTGGCTTTGCCCCCGCTAAAATCAAAAATGTCGATATTTTTGCTGGTTAAAACGGCAATTTGCTTCTCTTTTAGCCTGCATATTTTTCTGGTTTTGGAAAGTACTGCCGGAATATCTGACGCTATAAAGTTTTCATCTTCGCCGACTCCGATAATAAGCGGGCTGTCTTTTTTTACGGCGAATAAAGTATCGGGATAATCTGTGCAAATTATCCCCAGAGCAAACGAACCTTCCAGAAGATCCGTGGCTTTTTTTATTGTACCGAGCATATTGCCTTCATATAAGCTGTCCAATAACTGCGCCACTACTTCTGTGTCGGTATCAGATTTAAATTCATACCCTTTTTTAGAAAGAGTCTTTTTTAAATTTATGTAGTTTTCTATTATTCCGTTGTGAACAACGGCAATTTTGCCCGATTTGCTAAGATGTGGGTGAGCATTAACGTCAGAGGGGTCGCCGTGAGTTGCCCAACGTGTGTGGCCAATTCCCAAATTTGAGTGCAGATCATCTTTGCTGCCCAAAATATCTTTAATAACTTTTAATCGGCCTTGCTTTTTTACTATTTTAATTTCGTTTTGATTCAAAACGGCTATTCCCGATGAATCGTATCCGCGGTATTCAAGTTTTTCCAGCCCTTGAAGTAAAAAAGGAACGGCTTTTTTATTTTCTCCAATATATCCAACTATTCCGCACATAATTTATTTCCCCTTATACTAATATGTGTTATGTTATTTTTACTTATAATTATAATTCTTTGTTTAATTATTTTCAATTGCAATTTTAAATCAAAGATAATTTATGTTGTCTGTAAAAGATTCACTTAAGTAAAAATTTACGTTTTCAAATTTTTTTTCCAGCATGTTTTTTAAAGGCTCCAAAATAACATTTTCCGTTTTGTAATGCCCTGCATCTACTACCATAATGCCCAGCTCGTTTGCCGCTATGATTTGACTGTGCTTTATTTCTCCCGTTACTATTACATCGGCGCCTTTTTCGTGAGACTTTTTGTAAAATTCTCCTCCCGAGCCTGAGCAGACGGCAACAGTTTTGATTTTTTTGTTTTTTTGCTCCGTGTATCTTACGCCTTTGCAACCAAGTGATTCTTTTACATACTTTGCAAATTCTTCGCACTCAAATTCACGGTTTAAACTTCCGATTAACCCCAGCGGTTTGCCTTCTTCATAAGAAAGCGGCGTGGCGCCTTGTATATTTAATTTTTTAGCTAGATGAAAGTTAACTCCCTTATTTGCTATATCTAAATTTGTATGCGCGCAAATTGCGTTTATGTCGTTTTTACATAGCAAAGATATGGTGCTCCCGGAATTAATTTCAGAAATTGGCTTAAATATAACCGGGTGATGACTTATTATAAGATTTGCGTTTAAGTTTTTGGCTTCTTCCACTACGCTTTTGGTAATATCCAAAGAAAGAATGGCATTTTTTATTTCTTGTTCTGCCTCGCCGATTAGTAGTCCGCAATTGTCAAAGCTTAAAGCGTTTTCAAAAGGGGCAAATTCATTTATAAAATTAAAAATATTTTTAACTTTTGTCATTTTGCATCATCCTTTTCATTTATATAAGTTTTTTCAAGCTGTTTATTACGCCTTCAAAGTATTTTTCTTTTTCTGTTTTGCATCTGGATTTAGCGCCTTTTAAGTGATTATTCAAGTTTTTTATTTGTTTTTTTATGTATGATTTTTCTGCCGGGGTTATATTTTCCCACATTTTACCGATATACTTTTCTACGGGGTTAATTTTTTCTTTTTTGTCCGTGTAGATAACTTTCATAACTGAGTACACTTTCCCCGAGCAAATAACCGCGGTTTCTTTTGTTATTTTGTACCCGTTTTCATAAAGGAATTCCCTCAGGCGTTCTTCATATTTCATGGGGTTAATTATAAAAACTTTATCATTTTTATTTTCCCAGCTGCATTTTTCCAAGATATTTGATATTACATTTCCGCCCATACCTGCAATTATTATTTCGTCTGCTTCGTTTTCGTTTATTTCATTTGTCCCGTCTGAAATGCGGGCTTCAATATTATTTTGTAGGTCATATTTTTCAATGTTTTTAATTGCGTTTTGCAAAGGCCCGCTTTTAACGTCACTTGCAATGGCGTGAGTTATTGTATTATTTTGTGTAAGGTATATCGGTATATAAGCATGGTCTGTGCCTATATCTGCGATTTTTGAATTTTTTGATACCATTTCCGCACACCGAAGAAGTCTGCTGCTTAGTTTAATTTTTTCCATAAATAATTTTCCTTAATATTTGCAAGTTTTAAAAAAACAAAAAAGCTACGAACTTTTGCGTAGCTCTTTTTATTGTAAAAGAAAACGTGGATTTTATTCTTCCGGGTTTTCTTCTTTCATTTTTGCAAAGCATTCGCTGCAGTAAACCGGGCGATCTTCACGTGGTTTAAAAGGAACTTTGGCTTCTCCGCCACATGTTGCACATTGTGCAATAAAGATTTCGCGCTCTTGTCTTGCTGCGTTTTTGCGTGCATCTCTGCAAGCTTTACATCTTTGTGGCTCATTTACAAAGCCTTTTTCGGCGTAAAATTCTTGCTCGCCTGCAGTGAATACAAATTCACTTCCGCATTCTTTGCATGTAAGGGTCTTGTCTTCGTACATAAATAAAATACCTCAATTCTTGGAATAAATTAATTTGCCCTAGGACGGGTTCGCACCGACATCTCTGTGATACTTACAACGCTCTGCTATACTAAGCTACTTGGGCACGTATGCGCATACAAATGCTTGACTCAGTAAATTATATACGAAGTCAAAAAATAAGTCAACAATTTTTATATAAATTGTTAAGTATTGTAAGGGTTGCTCAAAAAACGTCTTTAAAATTGTTCAAGTTAGCATAAAAAATATCTGAAAATGGAAATTTTTATATAATAATTTGTATAAGCCTGATTATATTTTCCCTGATACAACAATATTAACCATTCCGGGGCTTGCGGTAAAAATTCCTGTTAAGGAATCTTGCAAAAACTGTGCGGGAGGAATGGAAATGGAAAAATCCGAATCATAAGAGGGAATATTAAGTGTACCGCTGATATAAGAATAGTCTTTTCGGGATAAATTTTTGGAATTAACCGAAACGTTTAAATTATTTGGTGCAGGAAGTAAAACGTCATTTAGTTTAATATTTGTGGCCTCAATGTTTCCATAATTATATATGGTAAAATTGTAAGTTATTAATTCCCCCGGCATAGCAGGGTTGGGGTACATGTATTTTACGATGTCAATGTCTGCTTTTTCATCTGTAAATACTTCTTTTGAGCATATAATCGGTTTTAGTATTTCACCTGATGTAATATTTGATGTGTTTATAATCGATGATTTTTTGGCGAGTGGTGCTTTGTTGTTTACTTTTGCGGAGTATATCAACAGAATATTTGAATAGGCCGGAAAATTATTGATTTTAAAGATGATTTTATCCGAATATGTTTCGGGAATTATTTGCGAGTCAAATTCTCCATTTATATATAGAAAAGAAGGTCCGGAATAATCAAGAGGTATAAATTTTGTGTCAGAAGACACACTATTAGAGTAAGCGCCTAAATTTTCATTTATTTTAAGGCTTTTAATAGCGGTTGGTTTGTTGTTTGCAATGGATACGCAGTAAAAAATTTCTTTGTTTAAAAAGTATGAGCCCGTCAAAACGTATTTGTTTACCGTAATCGCTTCTTGCACAGAAGCATTGGCGGTGTTTGAAAGAGTAAAACCTTTTTGATGCCCATATTCAAAAGAAAGAGAAGCGGCATTTAAAAACTGATTAGACATTTTAAAGAACCCCCAGTAAAAATCTTTATTATATTTAGTATATTCTTTAAGCAAAAATTTTGATAAATTTTTAAGTTGCAATAGGGATTAAATTTCCCAGGGCTAAATCGGTTAAATCGTGTAATTTTTTGTAACTAAATTGTTAACTTCGATTTCGTGATTTTGCACAAAGCTAAAATTTTAAAAAATCTAATGTTCTTAAAAAGTCATATTTTTTATAATTAATGTAAATATATTTTGTGCAAAAAATGCACAGTGTTTTTAGAGCCTTCTACTTTTTGTACAAAAAAATTAATATAGGCAAGTTGACAAAAAGCAAAATGTTTAATATCATTGTGATTAAGTGATTATTTTTGAAGAAAAAAGGAGTTACGTTTTTTTAAAAAATAATTACATAAAGTGTGAAATTCTTTACTTGAGTTATGTTAGGAGGTAAGTATGGAAGAAATCACAAAAGAAAAGCTTAATAAAACAACCAAAAAATACGTTGCTTTAATGCTTATGGGCACCATTGGTATGGCATCTATTTTTTCCGTAGGAGCGTTTAGCCGCAGAGTTCATGTTAAAGTTGATGATACGGAAAAAACGTCAGTGACTGTTAGCAATGACACAGATAAAATTCTTGATCAAATGGATATAAAACTTTTTGATGGTGACGTTGTAGATAGGAACGAAGACCAAGATATCAGAATTTCAATAAAAAGGGCCTGCAGAGTTTCGGTTTCCAAAGGAGACGAAAAGGTTTCTTTTGTGAAAGCGGTGGAGACCGTGGGAGAAGCGATTAAAGAATCCGGCATTTCGGTTGATGAAAACGATGAAGTGAATTATCCTTTAAATGAAAAAGTTTTCTCCGGAATGAATATAGAAATTCATGAAATAAAAAGAATAAAAGTTTTTGTGGATGGTCAACAAAGAGAATATACTGTTCCGGCCGATTTAAGCGTTAACGAAGCTTTGAATTATCTGGGAATTAATATTTCTTCAAACGACTTAATAAATGTTGATGTTTCTTCTAATATTTACGAAGGAATGGAAATAAGCATTAATCGTGTGGAAATAAGGGAAGTTGTAAAAAAAGAGGAAATTCCTTTTAATACAGTATATAAAACCACACATTTACTGGACGGCAAAGGCAGCCAAGTTTCTTCAACCGGCAAAAAAGGCGAAAAAGAAGTTGTGGTAAAAGAAACAGTTGTAGATGGTGTTGTAAAAGAAAGTGAAGAAATAAGCAGCAAAGTTATTACCGAGCCGGTGGATGAAGTTGTTTTAAAAGGTACAGATGATTCTGATGAAAAAGAAAGTTCGAGTGAATCTGTGGCAGCGTTTTCTTCATCGAGTATTTCCAGGGCTTCGAATGTTCTTTATGGCTCGGCTACAGCATACACTGCGCCAAGCGGATCAAGAACTTCTCAAGGTAACACACCAACTTCAGGAGTAACCATTGCGGTAGACCCAAATAAAATTCCATACGGAAGCCACCTTGAAATTACTGATTTAAACGGCAAGTTTATATGTAGCGGTATTGCTCAAGATACAGGTGGAGCGCTTAAAAATGGCAGCGCACTTGTTGATATATTTATGAATAGTAAATCGGAATGTTTAAAATTTGGGCGCAAAAAAGTTAAAGTTTACGTAAAATAAAAAATATTTTATCCTCGGAATTAATTTTTCGGGGATTATTTTTTTGCGTGCATATGAGAGCTTACGGAAAAAATAAAATAAATGCAAAAGCAAATTAATACTATGCTTCCAAATTTTGTTGCGGAATTAGAGATTAAAATCGGGTGCTTTAAAGTGGAAAAAACGCTTTGATATTTTTCGGGCATTTTGTTTAAAATAAAAACTGCCAAAAAAGCCGTTGCAATGCCGTTGAAAAATCTTATTGTACAAAATTTTAAGTAGTTAAAATTTGTGCCTCTTAAAATGTGTTTTATTTGAAGATGTGCGCAAATTCCGCCATAACCTACGGCAAAAGCGGTTACAGTTAGCGGTGCGTTTAATTTTGCCGCTTTATAGGAGCCTGAGGTGATTTCCAGTACTGATGCAATGATAGATTCAGATACTTTCGGGCTTATGTTTATTAAATTTAATTGGTTTATTACTATATTGTATATATTTAGATTTTGAATTAATTCAATTGCAGTGCAAAACAAAACAACCAACGAGCACATATTAACCATGGTTTTTGATGTTTCCTCGCAAGATAAAATCAAAGAATCGGAAAGGGGGATGTTTTTGTTGTTATCGGAATAATTTTTTTCGTAAAACTTTCTTTTTTTTATTTTAGATATTAACCCGCACGTTAGGGATATAAAAAAAGAAAAAAGTATTTGGGTAAAAAATAAAATTTGCCCGAACAAGTAATTTTTTGTTAAAATCTTTCCCACTATATTTATAATAAAAGCGGGCCCGGCATTAACGGAAAAACTCATTAACCTGTTAAGTTGTTCTTCGTTTATTTCTTTTTTTAAAAAAAGAGTTTTTGCGCCCCTGGCTCCCACGGGGTATCCGCCTATTAAACTAAGAATAATAACAGGTGCAGTGCATCCTGGCAAATAAAACAAAAACTTCGTTATGGGGGAGAGTGTTTTTTGAAGCTTTCTTGATATGCCCGAATTTACAATAAACGCCGCCAAAAACATAAATATAAAAAGCGATGGAATTAGCATTTCCAAGCAGAAATTTATGCCCTGAGCAGCACCTTTGGAGGCGGCTTCCGGTGTTTGTATTATTTTTATGGTAAAAACTGCGGTGATAATTAGGATAAACGCTGATTTTAATTTTTTAAACATAAGTTTGAAATCACTCCCAAAAATATATATGTTAAAGTGATTTTTATTTATGATTTTGCATATTTATAGTATTGAAAAAATTGAGCAGGGGTGATTTTTGGGGTGTTTGGTGAAAAAAGCAGTTTTAAAAATCCGCAAAAATTGCTCTCTAAATTAAAAAATTCGTCTATGGGGAGCTTTATGTGCTCCGTACATTTGGAAATGAAAAGTAATCGCCAAGTGATTATAGAAGGGTGTCAAAGCATTGAACAATACGACGAAAACATGGTAAAGATAAAGGTTAAAAAGATGAGCATTTTATTTTTTGGCAGAAATTTAAAAATAAAATGTCTGGGTGTTGATTCTTTGATAATAGACGGGTTTATTACTTCGGTAGAATTTAATACATAAATGATTTGGGGGCTGTTTAAGTTTGATTTTGCAGTGCTTTAGATGGCTTTTTGGGTACGTTTCGTTTGAACTGATTGGTGAATGCCCGGAAAAATTTATAAACCTTACCATAAAAAATGAAATTAATATCTGGGATATAAAAAAGAAAGGATTTGTTTTAAAAGGAAAAGTGTTGGCGGAGGAATACAGAAGCCTTCGCCAATTAGCAAAAAAATCTTGCTGCAAAGTAAAAATAAAAAGCAAAAAAGGATTTCCGTTTATTAAACTAAAGTACAAAAAACGTATGGGTTTTTTTGTGGGGGCTTTATTTTTTTTGGCTGTGATTTATGCCTTTTCATTTTTTATATGGAGCGTTAATGTAGGTGGAAACGAAAGCATTGCAACGGAAGAAATACTGAGGGTTGCAAGCGATTTGGGGGTGCGCCCAGGTGCCCTTAAAAAGAGCATAGATGTTCCTGCGGTAAAATCGGCTGCGATGTCAAAACTTGAGGATGTTGCTTGGATATCAATAAATATATCCGGCAGTAGCGTTAATATTTCGGTAAAAGAAAAGATAAAAAAGCCCGAAATTGCCAAAAGCGGTGAGCCGTGCAATATAATTGCAAACAGTGACGGGCAAATTGAAAGAATGGAGACTTTTAAAGGGACTCCTTGCGTAAATGTTGGCGATGTTGTGGTTAAGGGTCAATTGCTTATAAGCGGTGTTATGGAAAATTTGAACGCAGAAAATTATTTTTTGGATGCTGACGGAAAAGTTTTTGCCAAAACAAGAAAAATAATTACCGAAAAAGCCAAAATAAATCAAACGGTAACTAAAGATACCGGAAAAATTGTTACGCATCTGCATTTGAAAGTTGGTAATATCGATGTTCCTATTTTTGGATATTGGGAATGTGTAAACGACAATTATCGATTAGAAACGTCAGAAAATGCCATAAATTTTTTTGGCTTTGAAATTCCTTTAAAAATGTGCAAAGACTATTGGTATGAGCAAAAAAATGAAGAAATAACGCTGACAAACGAGGAAGCGTATTTACAAATTGAAAATAATATTTTAAAAAGAGAAAAAGAAGAATTTAAAGAAGCTACGATTTTAGACAAAAAAGTAAATAAAGCCGAGAATAATGGCGAATTAACCGAAGAAGTGGAATACATTTGCACTGAAAATATTGCGTGTAAAGAAAAAATAGTGATTGAGCCGTAGTGATAAATTAATTAAAAAAACGTCAAAAAAAAATATTTTTGTTAAATATATAAATATTTGCTTATAGGGGTTTGACATAATACAAAAAATACATTATAATTATAATTTGTAGAATGTTAAATTAATTTTTTTGCTCTGCACAACAAAATTAAGTTGTAATTATAAAAATATAAAATTGTTTTTGCTTTTAGGAAGGATGAAATGACATGGTCGTTGATAAGACAAGAGTAATAATAGTTAATAGACAAAAAGAAGTGAAAATTCCTACGGGTATCCGTATGCTTATAAGAAGATGTTGTAATGCTGTGCTTAAACTTGAAAAATTTAAAGGTTCGGCAGAAATTAGCGTTACAATAGTTGATAATGCGTACATACAAGGGTTAAATAAACAGTATAGAGATAAAGATATGCCAACAGACGTGCTTTCTTTCCCAATGGGAAAAGACGGCGTTTATGAAGTGGATCCCGAAACAAATGCTCAAATTTTGGGTGATATCGTTATTTCTATGGAAAAAGTTATGGAACAAAGCAAAGTTTATGGCCACAGTTTAAGAAGAGAAATAGCATACCTTACAGCTCACGGAATGCTGCACTTGCTTGGGTACGACCATGAGCAAGGCGGAATTGAAAAGATGCATATGAGAGAA
Organism: Clostridia bacterium; assembly: GCA_017432165.1. Lineage (GTDB taxonomy): Bacteria > Bacillota > Clostridia > Oscillospirales > Acutalibacteraceae > UMGS1491. Next base: position 57,683 of record JAFRJS010000043.1, on the reverse strand, counting down.
AGAGAAGATAGAATTCTTGATTTGCTTGGATTTTCAAACGCAGTATCTTATGTTTCCGACGAAGAATAGCATAGATAGATTAAGATCATGGAAATAATAAAAAGTTTTAAATACGCAATAAAAGGTATAATTTACGCAATAAAGAACGAACGTAATATGAGAATTCATACGGTCGCCGCTTTTTGCGTATTTCTTTTTTCTCTTTTTTTTGATTTAAATTCCGAAAAATATATTTTGCTGTTTCTTACTTGCTCGCTTGTTATGATTTGCGAGCTTATTAATAGCGCCCTAGAAAATTTAATAGACATCTGTACTACGGATTATAATTCAAAAGCAAAGGCTGCAAAGGATATTGCTGCGGGATTTGTGCTGCTTTCGGCATGTTTGGCTGTTGTGGTTGGAGTTTTAATCTTTAAAGATATAAATGGCTATATAAATTTATGGAATTTTTTGTGTAGATTTCCTTGGACCGCTATTTTAGCGGTGGCAATCGGAATTTGTATGTATTTTTATATTTTTATGGGCCCTGCAGAAATTAAAAATAAAATAAAATCTAAAATATTTAAACATTTCAAAAGGAGAAAAAATGGAAGATAATTTAAAAACTAAATCATTGTTTGTGGCTATACTCGGTAAAGCAAATGTGGGGAAATCTTCCATTATGAATATGCTTATTAATTCCAAGGTGTCAATAGTTTCTCCAAAGCCTCAAACCACCAGAAATAAAGTAATTGGTATTTTTACGGATAATGATGTTCAGATAGTCTTTATCGATACCCCCGGTGTTCATAAGCCAAGAACAAAGCTTGGAAATTTTATGATTTCAGAGGTAAACAGTGCCTTTTTTGGAGCTCAAGTTTGCATGCATGTAGTAGAAGCCGGAAAAAGCTGTGATGATTTTGACCTTGAACTTATAAAAAAATTCAAAAAAGCAAATTTGCCTGTAATTTTGGCAATAAATAAAATTGATACTTTAAAAGATAAATCTGTTCTTATGCCGGAAATAAACGCATGGAAAGAAAAATACGATTATAAAGCCATAGTCCCGGTTTCTGCCAAAACATGTGACGGAAAAGAGGATTTAATCTCGGAAATTATAAATCTTGCGGAGCCGTCTGTGTTTTATTACGGGGAAGACGAAATCACCGATAAAACTCAAAGAGCCATTGCCGCTGAAATAATAAGGGAAAAACTTCTTTGCAATCTTGATAAAGAATTGCCGCACGGTACGGCTGTTTTAATTGAAAAATTTAAAGAAAGAGAAAATATTATTGATATTTACGCTACAATATACTGTGAAAAAAGTAGCCATAAAGCAATGATAATTGGCAAAAATGGTAGTATGATAAAAAATATTGGAATGCATGCTAGAAAAGACCTGGAAGAAATGCTGGATTTTAAAGTAAATTTACAGCTTTGGGTTAAAGTAAAGGAAAATTGGCGTAATAAAGAGTCTGATTTGCATACATTGGGATATGAAGAGTTAAAAAAATAATACAAGCGTATAAAATATTATTAAAACGAATTAAAATTTTAGCAAATAGCTATATTTTTTATTGATTTTATATTATAATGGTTCCATCAAACAGAAGTGAAAACTTTTGTATTGAAGGAGGAATTATTATGAATCAAGATAAAGCATGGGAAAAGTTCGAAAAAACGGGCAAAATAATATATTATTTAGAATATAAAAAAAATATTTTAGCTTCTCGGCCAAATATTTTTAAGGGAGAAACAGATGAAAATAAGTATAAAAGGAGTAGTGGTTAAAGAAGTTAACTACGGGGAAAGCGATAAAATTTTAACTGTTTTAACCGCAGAAGACGGCATAATTTCTGTAATAGCTAAAAGGTGCAGGAATTTAAAAAACAAATCTGGTGCGTCGCCGCAACTGCTTTCATATTGCTCGTTTTTGCTTTATGAATCTAAACGTGGATATATTGTAAATGAGTGCGAAGTAATTGAAGTTTTTTGGGGAGTAATAAACGATTTAAAAACTCTGTCTTTGGCGCAATATTTTTGTGAGTTAACGCTTGTTTTATCGCCGGAAAGCCCAAATAGTGCGGATTTTTTAAAGCTTTTTTTAAACTGTATTTTTTATCTTTCAAACAAAAATAAAGACATGCTCCTTATTAAATCGATTTTCGAAATGAGAAGCATGTCGCTTTGCGGATACATTCCAAATTTGGTGTCTTGTAATAAATGTAAAAAGTATAACCCCGAGAGAATAAAGTTTTTCATAAGCAGGGGAATAATTGTTTGCACAGATTGCAGCAAAAAGTATTTAATCGGTGGGCATGATATTGCACCCGGTGTTTTGTTTGCGCTTCGCCACATAATATATAGCCCGAGTGAAAAATTGTTTTCTTTTAAAATTTCGGATGAGTGTTTAAAAAAACTTTCTGCTATCTCTGAAAAATACGTAATTTATCACTTAGATACCGATTTTAAATCTTTAAAGTTTTATAAATCTTTATATTAGTATATTTATAAGTTTAAGCACATTTGCTGCTGCAGCGCATACTATGATTCCAATAGCGGTGGGGATAATAAATGATAAAAATGTCCACTTTAAGCTGTTCGTTTCTTTTTTTATTGTAAGGCAAGTGGTTCCGCACGGAAAGTGCATCAAAGAAAACAGCATTACGCATATGGCGGTAATATAAGTCCAGCCGTTGTTAACAAGCAGTGTATGTAGCTGAGTGGGACTTTCAAGGCTTAAAATTGTGCTCTCGGACATATAGCTCATTATTATAATCGGAAATACGATTTCGTTGGCGGGGAAGCCAAGAATAAATGCCATAAGTATTACGCCGTCTAGGCCGATAAACTTGGCAAACGGATCTAAAAACAAAGCGCAGTGCGAAAGTATGCTCAGGCTTCCGATTTTTATGTTAGACATCAGCCAAATGATAAGCCCGGCGGGTGCTGCCACGATTACCGCTCTTTTTAATACAAAAATTGTTCTGTCGAATATTGAGCGTACAAGTATTTTGCCTATTTGCGGTTTTCGGTAGGGAGGAAGCTCCAAAACAAAAGAAGATTTTACGCCTTTTAATATTGTTTTGGATAGCAGTTTGGACGTTAAAAAAGTGATTATAATGCTGAAAATGACTACCGAGGTTAAAATTAAAGTTGAAACGAATGAGTGGCAAAAAGAATTTCCCACAAAAAACATGGTTATAATGGAAATTAAAAGCGGAAATCTTCCGTTGCATGGTATAAAATTGTTTGTTATCAGTGCTATTAATCTTTCGCGCGGGGAGTCTATAATCCTGCAGCCCATAACCCCGCAAGCATTGCACCCCAAACCCATGCACATTGTCAGGGCTTGCTTTCCGTGTGCTCCGCAATTTTTAAAAATTTTATCTAAATTAAACGCCACTCTCGGTAAATATCCCACGTCCTCCAAAAAAGTGAAAAGCGGAAAAAATATTGCCATAGGGGGTAGCATTACGGAAACAACCCAGGCTAAAGTTCTATATATACCTAAGATAAAAATCCCATAAATCCACTTTGGAGTGCCAATTCCGATAAAAAAATCAAGCAGTTTATCTTGAAACCAAAACAGTCCCGATGCAATTAATTCGGAAGGATAATTTGCACCTGAAAGAGTTATCCAAAAAATTCCTAAAAGCAGTAAAATCATAATAGGAAAGCCGGTTAATTTAGAAGTAAGAATTTTGTCTATGGTACGGTCGTACTTGTCGTAGTTGTTATTTTCAATTTTTACGCAAAGGCTAAAAATTTCTTCTGATTTTTTTGTGGTGTCTTTTGCAACTTGAGAAGGTACCGAACAGTTTAACGAGCTAAGCAGCTTTTTTCTTTCTTTAAAGTAATGCTTTTTAATTTTTTTGTCGCTAAATATTTCGTATCCAAGATTATTTTTAATAGCTTCTCGTATGCTTTTGTTGTTTTCAAGTAGCTGCAATCCAAGCCATTCGGCGTTTGTGTTTAAGTTATTCTTAAAATGAGTGGCAAAACTTTTTACCGAATTTTCTAGATCTTTATTGTAGTAATTTTTAATTTTAAAAGTTTTAATTTCGCCCGCGCAAACTTTTTTTACATTTTTCATAAGTAAATTAAGACCCTTTTTTGAGCGTGCGTTTGTTGCCACCACCGGAACTCCAAGTTGAAGCGAAAGCTCATCTAAATCAATTTTAATTTTTTTCTTGGTGGCTTCATCTATTAAGTTTACGCATATCACAGCTTTGTTTGTAATTTTAAGTATTTGCAGGGCTAAATTAAGGTTTCTTTCCAGGCATGTGGCATCCAGAGTGATTATTATTGCATCGGGATTTTGAAAGCAAATATAATCCCGGGCAATTTCTTCTTCGGGGGAGTTTGCCATTAAAGAATATGTTCCCGGTAAATCTGTTATTTTAAATATTTCATTTTCAAATAAATATTCTCCAAAGGCGCATTCAATCGTTTTCCCCGGCCAATTCCCCGTGTGTTGGTGCATACCCGTTAAAGCGTTAAAAACCGTGCTTTTACCCACATTCGGGTTTCCCGCAATGGCAATGTTGAAAGTTTTTTGAGGCGGGGCTGTTTTTTTTAACGGCTTTATTTTAAATTTACTTTTAATAGCGTTCATAAAGACACCTCGGCCTAAAAATTATTTAAATGCTTTCAACAACAATTTTTTTGGTATCTTCTTTTCTAATGGCAATTACTGTTCCGCGGACCAAAAAAGCGGTTGGGTCGCCAAGCGGGCTGCTTTTTATATTTTTTATAAAGGTCCCGGGAATAATTCCCAAGTCAAAAAGCCGCCTTTTAATTTGGCTTTTGCAGTTAATAGATAGAATTTTATAAGTTTCGTTTGGCTTAGATTTAGAAAGTGGCAAAAAAACTGCTTTTAAAATAAAAACTCCCCCTAAAATAAAGTTTCTTTTTTATAAAATATGAAAATAAAGCAAAAAAGTTGCCTAAAAACAAAAAAATCACCACTAAAAACAAAGTGGTGATTTAAAAGAAGGGATTATTTAAACATCATATTTGTGTCATCTACTTCTATTTTAAAATATTTATCTTCTGCAAAAATAGGATGATGCTCTGAGTTTCCAAGTATGTCTTTTGCGATGCTCTTCTTATTATCGTCGGTGCAGTTTTTGAGTAATGATAATAATTCTTTTGCGTCGTCCTTTGTTTTAATAGTTTCATTAGTTAGCTTAGTAATATGGCTTTTTATTTTGCTGTAAAACTTTTCTTCTGAGGATTGTGTATTTGTTTTTTTGTTTGTTTCTTTAAGTTTTGATATTTTAGTATCTATTTCCTTTTCTAAAAAGCTTAAAGCGTTTTTTAATGAACCATTTTTATCATTATATTTATGATATATATCTTTGTAATTTTCCCGAAATTTGTCGTTGCCATTTATATCATTTGGAGTGGTTTTTAACTGATTCGTACTAAAGTTATTTTCAACGACATAGTACAGCCTAAATAGGAATCTTGCAAATTTAAAGTTTTCAAGTCTAGTACTATCTTTTTCATTATTTAAGTTAAGCTCAGATTCATCCTCAAACATCATTTCAAGCATTATGTTTTTATAGTCTTCATCTGTAGCTAAAGTTTCTTTGCCGTCACTGCCCATTATTTTTATTCTATTTTTATCATCAATTGCTATCTTGCCATTGGTTCGATATTCATTCATTTTGTGAGTCATAAAGATATCTGTTATTTTTTTTGTATTTATGCTTGTTTCGTCTTTCCTTAATAGTTTTAATAAAAATTTGCATATGTTTGTATTTGTGTCAATATTTTTTTCAAGCTTTGTTCTGTCGTCTGTATCCTCGCTTGTTATTGTTTCTTTTTTTGATTGTTTTTTATTTATCTTTTTCTTTATTTTTTCCTGTATTTTTTTCTTTTCTTTTTATTCTTTTTTTATATTTGTTTATTTAGCTTCTACTTCTTGTAGGCGCACTGTGTTTATTGCTCTTATGGCAGGCACCAACTGAGCTTCTATTTTATTGATGTAATCTGTTCTTAGAAGCTCGTATTCATATTGTTTGTCGTCTATCTCAGATTTGTTATTTTCTTGGGTTGTTTTAGTCTCGTTAGATATGGTGGGCGCTCCGAGGGTTTTGTTTTCTTTTGTTTCTGTTGTTTCTTCGGGTTCTGCTTTTTCTTTAGGTGTTACTTCAGTTGGTTTTAAATGCATTGCATCTGCAAGTTTAGCTGCAGGTTTTATGATGTCGTCAGTGCTGTTTTCTAAAGCATTCTGATTTATTATTCCTTGCAGTTCTTCGCGGTTAATTGGCTTTTTTTCTTTTGTTTTTTCAGTTTCGCCTTCAGGTGGTAAAAGACCTTTTTCTCTGGCTTCTATCGGAAAAAGGCCTGCTCGAAGCAGTTTCTTTCTGCCTTTTGCTACAGTATCTTCTGGTATATTTATTTTTTCTTTATTTTCGTTTTCAATCTCGTTCTCGTCTTTGGGTTTGCTCTTTTTTCCAATGATTGCTTGTTTTTTTAATTTAGTGTATTTATCTAATAAATAATCTTTAAATCTGGTATTAAGTTTATAATTTTTTAGATTTTTCCCCCTGGTATCTATTATGGGCGTTATTTTGGTTAAAAGATTTTTTAAAATCTTTGTTACTTCTTTGTCTTCGGATTGTTTTATAAGCTCTTTAACGGCATCTTTTAGCCCGTCAATATTGTTTTTTTCATCGTTTTCATAAAAAGTTAAGTCTATTTCTTCATCTCCTATATGCGACTCTTCTTGACTATTTTGATTTTCAGTGTTTTTATCAGCTTCTTTACGTTTTTTAATTTTTTTTTCACTATAAAGTTTTTTATCTAAAATATCTTGAAAGCCACTAACGTCGCCTAATTCGTTTAATAGTTTTTTATTTTCCTCCATTATATTTACTTGAATGTCATTAATTTGATTAAAATAGTTGTCTGTTCCTTCAAAGAAATTTTTGTATGCAATCATTTCTCTGTATTGTTTAGTTGATTTTACCTGTGATTTTAGTTGCTTTTTTTGTTCATCGGTTAGTTGTTTTTGTTCATCGCCCATTTTAAAAACTCCTTTTCGTTTTTTATCTCAGCGCTTTTATGGTGGAGCCCAGTTTTTTTATTGTTCCTCCTATGGCGGAAGTACCTTCTGAAATTTTTTTGGATAAGTCTTCGTATATGTCTTTTATTGTCCCGGATAAATTTATACCATTTTCGCCGTTGTAATTTAAAATAGTTATGGTAATGGTTACTTGGGCTTTTAATGGTTCTCCCCAAGGAGAAAATGCGGTGTAGCGGGGGCGTGCTGTGTGTATATATCCAAATTCTTCGATTTCTCCCCATTTAAATAGCACGGCTGCATGTAATTTTGATTGTTGCATGATTGTTTCAAGTGAGGAAAATTTTTCGTTTTTTAAATGAAAAGAGTTAGAAGTAAGAGAATTAAGGCTAAATCCTGAACCGTTTGCACTTCTTGCATAGTATTCATCGTAAAAATCGTAGTTGAGTGTAAATGTAAGTGTACCTTTAATGCGTGGATCTGTTGTTTCCACGGCTTCTCTTGGTTTGCCATCCAGCGAGCTTGTAAGTAGAATTGTTGGGTCCTGTTGAGATTGATATTCATATTCTAAATCATTTGGGTTTATTTGAACTTTAATAGGATTTTTATCACAGTATTGGAAAGCCAGCATGGCTTTTTCCACGGTGCTAAATTCATTTAGTGTGCTTGTGATTTGACTTGAAGTTTTCCAAATTGGATCTTTTTTTATTTTTTCTGGTATTTTTTCTTTGATGCTACTAAAAAGGCTCATTTATATCATTCCTTACTATAAAAAATGTATTTAAATTATAAGTCTTGTGGTTTGTTTTTATAAAATTAACATAATAATTAATTATATACGTATCGAAAAATTATGTCAACATAATAATATATGGTTTGGCGAAAAAATTACACCTTTAAAATGTGTTGAAGTTATGGTATAATTTAATTCCTAATAAATGTTTTATATGGAGGATAAAATTGAAGTTTAAAAATATTGGTAATTTTGCGGTTTTAACTCTATGTGTTTTGTTGTTTTCGGGGTGTAGCGGTGCTAATTTTTTCGACGTGCAAAGTGCAATGAGCGCTCCCGCCCTGACTAAAACTCAAGAAGAAATAAAAAAAGCTGTGGTAAATCATATGGGCCCTGATGTTATTTGGAAATACGCCAAATACGGTGAAGCATATTCCACTGTGATTAATTGCAAAATAAGCGAAGAAGACGAAGTTTACTTGGCGTTTTGCCAGCATTCGGAAGAAACCAAAAAGATACATATATTATTTTTAAAAAACAAAAATGATAAGTGGGTAATTTTAAAAGACGCCGTGCAGATGCTTTTGGATACAAAAAAGGTAAGTTTGGAAGATATTGACGGCGATGGTACCAAAGAAATAGTAATACTGGACCAAAGTACTGAAAATTCTTATAATTCCGTTTACGCATACAAATGTTTAAAAGATAAAGTTTTAGATATGAAAATACAAAATAATTTTTTTGATTCTATGGATAGATAATTTTAGGAGGAATTTTTTAATGAAACGTGTATTAATAGCAGAAGACGAAGAAGCAATAAGAGAGTTTGAAGTGATAAATTTGCAGCGCTCGGGCTACGAAGTTGTGGAAACGGACAGTGGTGAAAAAGCTCTTGAAATGTTCGACAGATACAACGGCGATTTTGACTTGGCTGTTTTGGATATTATGCTCCCGGGAATAGACGGAATGAAAGTTTGCAAAGAGCTTAGAGAAAGAAGCGACAGCATCGGCATAATACTTCTAACGGCAAAAACCCAAGAAATGGACAAAATTAGCGGACTAATGCGCGGTGCAGATGACTATATAACCAAACCGTTCAGCCCGTCTGAATTGGTTGCCAGGGTAGATGCTCTTTACAGACGTGTGGCACTTAATCTTATGAGAAGTGAAAATAAATTCCAAGAAGAAATTAAATTTGGAGAATTTGTGCTTAATTTAAAAAACAGAGCACTTAAAAAACGCGGCCATGTAATTGAACTTACTCAGGTTGAGTTTCAAATTATGGAATATTTTTTCTCTAACCCTGGGACGGTCCTTAGCCGTACGCAAATTTTAGAGCATGTTTGGGGTACATCTCATAAAGGCGAGGAAAAGATAGTGGACGTTAACATAAGAAGGCTTAGAATGAAAATAGAAGATGACCCTTCTGCACCAAAGCACATAATAACCGTCTGGGGAATGGGCTACAAATGGGAAAACTAAGTTGAAAGGGATAATTAATGATTATAAAAGGTATAAAAAAGCGCTGGATAATTAATAGTTTGGGTTTTACGATTTCTATATTTACAATACTTGTTATAATTTTTTCCATGGTTGTAAGGGGATACTTTTACAGCGGTATCCAGCAAACAATACGTGGAAGAACAAATGAACTTTACGAAATTTTAAGAGGGCGTACACTTAAGAAAAATTCCGATTTTGTTGATGTAGCCAAAGTTTACGTTGAAAATTTTTCCGATAATAAAATTATGGAAATTATGATTTTTGATGAAGATAATAACGTGGCGGTTACGTCGTCGGGTTTTTTGCCTGAAATGCGCGAAATTATGCCGGACTATGACAAAGCTAAAGAAAATAAAGACGGTGTTGGCACTTGGGAGGGGAAATCTCACCAAGGCGAAAGATTAATGGCTGTTACAAGGTGCATTTATGATGGTTCACATCGTTTTTTGGGTGCCGTAAGATATGTGGTTTCACTGGAAGAAGCGAATTATCGTGTGGTTTTAAGCACAATTATGATACTTGTTTTAGAGATAATTATAATATTTTTTATGGTTGTTTCGGGGATGTATTTTATTAAGTCAATAGTTCGGCCGGTCAGCGAAATTTGCGGCAAAGCAAAAAGAATCGCAGAGGGCGATTTTCATATTAAAATAGATAAAAAATACGACGACGAAATAGGCGAACTTAGTGACACAATAAATTACATGGCAGAAGAATTGGACGCTTCCGAAAAATTAAAAAATGAGTTTATATCTTCGGTTTCGCACGAACTCAGAACACCGCTTACGGCAATAAAAGGCTGGGCAGAAACAATGCAGATGTGTGATTCGGACGAAGAAACCATGAAACGAGGCCTTGATACAATTGTAAAAGAATCCGGCAGACTTTCTTGGATAGTTGAGGGACTTTTAGATTTTTCAAGCATTAAAGAAAAGAGAATTAAATTAATAAAAGAAAAAATTGACATTTTGGCCGAGCTTGGTGAAGCGGTTTATATGTTTAAAGAACGTGCCAAAGAGGAAAAAAAGACCCTAATTTATAATGAACCAAAAAGTATTCCTGCGGTAATTGGAGATAAAAACAGGTTAAGACAAGTTTTTATTAATATAATAGATAACGCATTAAAGTATACGTCAGAGGGTGGCGGCGTTAGCGTAAACGTTGGGACAAAGGGCGGAAATGTTTATGTTAGCGTTACAGACAACGGTTGCGGTATTCCGGCGGAGCATTTGCCGAATATTACCAAAAAATTTTATAAAGCCAACTACCTTAAACGTGGTTCGGGAATAGGTTTAGCTATTGTTGATGAGATTGTAGTTCTTCATGGCGGAAAGCTTAATATTATCAGCGAAGAAGGCTTTGGTACTACCGTTACCGTAAATTTCCCGATAGCAAAAGACGAAAAAAGGGAAGAACCCGCAAAGGAGCAACCGGAAAATGACATGGCATGAACTTTATGAATTTACAAAAGAAAATTTAAAGAAAATCAAAAAAGCTGACTTCCGTACGGAGGCCGGCATTATATTTGAACATTACTTTAAAATGAATAGGGTTTCTCTTTTGATAAACGGCGTGGAAACTATAGAAAACGGAGCATACGAAAAGGTAAAAGAAATAATTTCTAAAAGAGAAAAAAACATACCCCTGCAGTATATTTTAGGGTTTTGGGAATTTATGGGCCTGAAATTTAAAGTTGGCGAAGGTGTTCTGATTCCAAGGGAAGATACGTCTGTGCTTGTGGAAGAAAGCACTAAGATTTTAAGTAAAAAAAATAGCTTGTGTATTGCTGATTTATGCAGCGGTAGCGGGTGTGTTGCAATTTCGCTTGATAAAAAACTAAATAATAGCCCAAAAATTTACGCGGTAGAGATTTCTAAAAAAGCTTTTGAGTATTTAAAAGAGAATATCAAAATTAACAAAAGCGGCGTTTTGCCTATTAACGCCGATGTTTTTGAAGTTTACAAAAAATTTGATGACGAAAGTTTAGATGCAGTGGTTTCTAATCCGCCGTATGTAAAAAATTCGGAAATTGAAAGTTTGGCAGAGGAAGTAAAAAAAGAGCCAATCTTAGCGCTTAGCGGTGGGGAAGATGGGCTTGATTTTTATAAAAAAATATGCAAATTTTGGATTTCTAAATTAAAACGCGGCGGGATAATGGCTTTTGAAATAGGTGCGGGTCAGGTTGAAGACGTAAAGAAAATAATGAAAATGCATGGCATGGAGAAAATAAAAAGCTTCAAAGATATAAATGAAATAACAAGAGTTTTAATTGGTGTAAAAAAATAATATAAAAGGTGTTGACAAAAAATTTCTAGTATGTTATAATTAAGTTACAATACAAAGAAAGGAGTGTTTATATAATGAACGCAAACATTCAAGCATTATCAAATGAAGAGCTTGAAGCTATTTCCGGTGGAGTGACTGCAGGTGAAGTCGTTAAAAAAGTTGCTAAAGTAACATGGAGAATAGTAGAGGTAGCTGGTGTTTTTGGTGGCCTTGTATTTTTAAGCATATTTGGAAAAGGTATTTATGATGGTTTTAATAAGAATAAGTCATAATCATAAATAAAGCATGTACTAAAAAACAAAGGTCAAAATAGTTTATTATTTAATTTTAAAAACCGGCAAGGAAAAAATCCTTGCCGTGATTTTTTTATATTTTTTTCACTTTTTCGCCGGTGTTTTTAACTATGGTGTTTTCTTCTATAATGCCTCTTATCATCGTTGTAGGGTAGACAGATGAATTTCTGCCGATTATAGTTCCGGGATTAAGCACCGCATTGCAGCCTACCTCAACGTAATCTCCAAGAATTGCACCAAATTTTTTTAAATTTGTTTCTATTTTAGCGCCTCCATGCTTAATTGTTACCAAAGAGCGGTCTGATTTTACGTTAGAGGTAATGGCTCCCGCGCCAAGGTGCGATTTATAACCTAAAATCGAATCGCCAACGTAATTAAAATGCGGAACCTGAACATTATTAAATAAAATAACGTTTTTTAATTCCGTGGAATTCCCCACAACGCAGTTTTTCCCGATAATTACACTCCCTCTTATAAAAGCGCAGTGGCGTATTTCTGCGTTTTCGTCTATTATTGCCGGACCATCTATGTGCGCCGAGGGGTAAATTTTTACGTTGTTTTTAGATACCCACACATTTTCTTTTATTTCTTCAAAATTTTCTTTTGGCAGTGATTTTCCCAAATTTATTACGAATTCTTTTATTAGCGGGATTGCTTCCCACGGGAATTCACAATTTTTAAAAATATCTTTGGAAATGCTTTGAGACAAATCCAAAAAATTAGAATAGTTTAATTTTTTATCCATAAAAAAACATGGTTAAATAATATTATTTAACCACTTAATCCTCCCTTTGATTATCAAGCTATTTTTCGTCCATTTTCATTTTTGGAAAAGAAACGATGAACTCCGTCCCCAGCCCTAATTTGCTGGTAACTTTTATTGTTCCGCCGTAATCTTCGGCAAATTTTTTTGCAATTGAAAGTCCAAGCCCGGAACCCGAAATGTTTAATTCTTTGCAAGCTTCCGAACGGTAATTTTTAAGAAAGATTTTGTCCAGTTCGTGCTGTGCAATGCCGATTCCGGTGTCTTTGATTATAATATTAACCCTGTCTTCATTTTCAGTTACATCAATAAAGATTTTTCCTCTTTCTTTATTGTACTTAATTGCGTTTTCAATTATGTTTGTAAGTATTCTGGAGATTTTATTTTCCGGAATGGAAACATAAATATTGTTGGAGTTAATATTTAAAGAAATGTCTATATTTTTCTTTGACGCAAGAGGTGACATAGCTTTGGCATATTTATTAACTTGAATGGTTATGTTGCATTTGTTTTGGTTTTCTTCTTCGTTAATTTCGGGGTGCTTTAAAATTTCGTCTATGAGTTTTAAAAGCCTTTGAGATTCCGAAGTTATTATATCAAAAAATTCATCTTTGCTTTTTTCGTCATAAGAGCCTTTTTTAAGCAGTTCCGTAAACCCCATAATAGAAGTTATGGGTAGTTTTAAATCATGAACGATTTCCCTTATATTGCTTTTTTCGTTTATATTATCATTCATATTAATTTGCATATTAGCTTGCAAAGCCGTAAAAATGCCTTGCCGAGTTCACCTCTTTTATTTGAAATTGATATTAAAGCTCATCTTCCGAAGCGAATCTGTATCCCACACCTCTTACAGTTAAAATATATTTTGGGTTTTCGGATTCGTCTTCAATTTTTTGACGTAAATATCTTATATGAACGTCAACTGTTCTGGCATCGCCGCAGAATTCCACGTCCCAAACTTTTTCCATGAGCTGGTCTCTGTTTAAAACTCTGCCTTTGCTGAGCATAAGAGATGTTAAAAGGTCAAATTCTTTCATGGTTAAATCAATCGGCTTGCCGTTTTTAGAAACAGTTCTTCTGGCAAGATTTACTGTAATTTCACCGCAAGTGATAATTTCGTTGCTTGGGTTTGTGATGTTTGAATATTCTTTTCTGCGAATTAAAGCTTTTACTCTGGCGCAGAGTTCTTTTAAGCTAAATGGCTTTGTTACATAGTCGTCGGCACCCATTTCAAGGCCAAGTACGCAGTCAACCTCGTCATTTCTTGCTGTTAAGAGTATTATCGGTATAGTTCTTGTTTCTTTTCCGAGTTTAAGTCTTCCGCAAACGCTTAGTCCGTCCGGTGCAGGCATAACCCAGTCTAAAATAATTACGTCTGGTAATCTGCGTTGAACAGCTTTAAGAAGTTCATCTCCTCCTGCAAATTCTTGGGTTTCAAACCCGTGCTCCTTAAGTGCCAAAGAAGCAAGTTTTCTGATGTTTGGTTCGTCATCTACAATGTAAATGAGACCGGATTCTGTTTTTTCCACGATATAAAACACTCCTTAATAAAAAATAAATTAAATAATTTATAAGTATAAATTAATTCACAGATACACACCTCAGTGATAAAAAATATTTACTTAATGTTGGCATAACTGTTTTTAATCTATACCTATTTTAAACCAAATAGAAAAAAATAACAAATACTTTTATTGATTTTTTGAATTGAAATTGCAAATTTGGCAACAAATTATACAATAAGATAATAGAAAAACATATTACTATGCAAAATCAATTGTAAAAATATTATGTAATTTCTTCTATTTTAAGAATTGATTTATTTCAAACCGGTTAATTTATAGTTTGAAATAAATTTAAATTAACGAAATTTATTATACCATATTTTTAAAATGATACTAGAGTTTTATGTGTAGTAAATTAAATAAAAAAATTATCATATTTTTATGTTGACAAATATAAAAATATATAGTAAAATAATTTTGGAAGTAAATAATATCGCAGAATGGAGCAGCCTGGTAGCTCGTCGGGCTCATAACCCGAAGGTCGGTGGTTCAAATCCACCTTCTGCAACCAAAATAGTGGCTACTTGAAATTTCAAGTAGCTTTTTTATTTTAAAAAACAAAAAAATAAAGGAAAAATTTTATGAATATGATAGTTGTGGCTTCAGGAAATAAAGGGAAAATAATGCAGATAAAAAATTTTCTTTCTGAGAATGATATAAACGTAGATATAAAAGGAATGAAAGATTTTGATATTAATTCGCCGATTGAAAACGGAAAAACTTATGCCGAAAATGCGCTTATAAAAGCTCGGCATACATTTAAAATAACGGGTCTGCCCACTTTGGCGGACGATTCCGGGCTAAATATTGACTTTTTAAATGGATTTCCCGGATTGGTAACTGCTAGATTTGCAGAAGCGTGTGGCGGGTATGAAAAATCTTTTGAAATAATTTCAAAATGTTTGGAAGGCGGTAGCAAAAGGATATCTTTTTCTACTGCGGTTGCGTTTGTATATGAAAAAAGCGGCAAAATTAACGAAAAAGTATTTGAAGGTAAAATTAACGGGGAATTTGTTTATCCTCCTCGCGGAGAAAATGGTTTTGGATATTGTCCGTGCTTTAAAATGGACGGTTACGACAAAACCTTAGCGGAACTTTCAGACGAAGAAATAGTAGAGATAAATCACAGGTCAATTGCGCTTAAAAAATTTATGGATTTTTTTAAAAACGAATTTAAGGAGTAAAAAATAATGGGACTTATTGAAGCGATAAATATTTCGCATTCTTTTGGTGATAAAATTTTATATAAAAATGCCTCTTTTGAGCTTTTTAAGGGCGAACATATGGGGATTGTAGGGCATAACGGAACAGGAAAAACGACCCTTTTAAATAGTATTGCCGGAGAAATAATTCCTGATAAAGGCGAGGTGCGAATTCAAAAAGGAATAAAAATCGGGTATTTGGATCAGCATGTAAAGATAGATAAAGATATCACGATTTTTGAGTATTTAAAAACGGCATTTAACGACCTTTATGAAATCGAAAACAAGCTAAACAAAATTTATGAAAATATGGTTGAGGACAGCAGCGAAGAAACCATGAACAAAGCTTCGGATTATCAAAGTGTTTTGGTAAACAGAGGTTTTTATGAAATAGAAAGCACTGTTTTAAAAGTTTCCGACGGCCTTGGAATTACTGCACTGGGAATGGATTCTAAACTTAAAAATTTAAGTGGCGGCCAAAGGGCAAAGGTTATGCTTGCAAAGCTTCTTCTTGAAAATCCTGATGTGTTGCTGCTTGATGAGCCCACCAATTTTCTTGATAAAAGCCATATTGAGTGGCTAACTGATTATTTAAAAAATTTCAAAAACGCTTTTATGGTTATTTCTCACGATTATAAATTTTTGGATAAAATTACAACTTGCATTTGCAATATTGAATTTGAAAATATCAAAAAGTACACGGGGAATTTTTCTAAATTTTTAAGCAGCAAAAAATTAAATCAAATCAGCTACGAGCGTGAATACAAAGCCCAGCAAGAAAAAATCAACAAACTGGAAACATATATAGCCAAAAACAAAGTAAGAGCTTCTACTGCCAAACAAGCAAAAAGCCGCCAAAAACAGCTCGATAAAATGGAAAAACTGGCCCCACCGAAAAACGAAGTAAAGCCAAAATTTAATTTTTCGTATTGTCCGATTGGTTCTGGCAAAGCACTTACAATTAAAAATTTAGAAGTTGGCTATAATGGTAAAAAATTACTCCCAAGGCTAAGCTACGAAATTCTAACCGGTCAAAAAATAGTTGTAATAGGTTTTAACGGAATAGGAAAATCCACACTTTTAAAAACCTTGGTGGGAGAAATTCCGCCAATTAATGGCTATTCTTGGTTTTTTGAGGATATAAAAATAGGATACTTTGAGCAGGATTTAAATTGGGAATATGGGGAAGATACGCCTCTTCAAATAATAATGGAAGCATATCCAAAACTTTCTGTTAAAGAGGCAAGAATGCATTTGGCGCAGTGCGGGATTAAAGCTAAAGATATTTCTCAGCCCGTAAATTCTCTTAGCGGGGGGGAGCAAGCCAAGGTTAAGCTATGTTTGCTCACTTTAAAGCCGTGTAATTTTTTGATTTTAGATGAGCCTACGAATCACCTGGATGTTTTAGCAAAAGAAGCTCTTAAAGAAGCTCTTAAAAAATGGGAAGGAAATATAATTTTGGTTTCGCACGACCCTGATTTTTACAAAGGCTGGAATGCAAAAATAATAGATATAGAAAAATTAAAAAGCACCTAAATTTATTTTAGATGCTTTTTTGCTGTTTATAAATTAGTTCATCGATTTCGGTGCGTTTACTTTCATTAAATCAAGCGTGTTTTTAAGTATTATTTTCACGCAATTGCAAAGGTATAATCTGGCTTTTGAAAGCTCTTTATTTTCCGATATAACTTTGCACGAGGAATAAAATTTATGAAAAAGAGTAGAAAGTTCAATTGCAAATTTTGTGATTTTCGTTGGGTCGTAAGATTCGGCGGATTTTATTAATTCATCGGGGTAAGTCGCCATAAAGAAGATAAGTTTTTTCTCGTTTTCGTCTGTAATTAAAGATAAATCCGCATTTTTTAGATCTATATTATTTTCGGCAATCTTGCTAAAAATACTACAAATTCTTGCATGAGCGTACTGCACATAGTAAACGGGATTTTGCGAGTCTTGTTTTACAGCAAGGTCTAAATCAAAATCCATTCCGGAGGAAGCCTCGTGATTATTAAAAATAAATCTTGCAGAGTCCGGGCCAACTTCATCAAGTAAATCAGAAAGCTGAATAGCTTTGCCGGTTCTTTTACTCATACGTACGATTTCGCCGTTTTTAAGTAGTCTTACCAGCTGAACGAGTATTACATGCAGACGATTTCTGTTTATTCCCAGTGCCTCCATGGCACCTTTCATTCTTTCAACATGTCCGTGATGATCTGCACCCCAGATATCTATGCACGTGTCAAACCCGCGAGTTATAAATTTATTGTAATGGTAGGCTATATCTGCTGCAAAATATGTTGGAATGCCGTTTTTTCGTATTAAAACCTCGTCTTTTTCAGCGCCAAACTTTGTTGCTTTGTACCAAACAGAGCCGTCTTTTTCGTATGTATATCCATTTTCTTTTAATTTTTGAATAATCTTAATTACGTCGCCATTTTCGTGAAGTGTGCTTTCGTAAAACCAGTTATCGTATATAATTTTATATTTTTCCATGTCTTTTTGCATGCGGGAGATGTTTTTTGGGAGTGCAAAATTTATAAGTGCGGTTTTTCTGATGTTAAAATCTTTATCGGTGTAACTATCGCCAAAATTATTATAAAATTCTTGTGCTAAATCGGTGATATCTTGCCCTTGGTAGCATTCTTCGGGCATTTCTATGTTTTCGTTTGGACTGCAAATTTGTCTGTATCTTATATCTAAAGAGAGACCGAATTTTTCAATTTGATTTCCTGCGTCGTTAACGTAAAATTCTTTGTAAACGTCGTAGCCTGTTTTTTTAAGAACTGACGATAAACAATCGCCCAAAGCTCCAAGCCGCGCGTTACCCATATGCATTGGTCCCGTTGGGTTTGCGGAAACGAATTCCACCATTATTTTTTTGTTTTTTCCAAAGTCCGAGCTACCGAAACCTCCCCCAAAATCGTTTATTTCTTTTAAAGTATCGGAAAAGAAATTATCTTTAAGAAAAAAGTTTATAAATCCCGGCCCTGCAATTTCCACTTTTTTAAAAACGCTTTGGTTATCGCTTTTTAAAAATTCCAAAATTTCCTCTGCAATTTTTCTGGGAGGCATCTTAAAAATTTTTGCCGAAACCATAGCAATATTTGTGGATAAATCCCCATGGCTTCTGTTTGCGGGTATTTCCACTTCAAATTTAGGAGAGCCCACATCTAAAATGCCGTTTTTTTCTGCAGCTTTAGAAAAAGCACTATTTATTAATTCTTTTAAATTCTTTTTTGTTTTTTCAAGATTGTACATATTTTCCACCTTCTTTTAATTATCCTTTTTTACTGCATGAATTTTTATATTGTTTGTGCTAACAAATTCAGAATTTACGTCAATTGAATATTTTAAATTAAGCTGTGCTTCGTTTTCAAAGCTGCTAAATTCTATAAAATCTGTAAATATACCCATCATAATAGCGCCAAATTCCGTGGGGTAGGGGCTGTGTATACGTTTTCCTTTTTCAAGGACGAGCTTTGTTTGAACATTCCCATTTTTTATTAGGGTAATTTTTTTGTTGTTATTCTCAATTTTTAATATACATGTTTTGAATTTATTTGGGTTAGTGTCGCTGTATTCTTTGTATATTATGTATTTTTTCCCTTCTTTTTCCTTAAATGTTCCTGTTGTTTTTATGTTTAAAGTTTCTTTGTTGTCTTCTACTTTATATGTAGAGGTAATTTCGATTAAATAATTTTCTTTTATGTCTTTCATCTCCTTTTTTAAAATCAGTATTCGTTTATATTTATTATTTGAGTGCAGTTTTGAATGTCATAGCCCAAAAACATTTTAGCCCTCTCGGAAAAATCGTTTAATTTATCGCTTACAAAGAAGTTATAAATACCCAGGCTGTTTTTTTCGGAGAGCATGTTTTTTTCTTTCAGATATTTTTTAATAAATTTAGCGGTTTCTTCCCCTGAATTTATTAGATTAACATGTCCGCCCAAAACATCATTTATAACGTCTTTTATAATTGGGTAATGAGTGCAGCCCAAAATTAAAGTGTCTACCTTTTCTTTTATAAATTTTTTCATGTAAGTGTTTACTGTTTTTAAAAGTATTTCGCTGGATTTATCTATAAATCCGTTTTCAATAAGCGACGCAAGCAGTGGGCAATCTTGGCTGATTATTTTTGCTCTCGGACATATTTTGTTTAGTGCATTTGTGTAAGCTCCGCTTTTTATGGTTGCCGAGGTTCCTATTACTCCTATTTTATAATTTTTTGTAAGCTTTACTGCAGCTTGGCAAGAGGGCTCAATAACCCCTGTTACCAATTCGGGATTGTCTAATTTATTAATATGTGAACTTACTGTGCCGCAGGCAGAAACAATCATTTTTACATTTTTTGATTTTAAAAAATTGATGTTTTGATTTGCGTAAGATATAATTGTTTTTTCGCTTTTTGTACCGTATGGCGTTCTTCCGGTGTCGCCAAAGTAAATTATATCTTCATGAGGAAGCAAACTTTTAATAGCTTTTACGGCAGTAAGCCCACCCAAACCGGAATCAAATATACCTATTGGTTTGTTTTTTTCGTTTTTTAAATTGTTTTCCAAGTTATCACATCACTTTTTGATTTATATAAGTTTATAATTCTTTTTTTATGGCAAGCTCGATTAATTTGTCAATGAGTTTTGGAAGCGGGTATCCCGATTTTTCTATTAACTTGGGGTACATACTGATTTCCGTAAATCCCGGGAAGGTGTTTATTTCGTTTAATAGAATTCTGTTTGTTTCGTTTTCTACAAAAAAATCCACTCTCGAAAGTCCCTTACATCCCATTATTTTAAAGGCTTTTTTGGCAATTTTCTGGATTTCTTTTGCGGTTTTTTCGCTTATTCTGGCAGGAATATGTAGCCCGGAATCTTCGGAAATATATTTTGAATCATAGTCGTAAAAATCGCCTGAGGGCGAAATTTCTCCAACTACAGAAGCAATAAGTTCGTCGTTCCCCAAAACGGCACACTCTACTTCTTTGCCTACAATTGCTTCTTCTATTAATATTTTTTCATCTTCTTTTGCTGCAATTTTTATTGCTTTTATAAGCTCATCTTTGTTTTTTGCTTTTGAAATTCCAACCGAAGATCCGGCTTTTGACGGCTTTACGAACATTGGGTATTTTTTTAAAGCAAGTTCCGTTTCTTCCACGCATTTTTCGGGATTTTTTTCAAAGTCGTACTTGGTAAACCAATGAAATTTTGCTTTTTCTATTTTGTTAAACGAAAGCATGGTGTTGGTTATAACTTTATCCATACACGCTGCGGAAGACGTCATGTCACATCCGACCACAGGTATTCCGGAAAGCTGAAGTAAACCTTGAATGGAACCGTCTTCGCCGTTTTTTCCGTGAAGAACGGGGATAACAGCATCAAGTTTAATGGTAACTATTTCGTTTTTATTTTTTATAATTATTCCTTTTGTGCTTGTATCCGGTGAAATTATGGCGGGTTTATTATTCGGGTTTGTTTCCCAGTCAGAATCGTTCAAAATGTATTTTCTGTCGCCCAGTAAGTACCATTCCCCGCTTTTTGTAATACCTATGTAATAAACATTGTATTTTTCATCGGAAATAAATTTAGAAATTGTTTCTGCCGAAGATAATGAAATTTTGTGTTCGGAGGAGTTTCCTCCGCAAATTATACCTATATTAAGCTTAGACATAAAAAATCCACCTCATAAAATTTATATTGTATAATAAAGTATATGATTTTATTTCTTATAAAATATATTCCTTAAAATATTATACCACTATTTAATATAATTTTTTATAAAAATCAAAAAAATATTTTTTGGGATTTTTAAACACTTTAAAAGTAATAATTCACAAAAATAATTGGTCTATTTTTATATTGAAATAATTCTTATTTTGTTGTAATATACTAATTATAGTAATATTTATAATCAAAAGTTAATGGCAAGGGGAAGGTTTATGGATAAATTAAACAATAAAAAGAACATACTGGTAATAGGAACAGGTGGTACTATTGCTGGTGTGGGTATCGATGGTAAAACATCTGGATATGATTCCGCACAGATAAAGGTTGATAATATTATAAAAAATGTTCCTAATATAGAAAAATTGGCAAACATAAAAGCGGTGGAGCTTTATAATGTTGATAGTTGCGATATGGATATAGAAAAATTAGTAAACATGGCATGTTATATAGAAGAAATGGCCGCAAAAGATGATATTGACGGTTTTGTAATTACTCATGGTTCAGACACACTGGAAGAAACGGCATATTTTTTGAATTTAACCGTTCATACAAATAAACCGATAGTGCTTACCGGTTCGATGCGCCCGAGTACGGCGATAAGTGCGGACGGGCCTTTTAATTTATATCAGGCCGTTGCCCTTGCAAGAAGCCCTGAGGCCGAAGGTAAAGGTGTTTTGGTGGTATTTTCTGATGCAATTTACGGCGCAAGGGACGTTATAAAAGTAAATACATTTAAAACAGATGCTTTCAATCAAAAAGATATGGGTTCGTTTGGCTATATGCGTGACGATAAAGCGTATTTTTATAATCATTCAATAAAAAAACACACAATAAACAGTGAATTTAAAGTTTCCAAAGATATGAAACTCCCGAACGTGGAAGTGATAAATTATTATTTGGGTCGCAGCGAGGAAAGTTTAAAACATTTGTCGAAAATTGCGGAAGGCATCGTTCTCGGCGGTGCGGGTTGCGGTGGTGCAAGCACAAAATGGAATGATGCAATAGAAGAAATGATTAATTCCGGCACGGTAGTAGTTCGCAGCTCTAGAGTTGGTAATGGCCTCGTAACTTACAATAATAAAGAAATCTTTAAGCAAGGCGTATACTCCAATAGCCTTACTCCACAAAAATCCAGGATACTCCTTATGTTGGCGCTGACAAAAACAAAAGACATCAAAGAAATCCAAGAAATTTTTAATACCTATTAATTATTAAACCAAAAAACATGAAATTGGGCAGAATGAAAATTTTGCTCTTTTATTTTTTTGGTTAAAATTATATAAAACTTATAAAACGCACTTGACAATATGTATTTATATAGTATAATTAATTAAAACCATAAAAATGGTTTAATGTTTTTAAATTCAGAAAGGATGATTTTTATGCCGAATTTATTTGAAGAATATGAAAAGAACTTATCTAAATTAGAAAAGGATTACTATGAATCCAGTAAGAAAGTGGGAAAAATTAGAAAATTGTGCAAGGAACTTGAAAATCTTAGGGGAAAATATCAAAATGCCAAAAAAAAGGGTAATGCATCTGATTTGCGCAAATATTATGTTGAAGCATGTAATTTATTTGAAAAATTAAAAAATTCGTTAATAGAACAAAGTAAAAAACAAGAAGAAATAGATAAATATTTTAAAGAAAAACCTCTTAATGAATTAGAATTAAAAACTAAAGATGATATCAAAGAAGATATCAAAAATTATTTTGGCATAAAAAAATAGTAAATTTTGGAGTACATATTGTATTTATAAAGGTCTTGGAATTTACGTCTGAGGCCTTTTTATTTTTTAATTAAAAAATAAAAAGCCGAACATACGTTCGGCTCTTTTTATGGTGGGAGATGGTGGATTCGAACCACCGAAGCATAACGCAACAGATTTACAGTCTGCCCCCTTTGACCGCTCGGGAAATCTCCCATAAATAAAAACTAAATGGAGCTGGTGAAGGGACTTGAACCCCCGACCTATTGATTACAAATCAATTGCTCTACCAACTGAGCTACACCAGCACATGGTATATTTGCCCCATAAGTTAGCATATCATTTAATGGCATGAATGTCAAGAACAAAAAAACTATTGGACAATTCAACAGTATTTTTGATGTTTAAAACTTAAATTTAAATATTTTTTACAATTAAAAACGAAGGAGGATAGTTTTTGATAGATAAACATTTTTATAAAGGGTGATTTTATGGCATTTAATGGGATTGACGTTTCAGAAATTCAAGGAAATATAAACTGGAAAAATGTTGCACTCAGTAATATTGATTTTGCTATGATACGCGCAACTTACGGTTCTTCCGGTGTTGATGACCAGTTTATTAACAATATGAATAATATTAAAGATACGGATATTTCCGTTGGAGCATATCATCAATCGAACGCACAAAATGTAAATGAAGCCGTGTCGGAAGCTTACCACTTTTTAGAAACAATTAGGCCGTATAAATTTTCTTATCCTTTGGCGCTTAACATAGAAAGCGAAATAGCAATGAACATAGGCAAAGAATTTTTTACAAATATTATAATTTCTTTTTTTGATATTTTGAAAAAATCAGGGTATGATGTTCTTTTGTACGTAAGCCAGGAAATGATTGACAATTACATTGATATGTCCAAATTAGAAGATGCTAAGATTTGGCTGGCGGATTTAACCAGTAACGTATCAGAAAGGCTTCCGCTTGACCCAAATGTTGCTATTTGGCAGTATTCAAACAGAGGAGTTATACGGGGGATATCGGGGAATGTGAATTTGGATATTTCTTACATTAATTTTCAAGGGAGTAGAATTAATGGTAACTCAGTAATGAATTCCGGCAGTACCGATGCAGAAAACAACGGAGCGGACAGCTCGTTTTATACTGTGCAAAACGGCGATACTTTAAGAAACATAGCAAAAAGGGTTTACGGAAACGAAGATGACTATAAAAAACTTATGGATTTAAACGGAATAACACGGTCTGTGATATTTACAGGGCAAACTTTAAGAATTCCACGTGTAATCAGCGGAGAAAATAGTAATAGTAATGATGCTTTGCTGTACAGAGTTAAATCAGGCGACACGCTTTGGGGTATTTCCAGACAGTATTTGGGTGGTGGCCCAAGATACAAAGAAATTATGGACGCAAACGGCCTTACGAATGACATGATTTACCCGGGGCAGATACTTAAAATACCGGCATCAAATCCTGGTGGATCCGATTCAAGTGTACAGGAGCCGGAATATAGAACTTATATGGTAAAACAAGGCGATACACTTTGGAAAATTGCTCAAAATCTGTTTGGAGACGGAAATAAATATTCGGAAATAATGAATTTAAACAATTTACCGAATGGCAATTTACAGGTGGGTCAAATTTTAAAAATACCGAAAAAATAAAAAAATAAAAATATCCGGTGAATAAAATCATTGGATATTTATTTTTTATTTATTATATGGTATAATCATGAGTATTTAAAAAGTAATATATTTTATTAAGCCAAAAAAGAAAGGAAGAAAATTAATGATAGCAGAAAGCGTATGGAGAAAAATAAAAAGCGGATCAGATATAAGAGGTGTGGCAACGGATACGGCGAAAGGGGAAGAAGTTACTTTAACAAATGAAGTAATTGAAAAAATTTCGCTTGCTTTTGCGGAATGGCTTTCCAAAAAAACAAAACTTGAATATTCGTCTATTACCGTTGCCTTGGGGCATGATTCCAGGGAGTCCGCCCTTAGAATAAAAAATGTGATAATAAATTCCTTAAGAAGTTTGGGGATCAGCGTTTACGATTGCTCACTTACTTCCACACCCGCTATGTTTATGGCCACTTCCGTGCTTTCTTGCACTGCTTCTATTGAAATTACTGCAAGTCATCATCCTTCTGATCGAAATGGTTTGAAATTTTTTACTGCCGATGGTGGACTTTCTGAGGAAGATATAGATGAAATTTTGGAAATTGCTCAAACGGAAAATGAATTTTCGTTAAATAAAGAGGGAATCGTAAGATCCGTTGATTTAATGCAGCATTACTGCGAAAAATTAAAAGGTTTAATAAAAGAAAAAATAAATAGCAAAAAAAACCACACAAGACCACTTAGCGGATTAAAAATAGTGGTTGATGCAGGAAATGGAGCAGGAGGCTTTTTTGTAAAAGATGTTTTGACGCCTCTTGGAGCAAACACAAAAGGTAGTAAATTTCTTAATCCTGACGGCAAGTTCCCAAATCACATACCAAATCCCGAAGATCCAAATGCAATTAAGTCTATTGTTAATGCTGTGAAGGAAAACGGTGCAGACTTGGGAATAATATTCGATACAGACGTTGATAGAGTGGCTTTTGTGGATAGCAGCGGCCGAGAAATATCTGCCAACAAATTAATAGCGCTTGCGTCCAGAATGGTATTGGAAGAAAATCCCGGTTCAATAATAGTAACAGATTCGGTAACTTCCGATTATTTAAAAGAATTTATAGAAAAATTTGGTGGAACGCAGTTTAGGTACAAACGTGGATATCACAATGTGATAACAATGGCTAAAACAATAAACGAAAAGGGCGAAAATTGCCCTCTTGCAATAGAAACGTCAGGCCATGCGGCATTTAAAGAAAATAAATTTATTGATGATGGCGCATATTTTGCGTGTAAAATCATAGCCGAGCTTGTGAAATTAAAAGAGAAAAATCAAAATTTGGAAGATTATTTAAAAAACTTTGTAAATGCCAAAGAAAAAGTGTCTATCAGGCTACCTATAAAAGCTGACGAAGGAAATATAAATAATGCCGGAGTTAAAATTTTAAATAGTTTTAAAAATTATTGCAGCAATAATAAAAATCTTGTTTTGGAACAAGATAACATAGAAGGCGTTCGTGTAACATTTAAATTTAAACACCAAAAAGGCTGGATGCTCCTTCGTAAGAGTGTTCACGATCCTGTGCTTATACTTTATGCGGAAAGCTACATTCAAAACAATTTGCGCTCAATGTTTAAGCTTATTAACCCGTTTTTTGCAAAGCAATCGGAACTTGATATTTCAGATTTAAAAAAGTTTTTTTAAAATTTTAAAGCAGCCCTTAAAACGGCTGCTTTTTTGTTTTGGCTTTTTTATTTATTAGGTCGAAGCTTCCGTGAAGCATATCAAGAATTTGGCTATCTTTGGCTGATTCAATAATAATACTTATCCAGTGCTCTTTATTCATATGGTACGCAGGCAAAAATCCCTTTTGCGATGTAAAAGAACCAATCATTATAGGGTTACATTTTACGTTAAGAACGTAAATTTTTTCATTTCCCGGTAGCCCTAATTTTTCTTTTTCAACTTTCATAAGTACTGCGTACCATTTTCTGTTTGATTTATTTCTTAAAATGCAGCAATCGGGAATGTTTTCCCATAAATATTCCGGATCTGAGCCAAAATGTTCTTTTGCGTACTTGAAAATTTTTTCTTTTTTCATATTTTGTCCTCGTTTCATTTAATATTATACAAATTTGATATTGATTTTACATTTAAAAAATAGTATTGTCAATATGTGCATCGGGTATAATAAATTATAAAAAATGAAAAGAGGTAAAAATATGATTTTAAACGAAACGTACAAAATGAACAACGGATTGGGAATTCCAAAAATTGCACTTGGGACATGGATGATTGATGATGACAAAGTTGCCGAGTCGGTTAGACAGGCCGTTAAAATAGGTTATCGTCATATTGATACGGCTCAAGGATATGAAAATGAGCGCGGCGTGGGCGAAGGAGTTCGTACGTGCGGTGTGCCGAGAGAAAAAATTTTCGTAAACAGCAAAGTCGCTGCCGAAAACAAATCATACAGTTCTGCAAAAGCTTCCATTGATGAAAGCTTAAAGAAAATGGGTCTTGACTATATCGATATGATGATAATTCATAGCCCGCAGCCATGGGTGGAGGTTAACCGCTCAGAAAACAGATATTTTAAGGAAAATAAAGAAGTTTGGCGCGCAATGGAAGATGCCGTGCGGGAGGGAAAAGTAAAAACAATAGGTGTTTCTAACTTTTTAGAAGAAGATATTGAAAATATTTTATCCGATTGCAAAATTCGTCCGGCGGTAAATCAGGTTCTTTCGCATATTTCCAATACACCATTTGAACTTATTGATTATTGCAAAGAAAAAAATATTTTAATGGAAGCTTATTCTCCAATAGCTCACGGCGAAATTCTGCAAAACAAAGAAGTGAATGATATTGCAAAAAAATACGGCGTAACCGTTGCACAAATTTGCATAAAATACGATTTGCAGCTTGGTATGGTTGTTTTGCCAAAAACTGATAACCCTGAACATATGAAAACAAATGCGGATCTTGATTTTTTAATTTCCGAAGAGGATATGGAAACCCTTAAAAAAATAAAATTAATAGATTACGGGAAATCCGGTGTATTCCCGATCTTTGGTGGACTTTGGAGTTGGGACTAAATAATAAAAGCACTTGCATAGAAGTTTATGCAGGTGCTTTTTTGCGCTTTAAAATAGTTTTTAATTTAGTCTACGCCCATTATGTCTTTAAAGTTTAAGTTATTAAAATCATATCCGCATTTTTGAATGTATAGAATGGAATCGTCTTTCCCCGATTCTTTATAATTGTTTCTTAAACTTTTTTCTATTCCGGCGGCAATTAGTTCGCCTTCTTTTGCTTTGTTTCTTATTAAAGAAATAAAGCTGAATAAAGAACCCTCTTTATCTGATTTGTACTCTGTTTCTTTCATATATTTTTCGCAAGATGCCCTTATTTTTTTTGCAAGAGCTGCACATTCAGACCCGCCAAATTTGCTTGTATCGTCGCCTTTTACTCTGCATTTTGAAATCAGCGGCAGCTCGCTTATTTGTTCTAAAAATGTGCGCACTGCGTTTGTAAATTCCATTTTTAATTCTAAAAAGTATCGTTCGCTGGTTTTTGACCCTTTTTGGTCTTTTAAAATTTTAAAAACTTGATTTAAAACGGATTTTTCCCATAGGTATTTTCCTGTTTCCAAGAATTGACTGTCGATATAAGTGTCACACATATTGTCGCCTCCTTATTTTTATTTGTTTATTAATTCTTTCCATTTGTAAACCCCATAGTCTGAGATTTTTTTATAGTCGTTTCTAGACCAAGATATTTTTGTTAAATACTGATCTATAATATTTTTCCCAAAAGCATTTTCGCACCATTCGTCCGGCATGCCTGCGGTAACGTCCGGCAAGGTGTTTCCTTCGTTTAAATATTCTATCATAGAGCGTGATAATGGGTTATTTATAACGCTGCTTTCTTTTATGTCATACGGGGTGAAACCGAATTCGGAGATAATATATTTTTGAGCAAGGTCTGAAGTTTGAACCCAGGTCAAAAAGTCCTGAGCGGCTTTTTTTTCTTTGTCACTTGATTTTGCGTTTATGCAGTAATATTTAGGTGCATAAACGGGAATTGACCTATACATATTTTTGGCAATATCTGTGGAAGAAATAATATCATCCGAATCAAAATCCATTTTTATTGGTATAAACACGCATCTTTTGGCTACCAAAGAATTAAATGTCGCTAGGTTTTTATAGTCTTGTGTGCTTGCCAAAAGGAAAAGAGATTTTCCGTTTACAAAATTTTTCATAGCTTGGGTTGTGCTGTTTTTGGAGTTGCTTATAAATTCCGCTCCTCTGGAAATCGAGTAATAATTTCCGGAAACATAAGATGTTATAATATCTAAAGTCTCGGCGAATTTCAAAAACGGCTCTGCACACTGTTCAATTTTAATTTCAGTTGCAATATTGGCAAATGCCGCACTTTTAAATACTGTACTCAGAGCAATATTCGGAAGGTATCTTCCAAAGTTTTTTGTTTCTCCCCCTGCCAAAGAGAAAACCCCGGTTAATTTTCGGCTCAGTTCGCCTTTTGCATCTGCAAAAGAGTAATCTTTTTTGTTTAATTTAAAACTTACTATTGTATTATTGTTTATATATGCATTAAGAGCAATAACCATCGATTTAAATTCTGTGTAAGAGCAGTTTTTTAAATCGTTTTGCGCACTTCTGTGTTTTTCACCGCCAAAAAGAGATGAAATCATTTTGGGATCAACCACAAAGCCGTATCCTTCTGTGGAATACGGCAGACCGAAGCTGTCGGAAGTGTTAGAGCTTAGGCGCAGCGAATCGGGGATACTGTTTACAACTTTTTTAAAGCTTTCCTCTGTTGCATTGCTAAAATCCCAAACTGCTGATTCGTCTTTCCATTTTTTAAGCTCGCTTAAATTATTAACCGTAAAAATATCCGGTGGGTGGTCTGAATTTATATATGATTCAATATTTTCAAGCGTATTTTTTTCTTCTGTTGGCGTAACGGTTCTAATTATAACGCCGGTTCGCTTTGTGTATTCGTCGCACATTGCTCTAAATGAAGTTCCAATGTCGGGGTCTGCATTGTAAACAAAGATATCGTAGTCTTTTTTTGTTGAAGTGCCAACGCTGCTGTTATCTTCTCCGGATTTATTCGAGCAACCCGAAAAGCACATCAAGCATATGGCCGAAGTTAAAGAAGCAGCAACAAAAGATTTTAAACTCTTTTTCAAAAAATCATCTCCAAATAGCATATATTTATATTTTTTTATTAAAAACAAAACTTTATATCAAAATAATATATCATTTGTCTATATAAATCAATGTTTTTTTAAAATTATGTTCTAAATATTTTTTCTACCTCATAGTTATTTTATGAAAGGAAGGACAAGTATGGCGGAAATTAATGAAAAAAGAGATGAATTTGATAGGATTATTGAATTTATGAATTCTAAATTTAAAAAGCTTTTGAAAAATTTGAGCAAAGAAAAAAAGGATTCTTTGCAAGAAATAAGAATACGTGCAGGAATGCCGACGGTTATTGTGTGCTCAAACAATTCTTTTGTTTTGGATAGGTCCGAGTCTGTGGCTACACCCGTGGATATAAAAGAAATTTTTAATTTGCTTTGCGGATATTCTGTTTACAGCTTTGAAAATCAAATAAAAAAAGGTTTTATTACAATAGACGGCGGCCACAGAATAGGCCTTTGTGGCGAATATGTTTTTTCGGGGGATAAAATATCTGCCGTAAACGAATTAACGTCTTTGAATATAAGAATTGCGCGAGAATTTCCAAATTGCAGCGAAGATATTTTTGAAAAAATAAAAAATGATTTTTTGGGTGCTTTGATTGTTGGGCCGCCGTGTTGCGGCAAAACTACGATAATAAGAGATTTATCTCGCAGGTTTTCATTGTCAGAAAAGTTAAAGCTTCCAAAAACGTGCATTATTGACGAGCGTCTGGAAATTGCGTCGTGCCATGGCGGAAAAGTGCAATTTAATATTGGACTTAGTGATGTTTTAAGTGGTATTCCAAAAAGTGCCGGGATTATGATGGCGGTTAGGTGTATGTCGCCAAATATTATAATATGTGATGAAATAGGAACAAGCGAAGAGGCCATGGCGGTGAAATCTGCTTTAAATTGCGGAGTAAAAATAATTGCCACGATACATGCTTTTGGTTTAGATGATTTTCTTAAAAAGCCTCAAATCGTGCCGCTTGTTAATTCCGGAGCGTTCGAAAAAATTATATTTTTAGATGGTGAAAATTTTGGAAAAATAAAAGAAATATACAGCATGGAGGAGTTATATGATAAAAATTATAGGAATTATACTTTTAATAATGTCGGGTGTTCTGAGCGGATTCATATTTTATAGCAAATATAATTTAAAAGTTAGCTTTTTAACGCAGTATATAAACTTTATAACGGTTTTAAGAAACGAAATAAGATATTCGCAAAAGCCGCTTGTGGAGATTTTAAAAAATTTCCGCTGTGAAAATCCGCTTAGTAAATACATATTACGTTGCACCGAGTATTTAAATAAAACGGGATCGTTTAAAAAATCGTGGGACGCAGCCTTTAAAGACTGTGGTTGTTTGGGAATTTCGGGTGAGGAACAGGAAATAATTAAAAATTTTGGCAGCACTTTGGGATCCTGCGATGTTAGCGGGCAAATTCATTACTGCGATTATAATTTGGACATGATAAAGCCGTATTTACTCAGTTCCAAAGAAAAAAGGAAAAGCAAAGGTAAACTTTCTGTGATTTTATGCGTGGGAATCAGCGTTTTAATATCAATTGTGCTTATATAAAAATTAAAAAAACGAAGGACTTATTTATATGAATATAGATTTAATATTTAAAATTGCGGCAGTGGGGATAATAGTTGCCATACTTAATCAGCTTCTTATTCGTTCCGGTAGAGAAGACCAAGCTATGATGACAACTCTGGCGGGGCTTATTGTGGTTTTGATGATGATAATTCAGCAAATTGACATGCTTTTTAAAACCATAAAGTCTGTGTTTAATCTTTAAAAAGGTGGATGTAAATATGAACATACTGGCGTTTAGCGGAGTTGCGATTATAACGGCGATTTTGTCGGTAATGATAAAAAAGACTTTGCCGGAATATTCTGTGGCCATAAATTTGGCTGCAGGGGCAATCTTGATTTTTTCTTTTATTTCTGCGGTTTCTCCAGCAGTTTTTTACATAAAATCGCTTATGGAAAAATCGGGGATTACTTCCGAAAACGAAATTATACTTTTTAAAACGCTCGGAATATGCATTATAACGCAGTTTATCTGTGATGCATGCAAAGATGCGGGGGAAAATTCCATTGCTGCCAAAGTGGAAATGGGCGGAAAATTTATGGTTTTGTTAACAGCTATTCCGCTTTTTGAAAGTATTTTTAAAGCAGCGGTAAATTTAATGGGTAATAGAATATGAAAAAATTTGTTGTTTTTTTAATTTTGCTGATTTTTTTTATTATAGGGGTAAAAGCTACAGAGATAGACCCAAATATTAAAGAGGCATACACAGAGCAGTTAAAATCTCTGGATATAAACAAAGTAAAAAACGTTTTGCCGAAAAAAGCCAGAGATTCTTTAAATGCCATTGGGCTTGATAATTTGGAACTCGGCAATTTTATTGATTTAAAATATTCAAGAATAATAAAAGAAATAGGCAAAGAAATAAAAAGCCGTATATCAATTTTTTCCGTTATGCCCATACTGGCGGTTATTTTTTTAAGTGCACTTATTAAAAATTTTAAAATATCGTCAAGTTTAAAAAATATCTCCCAGGTTATAGATATAATAAGCTTAATTTGTATATCTGTCAGTATTATTAACCCGATTGTAAGGTTTATAAGTGAATCTTCGGTTATTATAAATGCTGCGGCAAATTTCACAATGGGTATAGTTCCTGTTTTAACAGGAATAATGATAGCCACAGGTCGGGCATTATCCGCCACATCTTACCATGCGCTTGTTATATTTGCCGGGCAAGTGGTTTCTTATTTATCTGCTAATTTTTTAATTCCCGTTATGAACACTCTTTTGGGGATTTCCCTTATTTCTTCTATTTCTTCGCGGCTAAATATAGAAAATTTATGTTTAACAATTCAAAAGTCCATTAAAATTTTGCTAAAGGCGCTTGCATCGATTTTCACGGGGTTGCTTACCGTGCAAAATTTAATAGGGAACTGCGCAGATACTCTAGGGAAAAGCACATGGAAATTAACAATAGACAGCTGCGTGCCGATTGTTGGCGGTGCGGTAAGTGATGCCGTGCATACCATGGGAAGTTGCTTGGACCTTTTAAAAACAAGTTTGGGGGCGTTTGGAATTATAGCCGGGAGTTTGATTTTTTTGCCGGTAATAGTGGAATGTTTTTTGTGGGTCCTCTTGCTTAACATTTGTTTATTTGTTTCGGATATTTTTGAGCTGAAAAAAATATCGGCACTTATTAAATCCACAGTGAATGTGATTTCGGTTCTCTTGGCAATTATAGTTTGCATAATAACGGTTTTAATTGTTTCAATAGGAATAATTTTAATAATAGGAAGGTAAGAAGTTTTGAATAGTGTAAATAATTGGTGTGTGATGCTTTGTTCGCTAATTGTTGCTTCGGCAGCATTTGAATTTTTAATTCCTCCTGGAAAAATTTCAAAAAGCATTAATATCGTTCTTGGTTCTTTGATAATTCTTTTGGTTATGACCCCTTTTACATCTAAAAATAAAATAAAAAAGATAGACTTTGAAAAACTGGAAGAAAAAAATATTTCAAAAAAGTTGGAGAGTGTTTCAAACGCGGCAGATGAGCAGACCATGGACATTGCAAAAAAGAACATAGAAGCGTTAATTAAAGGCGTTTTGAAAGACAACAATGTAGATTTTAAAAAAATTGAAATATTTATGGATAGAAACCAGGACAACTGCATATTAATGATTAAGTGTAAAATATATATTCCCGAAGACGAGCAGGGTAGTATGGAAAAAATAATAAAAGAAGTAGAAAGTAAACTAAAAATAAAAACTCAGGTAGTTTTGCAGCAGTAAAAATCAGGAGGCTGAAGGCGGAAGATGAACAGTGATTTATACATAAAAATAAAAGAATATTTTAAAAAAATGGTATCGCAAAAAGATTATGTTAAATTAGCGGTAATAGTTGGCTTTTTAGGAATTTTTTTGATTTTTGTGTCTGGTATGATACCAAAAAAAGTAAAGGAATCGGAATTATCAAAAATAAAATCCGATACATCTGTAAATTCCGAAACGCACAGAGAACTTTTGGAAAAAAATTTAACTTATGCAGTTTCAAAAATAGAAGGCGCCGGAAGTCCGCAGGTGCTTGTAACGCTGGAAAATACCGCCGAAACAATCTACGCAACGGAAGAAAGAAAAAACAAAGAAGCCTCTGAAGACAAATCTTCGGGAGAAATCACACGAAAAAAAGAAAGCGACGACTGTGAGAAAAAGTACATAACGGTAAAAGATTCTGAGGGTACAGAACACGCTCTTGCAGTAAAAAAAATAGAGCCAAAAGTAAAAGGCGTTGTTATTATTTGCCCCGGAGGAGATGATCCAATTGTAAAAAACCGAATAACAGAAGCGGTAACAACTGCACTGAGTATTTCATCTAAACGTGTATGCGTAACAAAATCTATTTAAAATAATTAGGAGGAAAAAATGAAATTTCGTAAACGTCAACTTATTTTAACAGCATTGGTGGCAACGCTTGGAGCGGCAGTTTATCTGAACTGGCAATTTTCAGACAATAAAAATTTAAGCAGCACAAGTGTTTTGGAGTCAACTCGTGAGCTTGGAGAGGCAAGGTATGTAAACAGTTCAAAAGTTTCCGACGGAGAAGAAAATGAAAATTCCGATAAACTTTCCGGCGAATCAAAAAAATATTTTGCACAGGCAAAATCAGACCGCCAAAAAGTGCGAGATGAATTGGACGAAAAATTAAAAAGTTTATTAAACGAATCAAACAAGAGTGAAGAAGGCAAAAAAATAATAGAAGAAAGCATTAACTCTTTGGTTAAAAATTCTCAGCAAGAAACCAATATCGAAAATTTAATAAAAGCCAAAGGATTCGGCGATTGCGTTGTGTTTATTCAAAACGGGGAATGCAGCGTGATAGTAAATTCGGGGACTCTAAACGAAAATTCCGTAATAATCATCAGGGATATTGTTTCCGGTCAAGCGGGAATTCCGTTTGAAAAAATAAAAATAACCGAGGTTAAATAAAATTATTCGCCCGCCTGAAACAAGGCGGTTTTTTCTATACTGTTTTTTTCGACAATAGTCGCATTGATTATTTTTACGATATAATGTATAATTTGTTTAGTGTAAGTGATTAAAAAGGGGAATTGTGTGTGCTTATAAAAAATATGATTAAAAATTTAAAAGTTACTAAGTCTGTTGGCAGTTTAGAGCTGGATATTTCAGACATTTCATACGATTCCAGAAAAGTAAAAAAAGGCGATATTTTTGTCTGCTTGGTTGGCAGTAACAGCGACGGGCATGACTACGCTCAAAGTGCTGTAAAAAACGGTGCTGTGGCAATAGTGGCAGAAAGAGAAATTGACATTCCCGGAATAACAATTTTATACGTTAAAGACACAAGAGAATTTCTTGCCGGAATTTCCGCTAATTTTTTTGGTAATCCCGCAGAAAAAATAAAAACCATTGGCATCACGGGGACAAAAGGGAAAACGACAACATCATTTATGATAAAAAATATTTTGGAACAATCAGGCAAAAAAGTTGGCATAATCGGAACTATTGGTGCGCTTTGCGGAGATACAATCACAAAACTTCCAAACACAACCCCCGAATCATATGAAATTCAAAAGCATTTAAAAAATATGTATGAAAGTGGCTGTACGTATTGCGTGATAGAAGCTTCGTCAATAGGCCTTAAAGAGCATCGTTTAGATGGTTTTGAATTTGATTTTGGTATATTTACAAATTTTTCGCATGATCATATAGGCGGAAATGAACATAAAACCATGGAAGAATATTTAAAGTGTAAAAGTATGCTTTTTAAAAAATGTAAAACAGGTTTTTTGAATTTAGATGACGAAAAATATGGCGATATAATTATTGACCACACTTGTAAAATTTTTACTTACTCAGTAATTAAAGAAGCAGATATTACGGCAAAAAATATAAACCTAGTAAACGAAAATGGAAATATTGGCGTGAGTTTTGATATATGTGGGTTAAACAACGAAATCTCAGATATTTATATTCCGATTCCCGGTAAATTTAATGTTTATAACGCTTTGGCGGCGGTAGCGGTATGTAAGTACATTGGCGTAAAAAAAGAAGATATAGTAAACGGGCTTAAAAATGTAAAAGTTAAAGGCAGAATGGAGCCGGTAAAAATTTCAAGCGAATATTCTTTGTTTATTGATTATGCTCATAATGCTCTTAGCATGGAAAATGTTCTTACAACGCTGAAAAAGTATAACCCAAAAAGGATCGTAACGCTTTTTGGTGCCGGAGGAAAC
Organism: Clostridia bacterium; assembly: GCA_017432165.1. Taxonomy (GTDB): domain Bacteria; phylum Bacillota; class Clostridia; order Oscillospirales; family Acutalibacteraceae; genus UMGS1491. The sequence goes on along the minus strand of JAFRJS010000043.1, from coordinate 21,751 downwards.
AGGCCTAAAATAAGAAGATACGAAATGGGGGAAATTTCCGGTAAATATTCCGATTTGTCCGTTATAACAAGTGACAATCCCAGGTATGAAAACCCGATGGATATAATAGAAGACATTAAAACCGGAATAAGCAAAACAAACGGCAAGTACACCATAATACCCGATAGAAAAGAAGCAATAAAATACTGCATACAAAACGCTCAAAAAGGGGATATAATCATATTGGCTGGAAAAGGTCATGAAGATTATCAAGAAATACAAGGCAAAAAATATCATATGGACGAGCGAGAAATAATAGATGAAATTTGCAAAGAATTAAAAATTAAAAGAGAGGCCTAATGTATGGAAAAAATAAGCATATCAGAAATACTTTCCGCAACGGGCGGGAAACTTCTTTCAGGTAATACGGACACTGTGGTGGAGTCGGTTTGTATAGACAGCAGAGAAATAAAAAATAATTCTTTGTTTGTCCCGATAGTCGGGGAACATAGCGACGGGCATGATTTTATAAAATCGGCGTTTGAAAACGGAGCGGTTGTTTCTTTTGTGCAGTCGGATCATAAGTTAAATGACATTTGCGGCGCACTTGTGGAAGTAAAATCGACTGTTTCGGCGCTTCAAGATCTTGCCAAATATTACAGAAAGAAATTTAATATACCGTTTATAGGTGTTACAGGCAGTGTTGGAAAAACAACAACTAAAGAAATGATTGCAGCGGTTTTAGGAGAAAATTTAAATATTTTAAAAACTCAGGGTAATTATAATGGGCAAATAGGTCTGCCTCTTACAATATTTAATATAGATAGAACCCACCAGGCCGCTGTGCTGGAAATGGGTGTCAGTAAAATTGGTGAAATGGAAAAACTTGCCGATATTGCGGACGTAGATATGGGTGTTATTACGAATATAGGTCTTTCTCATATTGAAAATTTTAAAAATATAGAAACAACTTGCAGTGAAAAACTAAAAATGCTAAAAAAAGATAGCGGAACATATTTTGTAAACGGTGATTTGCCACTGCTTCTGGAAGCTGCCGAAAAAAGCGGCAAAGAAATAGTAACATTTGGAATAAACGGTGCTTATAATTACAGATGCGAGAATGTATCTTCAAACGATACCGAAACGAATTTTACTCTGGTTACGGATAAATTTAAAGAAGATATAAAAATACCATGCCTTGGTATACATAATGTTTACAATGCGCTTGCGGCAGTTGCTGTGGCCAGAAAAATGAATATTCACATGGAAGATATAAAAAAAGGCCTTGCAAAATTTAAAAATATTGCAATGAGGCAGCAGATTTTAAATATAAATGAAGTGGTTGTAATAGACGATTCCTACAATGCCAGCCCGGATTCCGTGAAAAGTTCAATAAGGGTTTTAAGGAGCCTGAATTCCGGCGGTAAAAATATAGTGGTTATGGCGGATATGCTTGAACTTGGCGAAAAATCCCGCGAAATTCACAAAGAAATCGGCAGGTATATAGCCTTGGAAGGAATAGACGTTTTAATAACAACAGGTGAAATGGCAAAGTTTATTCACGAAGGAGCAAAAAAAACAAATCAAAACATGAAAGCCATTCATTCTAAAGACAACAAAGAAGCATATGAAACCCTAAAAAATATATTGAAGCCATGCGATAAAGTCTTGATAAAAGGTTCCAGAGGTATGCATACAGATGAAATTGTAGAAATGCTAAAAATAGGGAATTAGATTTAATTTTTTTGAGGGGAATTTTTTTTAAATTATGAATATTGCAGATAAAAACGCACAGGCCGTAAAAGCAGCGGAGCATTTATTTAACTCTTTGGATATAAAACTTCCGGAGGAAACACCGCAAAGGTTCGTTAATATGATGAGGTTTTTAACGTCATATAATAATGTTTCCAATAAAGAAATTGCAGAAAAAGTGAATAAAACTTTTGAAATAGACAGCAAAACTGATTCTAAAAACATGGTAATATTAAAAAATATAGATGCTTTTAGTTTGTGTGAGCATCATATTGCACTTATGTACGATATGAAAATTTCTGTAGCGTATATTCCGTGTGGGTTTGTGCTGGGGCTTTCTAAGGTTGTCAGGTTGGTAGACATGGTGTGTAAGCGCCTTCAACTTCAAGAGAAAATCGGCGAAGATATTTTGGAAATTATGAAAATTTTAACAAAGTCAAACGATATAGCGGTGAATATTAAAGCAAAACATAGCTGTGTGACGGCAAGAGGAATACAAAATGTATCTTCCGAGACCGTAACAAATCATTTTAGCGGTACTTTTAAAGAGAGCGCAGAATATCAAAATTTATTTTTAAATAGTTTAAATTAATAGTAGGAGTTTAAATGGAAAATCTTTCGGATATTAAAGTTATAAAAAAAATACTAAGCAGTTTTGGATTTAAATTTTCTAAGTCGCTGGGACAAAATTTTATAGTGGATAGTTCGGTTTGCCCAAAAATGGCCGAAAATTCAACCGAAAATAAAAACAGCGGGGTAATAGAAATCGGGCCGGGTATAGGCGTTTTGACAATCGAGCTTGCAAAACGTTTTAAGAAGGTTGTTTCTGTGGAGATAGATAAAAGATTAATCCCGATTTTAAAGAAGACCACAGCCGAATTTGAAAATGTAAAAATAATAAACAGCGATATCCTTAAAACCGATTTAAAGAAACTTATCGAAACCGAATTTAAAGATTTTGACGAGATAAACGTCTGCGCGAATTTGCCGTATTATATAACTTCTGAAGTCATAATGTATATTTTGGAAAACCAAGAAATAAAAGTAAATTCACTTGTTTTAATGATTCAAAAAGAAGCCGCGGAAAGAATATGTGCACAGCCCGGTTCACGTCAGTCCGGGGCAATAAGTTTGGCAGTTAGGTATTACGGTGAGCCGAAAATTCTGTTTTCCGTAAACAGGGAATGCTTTATCCCGATGCCAAATGTGGATTCGTGCGTTATAAAAATAAATTTAAAAAAATCGAATTCTAAAATTATAAAAGATAAAACTAGGTTTTTTAAAGTAGTAAAAGCGGCATTTTCGCAGCGCAGAAAAAATATTGTAAATTCCCTTGGATCCGGGTTGGGTAAAAGTAAGGACGAAATAAAAAATATTTTAAATTCCGCAGGCATCAACCCAAATTTTAGAGCGGAGCAACTGACTTTTGAAGATTTTTCTAAAATTGTGGATTTGTTATAAAATTAGCAAGTGAAAAATTTGTAGAATTTTGTTGTAATAGGTTTTTTATAATGATAAAATTAATTCTACAATTGTTTATAATGAAAGGTTGTAGATTTTTATATGAAAAAAAATTATTTATCAAAATTTGGCGTAGTTTTATCATTATTTTTATTTTTTATGGCATCTGCTATGGCGATGTTACCTTCCGGAAAGAAAAATTCAAATCCAAATATTGAATTTAACAGTTTTTTGGGTGCTGTTAGGGTCCCAAAAGGGTACGAAGCAGAATGTGAATGCGGTAGATTAGATGGATCTTTTTGCCATAAAAAGTTAAATTGTAAACACTGCATGTATATAAATAAAATTACAAATGAACAGTTTATAATTGATTTGGATTGTGCAAAAAGTAAATTTGGTTTGTCGGGAAAAGATGTAAGTATCGTTGATTGTGGTATTAATACTAATTTTGATTTTTCTTTTGACGGTAAAACTGAAATTATTAATGAGTTTCCGTGCGTCAAAGCGTTAAAGTACTTTTTTAATAAAAATAATTGGGCAAAAACTGAATATGGTTTTACCATAAATCTTGAAAATTTATATAAAATATTAGGATTAAATTGTGATGAGAAGAATTTAAATATTATAGAAACAGCCGGTACTTCGCGTTTTAAAATAGATTATTTAAATAAAGATTTATTTACCCCAAGTTTTTCAGTTTCCGAAGAAAACGAGGGCGATGAAAAATTTATTGTGGAAGTTTATGTGGCATACGAAAATTTTTGCCAAATTCATAGTGTAAATAATATTTATCAATATCATAATATACGATTCGACAATAATTTAAATACAGTTCGTAAATATAAATCTAATTTGCAAAAAAACTTATTAAATTTAAAGTTTTAATTATTTTAAGCTTTAAGTGAAAAATTGATATATAGCACAAAAAATAAAATAAATATTGACAAATTTATAAACACATGCTACAATGGCCTTGCTTGGTAGTCATAATATAGCCAGGATACTAAAATTTTTTACTTAAAGGAGAGGATATTTATGTCTAGAGCGGAATTGAAAAGTTTGGCGAAAAAGCAAATCAAAGGCAATGTTTTAATTTTGTTTGTAATTGGTTTGATTGCAGGCGCAGACCACTTTTTGGGAGGTTTCTGTAGTAGTTTTGTACAAAGTAGTATGATGTCTAATTTAAATGTAGGGTCTAAATCTGCAACTTTGTCTCCGGGAATGTTTATGCCTTTAGTATGGTATATGGCAGTATTCATTATCATAAGTTTAGTTATTATGAGTCCACTTAGAATTTCTCATAATTATGCTTATCTTGAGGCTGCAAAAGATCAAAAACCGGGATTTTCAATGCTTGGTTATGGCTATAAAAATTGATGGGGAAATTCTATTTTACTTGATTTACTTATGTCAGTGTTTACTTTTCTTTGGTCACTTCTTTTCTTTATTCCGGGAATAATTAAAGCTTATTCTTACAGCATGTCACCTTACATTATGGCGGAAAATCCAAACATAGGTGCTTTAGAAGCTATTACAAAGAGTAAAGAAATGATGAAAGGTCATAAATTTGAATTTTTTATTCTTGATTTGTCATTTATTTTTTGGTATTTGTTAATTCTGATTACCTGCGGTTTTGCTTCTATTTACATTGCGCCTTATGTTAATGCAACCAGAACAAATTTCTACTTAAAATTAAAAGAAGCAAAGGCTGAATAAGAAAAATAAATTTGCAAAATGAAAACCACTTATTAAATTAAGTGGTTTTTTGTTTTTTTATAAATAAGAAGGCTATTGATATAATTATTATCGCTGCGCTAAAAAGGGAAGACACTTTAATTGCTGTGTTTGGTATCATTAAGCTGTCTGTTCTAAAGCTTTCGATTACTATTCGCAGTATGCCGTAAATTAAAAGATAAGTAAAAAACACGGTTCCGCTTTTTGTTTTTTTGTTTGACAAAAAATGCAAAACTAAAAAGCAAATAAAACAGCCGACGGATTCATACAAAAAGCAAGGGTGAACTGCCTGAAAATTTGTGTTCTCGCTTGCCATTCCCCAGGGCAAATTTGTAACAGTGCCAAAAGCTTCTTGATTTACAAAATTTCCCCATCTGCCGATTGATTGACCGATTGCAAGGCCTATGCATGTAATATCTAAAATAGGAAGAAATGCCATTTTTTTGATTTTGCAAAATATTAAAATCCCCAAAAACCCACCTATTACGGCTCCATATATGGCAATCCCGCCGTTTGAAATTTTCACTATTTCAATGGGATTCTTGATGTAAAAATCTCCCGGGTAAAATACGACATAATAAATCCTTGCAAAAATTATTGCCAGGGCAGAAGAAATAAATGTAAAATCAGAAATTTCTTCGGTTTTTAAGTTGTATTTTTTTCTTTGTGAAACCATATAAATATACGCTAAAGCAAATCCGGTGGCAATTATTACTCCGTACCAATGCACATTTATGCTTCCGATTTTCGCCAAAATGGGGTTTATTGAAAAATCTATGTTTAATTTTGGAAAAGAAATATGGTAAATAATAGCCTTACTCATTTTTTGGTTTTACGATTGATACTGCTGAGTTATCAATATTTAATTTTTTATCCAAATGCGCATTTATTTCGCCAAAATCGGCATTTTTTAAAGTTTCAAGATATTCAAATATTTCTTTTCCCGCCAAAGCAAAATCCAGCTGTAAATTTGCTATTGAAGATACACCGTTAAACACCGCCAAACTTTGACCGTAGGCATATTTTTTGGCTCTTTCAAATGTTTTTTTGTCAATTCCGTTTTTATGAGCTTTTTCAATGTGCTTTTTAATTATTTCGCAGGCTTTTTTTGGATTTTGCGATTCTCCGGAAAAAATAACCGATGCATATCCCGGCCCTTCCAGATATTCATTTGAAAATGAAACCTCATTTATTGATTGCGATTTTATAAGTTCATCGTACATATCGGAAGATTTGGATGATATGGCGCTTATTATAAGGTCATGATATACTAAATCTTTTATGGAAACCCTTTCGCCCTTGGAAATGTTTTCTTTAAATCCAATGTTAAACATAGATGTTTCCATATCAAAACGCTCGGTAACTTCTTTTTTTGAAATTTCATAAGGTTCGTCGGGGAAAAAGCGTTCCACTTCTACTGCGGGAGAAAACTTAAGGTTTTTGTCCACAATTTCAAACACTTTCATGTAGTCTACATCGCCGACAACGCACAAACACATGTTGCTTAGGTTGTAAAATGCATTGTAGCATTCGTAAAGCGTATCGGGGGTTATTTTAGAAATACTTCCTACTGAACCTGCAATGTCAATTTTTACGGGGTGATTTTTGTAAAGAGCCCCTAACAAGTTTATTAATACTTTCCAGTCTGGGCTGTCGCTATACATTTTTATTTCCTGAGAGATTATTCCTCTTTCTTTTAAAACGCCTTGTTCGGTAAAATAAGGTGACTGAACAAACTCCAGCAGAATTTCTAAAGATTTATCGAAATTATCTGCGCAAGAGAATAAGTAAGCAGTTTTTTCAAAAGAAGTATAAGCGTTTGCACTTGCTCCTGTTTTGGAAAAAAGTTCAAAAGCATCTCCTTTTTTGCTTTCAAATAGCTTATGTTCCAAATAATGTGCAGTTCCGTCGGGAATGTTTGTGTAAGAAAGTTCGCTTTTTAGTTTAAACTTGTTGTTTATGGATCCAAAATTGCTGCCGATTATTGCATATTTTGAATTGTAATCTTTTTTTGGGTAGACGTAAATATCAAGCCCTGAAGGGTGTTTCATATAAAAGTAATTTTCTTTTAGAATTTCACTTGTTATTTTTTTAGGGTTCATAAACTACTCCTTACTGCTCGATAAAATGTAGATAGTATCAAGCGAAATTTTTAATGCGGCATTTATTACGTCTTCCCTGGAAACGTTTTCTATTTCTTTTATAGCCTCGCTTGGGGCTTTTTTCGTTTCGTCAAATGTTTGCAACAAATACCAAGTACCCATCAGTTCTATGTCGTCTTGTATTTTTTTTGTTTTTTGTTTTAAGTAAAGCTTCGTTTCTTCAAGCTGCGTGTCGGAAAAATTTCCAAGCTGAATATCTTTTATTTGCTCAAGTATTTCTTTTTTTGCTCTTTCTATGTTTTGCAGTTCCACTGCGCTTTCAATTAGGATAATTCCTTTATTTGCGTTGTATTTTGAGCTGCAGTAATAGCATAGGCTGAGTTTTTCCCTTACGTTTAAAAAAAGTTTCGATTGAGGTGTTCCGCCTAAAAGAGCATTCATTACTTTTACGGCCGAAACTTTTTCGTCCGGTTTTGCTATTTCTGTTCTAAATCCCATAACCAATTTACACTGCGTAACATCCATGCTTTCTTGTTTTTGGGTTATTTCATTTACTTTTTTGATAATTTCTGTTTTAAAGGGGGGATTTTTGCCCCTTTTTATATTTTGAAATCTTTTTTTAAATTCATTAATGATAAGATTGTTTTCTCCATTCCCTATCATCATAATTTCTACATGTGCATTTTCCAGCAGATTTTTCCACGCATCAAAAATAGTTTTAGAGCTAAGATTTTTCGCGCTTTCAATCGTTCCCAAAGAATTAATGCCGTATTTTTCATTTTTGCACATGATTTCTACGCATTTACCCCGTGCATAAACTTTTTTATCATTTTTTTCTGATTTTATTTCTTCGATAATTTGTGTTTTCTCTCGCTCGATATCTTCATCAAAAAATAAGCCTTCTTTGTTAAGGTTCGGACTGAATATTAACTCGCAAAGCAAATTCGAAAGGTTGTTTATGTTTGCGCTTTTGTACGGCAAAAAACGATCATCGGCGCAAAACGCGGTGATTGTAAGAGCTTGAAAATCGCCCACTTTGCTTACGCTTGGCGAAATGCTTGCGCCGTAGAGTTCCTCCAGCTTTTGGTTTAAAAGTTTTATAGATGGATACTTTTTGCCGCTGTGCGTAAGCAGACTCGGAATAACTGCATTTTGTGAAACGTGTTTTTTATCCAGTGGTGTAAACATGGAAAACGAAATCAGTTCATTTTTGAATTTATTTTCCGGGATATGGCTAAAATTAACACCCTCGCATATTTCTGTACGGGTTATATTGGGCATGAATGACTCCTCCGTAACGTTATGTTAAATTTCTTTTTTTGATTTTTTATGTACTTTATGGGTGGATTTTTTCTTCTTTCTTTTTGGTTTTAAAGTTATAATTATACCTATTATTGATATTGATATAAAAGCAATCCCGCCGTAAAGAAAGAGTGATCCGTCGTAAAGAAAATCCCCCGACGATTCATTTGATTTAATAAAATTAAAACTTTCTTCGGATTGATTGTCGGATCCTTTGAAAGAACTGATCATGTTTTTTATGTCGCCAAGTGCTCCTGCGTGGGTTTTTACACAAGACATTGAAAACAATCCTATTAAACATGCCACAGATAAAGAAATGATTTTTTTAAATTTGGTATTCAACTTTTTTACCTCCTAAAAATAATTATGCTAATTAATTATACTATTTATAACAAAAAAATCATATAGTAAAATATTATATAACTGAAAAAGAAAATTAAAATTTATTGTTAAAATTATTTTTTTGATGATAAAATTTTGAATTTTTTTGAAATTAATATTATACTGTATTATCGTAGCCTGTTTTTGGAGGGACACATATTGGAAGATGTAAAAATATTAATATCAAAGGCGCTTGAGTCAAGAAAAAATGCATATGCGCCGTATTCCGGTTATAAAGTCGGCGCAGCGCTTATGACTTCTGCCGGAAAAATTTACGGAGGGTTTAATATTGAGTGTGCAGCGTATTCGGTTTGCAACTGTGCGGAGCGCACGGCACTTTTTAGAGCTGTTTATGAAGGGCATAACTATTTTAAAGCTATTGCCATTGTCGGGGGAAACGAAGCTGAAGAAGATGTTTTGTCTTCATTTGCGCCTCCTTGTGGGATGTGCAGGCAAGCGCTTAGGGAATTTTGCGACCCAAAAGAATTTAAAGTTATTCTTGCAAAAAGTGCAGAAGATTTTAAAGTTTTTACTCTGGAAGATTTGCTTCCGCAAAGCTTTGGGCCGGATAATTTAAATTAAAGTGAGTTATTATTTAAGTCGGAGGGATTATATTGGATTTAGAGAAAAAATGCATAGAAATAAGAAAAAATATATTAAAAGAAATAGGCACCCTGGGAGTGGGGCATATTGGCGGTTCGCTTTCCATAGTGGAAACTTTGGTGGTGCTTTATTATAAGCATATGAATATTGACCCAAACAGTCCGCAAATGGTAGGAAGAGACAGACTGGTTGTTTCCAAAGGGCATAGCGGCCCGGCGGTTTACGCTGTTTTGGCGGATTTGGGCTATTTCCCCAAAAATTGGCTTCTTACGCTTAATAAACCCGGAACAAATTTGCCGAGTCATTGCGATATGAACAGGACTCCGGGAGTAGATATGACAACAGGTTCACTTGGCCAGGGTTTCTCCTGTGCTGTGGGGATTGCCAAGGCATCAAAAATAAAAAAAGATAGCGCCACGATTTACACCATAATAGGCGATGGCGAAACTCAAGAAGGCCAAATTTGGGAATCTGCAATGTTTGCTTCGCACCATGATTTGAATAATTTAATCGCATTTACTGATTACAATAAACTTCAGCTGGACGGAAAAACTCAGGACATTTGCTCGATTGACCCGCTGGATAAAAAATGGGAAGTTTTTGGCTGGAATGTTATAGTTGTTGAGAACGGTAACAGCTGCACAGAAATTGACGAAGCAGTAAAAAAAGCAAAAGTTTTTAAATCTAAGCCAACAATGATTATTTTAAATACAGTAAAAGGCTGCGGAGTAAGCTTTGCTGAAAAAGCCGGAGCATCAAACCACAGCATGACGGTAAGCGAAGAGATGTTTAAAGAAGGAATAGAGGAATTGGGGGGCGACCAATAATGGAAATGAGAGAACTTTTTGCGTCTGAGCTTGATAAATTAATGAAAAAAAACGAAAATATAGTCATAATAAATGCAGATTTGGCAAAGCCGAACGGATTTGGTAATTTACCCCAAAAATATCCTGAAAGAGCGATAAACGTTGGCGTTGCCGAGCAAAACATGGCCTGTATTGCAGCCGGAATGAGCAGTTATGGATTTATTCCGTTTATCTGCACTTTTGCGCCGTTTGCAACACGAAGAATATGCGACCAAATAGCAATTTCTATTTGTTACGCCAAGCAAAATGTTAAAATAGTCGGTACTGACCCGGGCATAAGCGCAGAGTATAACGGTGGAACGCACATGAGTTTTGAAGATATAGGTGTTTTGCGCAGTATTCCGAATATTGTAATTTTTGAGCCTGTCGATAATAACCAACTAAAAAATATTTTGCCGCAGATTATTGATTACAAAGGCCCTGTGTATATAAGAATGTTCAGAAAAACAACCCCTGATATTTTTGATGAGGGCGAAACATTTAATCTATTTAACGCTAAAACAATTAAAGCCGGAACCGATGTAAGTATTTTTTGCACTGGAATTATGGTTTCAGAAGTTTTGGAAGCAAATAAAATTCTTGAAGAAATGGGAATAAATGCAGAAATTATAAATATTCATACAATTAAACCTCTTGACGAAGAAAGCGTTATAAATTCCGCGAAAAAAACGGGTGCAGTAGTTGTGGCGGAAAATCATAATATAATTGGTGGACTTCGCAGCGCAGTTGCCGAAACTTTGTCAGAAAATTACCCCGTGCCGATTAGATCCGTTGGAGTAAAAGACGTTTTTGGCCAAGTCGGTAAAATGCCGTTTTTAAAAGAAGCATACAACATGACGGCTGCGGATATAGTAAAAGCAGTGGAAAGTGCAATAAATAATAAATAAAGAACTTCTTTTTGTTGAAATTTTTGGATTAAAGTGGTAAAATATAACTTATATTTTTAATTATATGCGTGGGAGTGAATTCGTTGGAAAATGTTTGCTGTGTAATATTGGCCGCAGGCGAAGGAAAAAGAATGAAATCCAATATTCCCAAAGTGCTTTCGTCTGTTCTTTTTGAACCGATGGTCGGCTGGGTAATAAATGCAGTTATTAAGTGCGATATAAAAAATGTTTGCGTTGTTACGGGCTATAAACACGAGCTTGTGCAGGAGTACCTTGAAAGTTTAAAGTATAATCTTGAAAGCGTAATTCAAGCAGAAAGAAAAGGAACGGCTCACGCTGTAATGACGGCATCGGAGTTTTTAAATAGGCACCAAAACGGCGATGTTCTTATTCTTGGGGGCGACGCGCCGTTTATAGATAAATCCACAATTATTAAAGCCTATAAAACACATAAAAACTCTAACAATTCAGCCACAATAATATCTTCCAGGCTTGAAAATCCGTGCGGATACGGAAGGATTATCAGGGATAGTAAAGATTACGACGTTCAAGCAATAGTAGAAGAAAAAGATGCAAGTTTCGTTCAAAGGTCAATAAAAGAAATAAATTCGGGCGCATACTGGTTTAAAGTAAAAGACCTTTTGAAATTTATTGATAAAGTAAGTGATAACACATCGCAAAACGAATTCTACCTAACTTCGGTTATAGAACTTTTAATAAAAAACAATTATCGAGTAGACGCATTTGAAACATCATCTTCTGACGTTGCTCTTGGCGCAAATGATGTGTGCCAGTTGCAAGAATTAAACGAAATAGCCAGAGAAAAAGTTTTAAACGGTCTTATGGAAAACGGTGTAAAAATTCCATGCACAGATGGCATAATAGTTGGCAGATGGGTTCAAGTGGGATGTGGAACAACTATTTTGCCGGGGACAATTCTTACGGGAAAAACAATAATAGGTAACGAGTGTGTGATTGGGCCAAGCAGTCAAATTATTGATTCTAAAATAGGCGATAATACAGTTGTAAATAACAGCTACTGCAAGGAATGCATTATACCGGAAAATCAAAAAATAGGGCCTTTTGTATCTTTTGTAAATAATAAATAAAGTCTTTTGGGAAGTTTAATAATTAAGGAAAGAGGTTAGTTTATGGATTATCAAAAAAGAGACTTAAGAATTTTTTCGGCAAATTCCAATCCAAAATTAGCGGCGGATATTGCCAAGGAGCTTGGCTGTGATCTTGGTAAGTCAAAGGTGGGACGTTTTAGTGACGGAGAAATATCTGTTTCGATTTACGAATCGGTAAGAGGTGCAGATTGTTTTATAGTGCAGTCCACTTGTGCGCCGGTTAATGATAATCTTATGGAACTTCTAATTATGGTTGATGCTGTAAAACGTGCGTCTGCCGCTAGAATTACGGCTGTAATACCTTATTTTGGGTATGCACGTCAAGACAGAAAAGCCAATCCACGAGATCCAATTTCCGCAAAACTGGTTTCAAATTTGCTTACTCAGGCGGGAGTTGATAGAATCCTTACGCTTGAACTTCACACAATTCAAATTCAGGGATTTGTTGATATTCCGGTAGATCACATAATAGCAGCGCCGATTTTTGCCTCTTTTATTAAAGAAATTGATGGTTTTAACCCGGAAGAGTTTACTGTTTTAGCCCCCGATTTAGGGTCCATTGCCAGAGCAAGACAGTTTGCTACAAGGCTTGGTTGCCCAATAGCCTTGGTTGACAAAAGGCGCCCAAAAGCAAACGTAAGTCAAGTTATGAATATTATAGGTGATATTAAAGATAAAAAAATTATTTTGGTTGATGATATTATGGATACCGCCGGAACGCTTTGCCATGCTGCAGAAGCTGCAATTGAGAAAGGCGGAGCCAAAGAGGTTTACGCTTATGTTGCACACCCTGTTCTTTCGGGTAATGCGGTTGAAAATCTTAAAAACAGCTGCATTAAAAAGATAATTGCGTTTAATACAATCGATATCCCAGAAGAAAAGATGCTTGATAAATTTACAGTTCTTAATGTTGCGCCGATACTTTCCGAAGCTATTAAAAGAATAAATGGCGATAAGCCGATGTCTACTATGATTTTGGAATAATTTAAGGGGAATTTAAATGAGCGCGGTAGATTACATAATTGTAGGGTTGGGGAATCCCGGCGATAAATACAAAAAAACACGCCATAATGCAGGGTTTATTATTCTGGATTTAATAGCTCAAAAAATGAACGTTAATTTTTCTTTTAGCAGGTTTGATGCTCTTAGTGCAACGTTTTCGCTTGATGGTAAAAAAATAATGCTTTTAAAACCGCAAACGTACATGAACTTAAGCGGAAAATCAGTTCTTAGTGCGATGTCTTTTTATAAAATAAAACCCGAAAATATAATTCTTATTTTTGATGATATTTGTCTTCCGGTGGGAAAAATTCGCATTAGAAAAAAAGGATCGCACGGCGGACAAAATGGAGTAAAAAGCATTATAACGCTGTGTGGTACAGATAATTTTCCGCGTATTAAAATTGGAATCGGTAATAAGCCGAATGATATGTGGCGGTTAGATGATTGGGTTATTTCTTCCTTTTCAGAGGATGAACTTAAAACCGTTGAAGGTGATTTTGAAAGTGTTTTTAAAGCTCTTGAGCTTATGATTAGTGGTAAAATCGATGAAGCAATGAGTAATTATAATTAATAAAAAGGTAGGTGGCTCGAGGAGTAACAATGGATTTAAAAAATGATTCATTATCTCCCAAATGAAAAAAAGATTAGATATTATAATATGTGAAAAAAATTTAGCTCCAAGCAGAGAAAAAGCAAAAAAATTAATTTTAGACGGTTTCGTTTCCGTTGATGATCAAATTATTAATAAACCAAGTGCGGAATTTGAAGATGGTGTTGATGTTAAAGTTCAAGAAAATGCCATAAAATACGTAAGCCGTGGTGGGATTAAGCTGGAAAAAGCTATTAATAATTTTGATATTAGACTTGACGGTAAAATCGCCCTTGATGTTGGCGCAAGTACGGGCGGATTTACCGATTGCATGCTTCAAAACGGCTGTAAAAAAGTTTACGCCGTGGACGTTGGCCACGATCAGCTTAGCCAAAAATTATTGGACGATCCAAGAGTTGTAAACATCGAAGGAGTTAACGCAAGAAAGCTGAAAAAAGAGCTTATTAAAGATAAAATTGATTTCTTTACTGTGGACGTTTCATTTATATCGTTGACTTTGGTTTTGCCGGCGATCAGAAATATAGTGGAAAATGGTACCTTGGGTGTGTGTTTAATAAAACCTCAGTTTGAAGTTGGCAAAGAAAACGCCAATAAAACCGGAGTTGTAAAAGATAAAAAATTACATACTAAAGCTGTAACAAAAGTTTGTGATTTTTGTCTTAATAATGGCTTTGCAGTTTTGGCTCTGGATTATTCGCCAATAAAAGGCCCGGATGGGAATATAGAGTATTTAATTTTAGTAAAAAAATCATGGAGCCCATATATTGATGAACCAGTTGATCCGGAAAATATCGTTGAACTTTCTCACGATGAGCTTTAGCCGAATATTTACGTTTAGGGTGATTATATGATTAAAAAAATAGCACTATTATTTGATGAAAACAAAGAATACAAAACAGAAACAATAGAAAAAGCTGCTTCTGTTTTAGCCGCTTGTGGCTTGCAGGTTTTTATAAGTTCAAAAATTAAGGGACATATAAAAAATAATGGTTTAAATTTTTTTGATGATATAAGCGAAATGATTTCTAGCAGTGACGCCTCCGTGGTTTTTGGCGGAGATGGCAGTATAATGTATTTCTCTAAGCTTTGCGCAAAATTTAACAAGCCGGTTTTAGGTGTAAACACAGGCAAAATGGGTTTTTTATCTACCATTGAAAAAGACGAAATAGATGAACTTAAGCGTTTGGCAAACGGTGATTATATTACTGAAAATCACTTTTTGCTTGAAATAAATCATAATAACGAGAATTTTTTGGCACTGAATGAACTTTCGGTAAATCGTGGTTCTTTTTCACGTATGCTGGATTTTGAAATTTATAAATCCGGGGAAAGAATTTTGTCGTTCCGTGCAGATGGTGTGATTGTTTCCACTTCGGCGGGCTCCACTGCATATTCGTTTTCTGCGGGCGGCCCGATAATCGATAATAATGTAAATTGTGTGGCGGTTACTCCCGTTTGTCCCCAAGAAATATCTTGCAGGCCTATTATTTTGTCTTGCGATGATGAAATATCTATAAAATCTTGTGGTGAAGCCATATTAAATGCAGACGGCGTAGGAAAATCTGCCAAATTAAACGGCGAAATGATTAAAATTAAAAAAGCAGATGCCGCGGTTAAATTTATCAGATTTTCTAAAAATCATTTTTACAAAAATTTAGAGAAAAAAATCTTAAAAAGGTGGTAAACCCATGAACATAAATCAAGTTGATATACCGGTGGAAGTTTCCGCCAGACATGTTCACCTTTCCAAAGATGTGGCGGATGTGCTATTCGGAGAGGATTATATATTTTCTAAAAGAAAAGATCTTTCTCAGCCTGGGCAGTTTGCTTGTGAAGAACGTGTGGACATTAAAACCGATAAAGAAATGCTTAAAAACGTTGCAGTTTTAGGCCCGCTTAGGGAAAAAACGCAAGTTGAAATTTCTTTGACTGACTCCAGGAAGATTGGCGTAAAAGGAATTATTAGGGAGTCGGGAGATTTAGACGGTACGCCAGGGTGCACGTTAATTGGCCCAAAAGGTAGCATTGAGATTTCCGAAGGGTTGATTGTGGCTAAAAGGCATATTCATATGTCACCGAAAGATGCAGAAAAATTAGATGTGAAAAATGGTGAAGAAGTAAAAGTAAGAATAAAAAGCGAGGGCCGTACTTTGATTTTTGAAGATGTGGTGGCCAGGGTAAGCGAGAATTTTTCCCTTGCAATGCATATAGATACAGATGAAGGAAACGCCGTTTGTTATAAGAGAGGAACAGCAGGGAACTTATTTGGTTAGTAATAATAAAAATATCATAAATTTATATTAAAAAATGTGCAATTACCCAAAATTTTATAATGTCATAATTTGGGTGTTGATTTTCAAATAAGATCGTTGTAGCATAATAAAATGTAGTGGTGTCATTAATTGTGCTACTATTAAAAGAAGGAATGTAACTTTGGAATTTAATCATAAAACCGTACTTATAAACGAAACAGTAGATTTACTTAATATTAACCCGAATGGGGTTTATGTTGATGCTACTGCGGGTGGCGGCGGATTATCTTATAAAGTTGCATCAAATCTTTCTAAAAATGGCAAACTTATTTGCATTGATCAAGACCCTGACGCAATTTTGGCGTGTAAAGAAAAATTAAAAGAATTCAAAAATGTTGAAATAGTGAATGATAATTTTTCCAATATTTATAACATTGTACATAGTTTAGGTTTTGATGGTGTAGATGGAGTCGTTTTTGATTTAGGAGTTTCTTCATATCAGCTTGATACCGCAGATAGAGGATTTTCCTACAAAAAAGAAGCGCCGCTTGATATGAGAATGAGTAAGCAAGGTCAGTCCGCATACGACGTTGTGAATTTTTTCGATCAAGGCGAACTTAAGAGAATAATAAGCGAATATGGTGAAGAAAGATACGCATCAAAAATAGCATTTAAAATAGTAAAAGCAAGGGAAAAGAAACTAATCCAAACGACCACCGAACTTGCAGAAATAGTGAAAAACGCCATACCATCGTTTTCGCGCAGAGGGGGCGGCAATCCGGCAAGAAGGACATTTCAAGCAATAAGAATTTATGTTAATAATGAGCTTGAAAATTTAAAAGTAAGTTTGGAAGATGCGTTTAAAGTCCTAAAAAAGGGCGGAATAATTGTAGCAATAACTTTCCATTCTCTTGAAGATAAAATTGTAAAAAAGAAAATGCAAAGTTGGTGCAAAGGGTGTATTTGCCCGCCGGATTTTCCAATTTGTACTTGCGGAAAAACGCCGAGCGCACAAATGATAACAAAAAAAGCAATTAAACCTTCAGCAAAAGAAACCGAGGAAAATACAAGGTCAAGAAGTGCAAAGCTTAGGGTTTGTGAAAAAATTTAAGGAATTTATGGAGATGTTGAATTGATGTATAACAGGAACGCAGCTTATGATTTTGCTCCACTGAGAAAAGAACAGCATGGCGAAGGGAAGGTTCTTAAACTTCCGGGTAAGTCGCAAAGAAAAAATCAAAAAAATAAAGCCCTAAAAATGCTTATGGGTTCTGTTTTTTCAGTTTTTTTGTTGTCTGCCGGATGTGGTTTCCTTTTTATTTCAGAGCAGTCTAAGCTTGCGGAATCCATAGATAAAGTTTCAAAGGCTTCCAAGGAGCTTGACCAAATTCAAAGTGAAAACACGGCATTGCTTTTAAAAAGTGAAAGTTTAAAAGCGGCTCAAAACTATAGGGATTTAGAAGGCGCAAGAGTGGAAATAGTAAGAATCGCAGGGGAAGATTTGGCAGCGGTAAAATAGATAAATATAAATAATTTACATTATAATTACTCGTCATTATGGCGAGTATATTTGTTTTGTAGCACATAAAAATACGATTTTTTTGTGTAGTTTATCTATAAATATAAAAGGAAAATCTCATAAGTGTGCAAAACGTAATTTTTACTATGAAAATAATTATAAGGTTGCAAAACTTTTATTAATTGTATATAATTGATAAAAGAATACATTATTTTTTTACATTTACAAATTGAAAAATGCTTTAATTTTAATATTTTAAGAAAGTAGGAGAGATTAATTATGTCTAACAGATTATTTCAAAGCATAATAAGGCAAACAGCAGATGTTATGAAAGGAACAATGGGGGTAATTGATGATTCATCAATGATAGTTGCATGTAATGATCCGTCAAAAATTGGCGAAAACATTAGCTCTGTAAATTCAGATATGATGATTTCCGGCGAAACATTTGTTTCAAGCGGATATACATTCAAAGCTTTTGGGAATCCATCGCACCCTGAGTTTGCGGTTTTTGTAACAGGTGTAGACGAAGCCGCAAGCAGAGATGCGGTGCTTTTGTCTGTTGCCATGAACAGCGTAAAACAACAAAATGATGAAAAATATGACAAAGTAAACTTTATAAAAAATGTTCTTTTAGATAACGTTTTGCCGGGGGATATTTATCTTAAAGCTCGCGAAATGAAATTCAACTGTGATGTAAACCGCGTTTGCATGATTGTAAAAGTAACTTCAAAATCAGACGCTTCTCCGTTTGACGTCGTTCAAGGGTTATTCCCGGACAAAACAAAAGATTTCGTAATCAGCATTAATGAGAATGATATTGCTCTCGTAAAAGAAATAAAGAAAGATACAGACCCAAAATCTTTGGAAAAATTAGCTGCATCGATAGTGGACACACTTTCAGGAGAATATTACACACATGCTGTAGTGGGTGTTGGTACTGCTGTCAGTGGAATCCGAGAACTAGCAAGATCGTTTAAAGAAGCCCAGGTTTCAATTGAAGTCGGAAAAGTTTTCGATACAGAAAAAAATGTTATTACATACGATCATTTGGGAATTGCTCGTCTTGTATATCAGCTTCCGACCACACTTTGCGAAACTTTCTTAAAAGAAGTATTCAAAAAAGGTTCCGTGACTTCCATGGATCACGAAACACTTTTCACAATTCAAAAATTCTTTGAAAATAGCTTAAATGTTTCCGAAACTTCCAGAAAACTTTTCGTTCACAGAAATACACTTGTTTACAGACTTGAAAAAATCAAAAAAATCACCGGCTTGGATCTTAGAGAATTCGAAGATGCAATCGTGTTTAAAGTGGCTTTAATGGTTAAAAAATATTTAATGTCCAATCCTGTTAAATTTTAAAATTAAGTAGTTCCGGTTTGCTGAGTTTAAAAATTTTATATAGGGCAAAGCGTTAAATTTTAATTTATGGCTTAAAATTAATGTTATTAATCTATGTGTTGCCTTAATTTTTTCGGCAGCACATTAATAATTTTTAGGGTGTGATTTTTGTATTATGATAGAATTTAAAAATGTTACAAAAGAATATGCGCAAGATATTAAAGCGCTTGATCATTTGAATTTAAATATTCCAGATGGCGAATTTGTGTTTGTCGTAGGGCCGTCCGGTTCCGGAAAAAGTACATTTTTAAAACTTTTAACAAAAGAAGAGGAACCAACATCGGGTGAAATATTCATAAATAATGTGTCTTTAGGTAAAATGAAAAAAAGAAAAATCCCATATTTGCGCAGAACAATGGGAATTGTGTTTCAAGATTTTAGAGTAATAGAAAAAATGACGGTGTTTGAAAATGTTGCTTTTGCTATGCACGTTATAGGCGCAAGAGCCAGAGACATAAGAAAACGTGTGCCGTATGTGCTTAACTTGGTTGGATTAAGTGGTAAGGCAAGAAGAAAAGTTTCCGAACTTTCCGGTGGTGAAAAGCAAAGGGTTGGCCTTGCCAGAGCGCTTGTTAATAACCCCAGTATGATTATTGCGGACGAGCCTACGGGAAATATTGATCCATCTCTTTCGTATGAACTGGTTGATCTTCTTAGCCAGATTAATAAGTGTGGGACAACAATTATAATGGTAACGCATGATATTTCGATTGTTAAAAAGTTCAGTGGGTTTAGAATAGTGGAAATATCAAACGGGAAATTAACAAAAGATAGTGAATTGAGTGGTGAAAAACAATGAGTATGAATTCTTTGAATTATTTTATAAAAGAAGGATTTAAAAATATATGGGTAAATAGGATTATGTCGGCGGCTTCTATGTTGGTTATGATTTGCTGTATGATACTCACAGGCGGTGCAGTACTATTTTCTTATAACGTTAATCATGCGCTTAAATCAATAGAAAATCGCAATAGCATTACTGTGTTTTTAAGTAAAGAAGTAACTCCTTCTCAAGCGCTGAATATTGGCAAAAAAATTGAAAGTGTGGACAATGTAATTGGATGCGAATATTATTCAAGCGGACAAGCTGCAGAAAAATACAAAGACGTTTTAGGTTCGCTTTATGATGCGGTTTGTGAAGAAGATAACCCTTTTCCGGAATCTTTTCATGTTACGATGAAAGATTTGTCGCTTTATGAAAGTACTGTTAATAAAATTAAATCAATTCCGGAAGTGGATTCCGTTGGAGACCGCAGCGAAACAGCACAAAAACTTTCTAATTTAAGCAAAACCATAGTAAGGGGCGGCATAGGAGTCGTTTGTTCGCTCGGTTTGGTGTCGCTGTTTATAATTTCGAATACAATTCGCATTTCTATGCACAGCAGAAGGTTTGAAATAAGCATAATGAAATCCGTTGGTGCTACGAACGGGTTTATTAGAGCACCGTTTTTAATAGAGGGTATAATTATTGGACTTGTCGCTGCTATTGTTTCAACTTTTGTGTTAGGTAGTGTCTATAATGTATTATGGGAAGTAATTGAAGGAATAGTACCATTTGTGGGAGTGAGCTTTAAAAACATCTTCTGGCGAGTGATGGGAGGTTTTGTTGCCACAGGCATGTTTTTTGGTATAATAGGAAGCTCTATTTCAATAAGACGTTATCTTTCCAAAGAAGGCGGTGATGTTGTTGCGTGGTAAAAAAATATTAAAATCATTATCTTTAATTATTTTATCCGGTAGCTTGCTTTTTAGTAATTTCTTTGGATCTTCGGTTATAAAATCTTTACCTAGCGAAACAAAAAAAGCTGAGCTGCAAAGCAAAAAAAAGGAGCTTGCAGAACAGCTTAAAAAAGCCAGTGATGAAGTTTCTAAAGAAGCTAAAAATAAAGATGCGCTGGACAAAAAAATAAGTATTGTTAAAAATCAGATAGACGTTTCGAATGATTACATAAATTCACTGGACAGGGAGATACTTTCGTTAAGAGATCAAATCGACGAAATAAAAGAAAGCATGGATCAAAAAGTGGTTCTTTTGAAAAAAAGTTTGGTTTCTATTTATAAAGCGGGCGATACGTCAACGATAGATATTATTTTGGGTGCAAAGGATTTTGAGGATTTTCTTGATAAAGTGGATATTGCAAGGTCGATAAGCAAATACGTAAGAAAGCTTATCGATGAGCTCAAAAGCGATTTAAATACCATAGAAGAAAAAGAAAAAGAAATAATCAAAACCAAGTCTGAGCAAGAACGTGAAAGAGAAGGTTTGGAAAAAAACCGTGCAGGTTTGCAAGAATTATTTGACGAAAGCGAAAAATTATTGAGCGAACTGCAAGGAGAAGAGAAAAAAGCAAAAGACAGAATAGACCAAAACGATGCACAAATAAAAGCGCTTGATGCTCAGATCAAAAAATATTATGAAGAACAAAAAAGAAAAGAAGAGGCCGCAAGAGCCGCAGCAGCTGCTGCCGGACATACTTACACACCGGCAAATCCGGCACCAAGTGGTAAGTTTATCTGGCCTTTGCCGGGGTACACAAAAATAACATCAGGATATAATGATACAGCGGAACGTTCGCATATGCATGGCGCAATAGATATAGCAGGCCCCGGCGTTTACGGAGCCAGAATAGTTGCATCTGCATCGGGTAAGGTTATATTCGCTAATTCTTCCGGATTTGGCGGAGGCTATGGATCATACGTTATTATAGATCACGGGAACGGAATATCTACTTTATATGCACATATGAGTAGTGTTGCTGTATGCGTG